>NZ_BADA01000167.1 GCF_000333395.1 Microbacterium sp. B19
CTTCTCGACGAGGACGACGTCCTTGCCGAGCTCGGCCAGACGCAGGGCAGCGGCGTAGCCGCCGCTCCCTCCGCCCAGGACGACGACGTCGGCGGAGTACTCGGTCACCGCACGCCGCCGGCGGCGATGAGTTCGATCAGCGGGCGCACGGTCGCGCCGGTCACACCCTTGTCGGTGAAGCCGTACGGCGCACCCTTGTTCATGCCGACGCCGGCGATGTCGAGGTGCACCCACGGGATGCGCGGCGCGTCCGCCTCCTCCGAGACACGCCCCACGAAGTGGCGCAGGAAGAGACCGGCGAACAGCGACCCGCCCGCCGGATCGCCGATCTTCGCGTTCTGCAAGTCGGCGATGGGGGAGTCCAGGTCGTCGACCATGTGGGCCGGGAGAGGGAGCTGCCACGCGAGTTCGGACACCCGCTCGGCGGCGGCGAGGTATTCGGCGACGGCGTCGTCCTCACCCATGACACCCGTGTGGCGATTGCCGAGGGCGACCGTGATCGCGCCGGTCAGCGTCGCGACGTCGACGATGAGGTCGGGGTTCTCGCGGCTCGCGGCGACGAGACCGTCGGCCAGAACCAGGCGTCCCTCCGCATCGGTGTTGAGCACCTCGACCGTGGTGCCGTCGAGCATGCGAAGCACGTCTCCCGGGCGGGTCGCGCGACCGGAGGGCATGTTGTCCGCGATGCACAGCCATGCGCTCACACGGACCGGCAGCGCCATCTCGGCCGCGGCACGCAGCACCGCGAGCACCGTCGCGGCACCGCACATGTCGTACTTCATCCCGACCATGGATGCCGCGGGCTTGAGGGAGAGGCCACCCGTATCGAACGTGATGCCCTTGCCGACGAGGGCGACGTGGCGTCCGGCGTCGGCGGGGGCGTACTCGAGGTGCACCAGACGCGGCGGCCGGTCCGACCCCTGGCCGACGCCGAGGATCCCGCCGTAGCCGCCTTCGGTGAGCGCATACTCGTCCAGCACCCGGACCTTGACCGGCAGGCCCCTCACGGCCTCCACCGCGGCGTCCGCGAAGTCGGCGGGACCGAGCCACTCGGCGGGCGTCGGACGAGTCCTCACAGCG
>NZ_BADA01000166.1 GCF_000333395.1 Microbacterium sp. B19
AACGGGTTCATCGGTCTGCTCGAGCTGGCCNGCGACGCGCCCGAGACCCCGCACGACCGGACGATCGTGTTCGTGCTGGTCGCCGGGCACCTCCGGATCCCGGCGGTGACCGCACACGGCCAGGCGACGACCGCCTGGCTGCACGCGCATCCCGAGTGGTGGTCCCCCGCGGCCGACGGGCGGACCGCGGTGGCCGGCCTCGTCATCGAGCACCTCGGCGCGAAGCACCGGCGCGACGACGACCCGTCGACGGAGGCCGGAGCCGACGACGTCGAACCCGAGCTGCTCTACGCCACGACCCCCGAGTTCGCCGCGCTCGCCCGGGCCGAGTGGCGGAACCCCGCGGTGCGCCCGGTGCGGCCCGGCGCGGTGGTGCATCTCGGCGAGGGCGAGCCGCTGTGGGAGAAGGACGTTCCGGCGATCGCCCTCGTCACGGGCCCCGCCTCCCTCCTCGCGGAGACGGCGCACGCGGGAGTCGATCTCGATCTCCTCGCCCGGCAGGTCGACAGCTTCCGTGCCCTGCAGCGCCACCTCGCGGATGCCCCCGACCGCACGTCCTTCGGCACGGTGCAGCGCCCCGGACGACTGCGGAAGCTTCTCGAGGTCGCGCGGATCGCGGTGTTCCTCGCCCGCCGGAACCGCGCGTGACCGGGGTGCGTCAGCCCCGCGCGGCGAGTGCCTCCAGCGCCGCGCCGGTCACGCGCCGCGTCGTCCACTCCTCCATCGCTTCGGCGCCGAGGGCGCGGTAGAAGCCGATCGCGGGCTCGTTCCAGTCGAGCACCGTCCACTCGAGCCGCGGGTACCCCTGCGCGAGGCACTCGGCGGCGAGCGCGGACAGCAGCGCCACGCCGTAGCCGTTGGAGCGGTACCGCTCGTGCACGAAGAGGTCCTCGAGCCAGATGCCGTGGTTTCCGGTCCACGTCGAGTAGGTGAGGAACCAGATCGCGATCGCACGGATCTCTCCACCCTTTTCGACCACGAACGCGAACGCGCGCGGGTCGTCGCCGAACAGCGTGGCCGTCAGCATGTCGACGGTGTTGTCGACGGCATCCGGTTCGTGTTCGTAGTCGGCGAGCGCCTGGATGCACGCGAGGATCCCGGCCTCGTCACCGGGGCGGGCGCGGCGCAGGACGGCACCGTCGGTCAGTTCGGTCATGGCTGAGGCTCCCAGCTCTCGAGGGCGACGCGGCGGAAGTTCCCGCCGAGGACCGCCGCGATGTCGGCATCGTCCCACCCACGGTCGCGGAGCGCCGCGCCCAGGCCGACGAAGGTCTCGGGTGGCATCCATTCGACCGGGCCCCACGCGGTGTAGCTCGCGTCGTACAGCGCGGGGCTCTCGGCCAGGGTGGTCTGGAACGTCTCCCAGTCGAACGAGAAGTCCGTGCTCACCCCGACGTGCCGGATGCCGACGACCTCCACGGCGTACTCGATGTGGCGCACCATCGCCTCGAGCGTGGGGGTGTTCGGGCCGAGGAAGATGCCGACGCCGGTGATGCCGACGACTCCCCCGGTGTCCGCGGCCGCGCGGGCCTGGTCGTCGGTGATGTTGCGGGGGTGGTCCCACACGGCTCGCATGCACGAGTGGCTGAAGACGACGGGCCGCGTCGACACGCCGCACATGTCGAGCGACGTGCGGGCGCCCACATGCGAACCATCCGGAACCATTCCGCGCCGATTCAGCTCGGCGACGAGGTCGCGGCCCCAGCGCGAGAGCCCGGGGTCGACGGCATCCAGGCATCCGCCCCCGGCCGCGTTGGTGTAGTTGTACACCGGGCCGAGCGTGCGGACGCCCCGAGCGACGAGCGTCGCCACCGCGTCGAGGTCGCCGCCCAGCGGCGCGCAGTCCTCGAGGTCGAACACCACCGCGGTGTCGCCGGCGGCGGCGATCCGGTCGACGTCGGCGACCGTCGCCGCGAGCTCCAGCCCGTCGATCGCGGTCACCTGGGCACGGAACGCGCGGAGGACGGATGCCATGACCTCGGGCCCGTGCGGGGCGTAGCCGACGTTGAGCGACACGAGTCCGCCGCCCGCCGGGCGGTAGCGGTGCAGCTCCGTCAGGTCAGCGGTTTCGACGAGTTCAGCGCACGCGTGCTGATCCCACAGCATCGGTCAGGCGCCCGCGCGGGCGGCGAGCCCCGGATCGAGGGCTTCCCGCTCGTCGAAGACGAAGCAGTCGCCGTCCCAGTGCGCGTTCCCCTCGGCGGCGAACCAGCCGAGGATGCCGCCGTCGAGCTGGTACGCGTCGAGGCCCTGGTCGCGCAGGTAGAGGGCCGCCTTCTCGCACCGGATGCCACCGGTGCAGAAGCTCACGACGGTCTTGCCGTCCAGTTCGTCGCGGTGGGCGCTCGCGGCATCCGGGAACTGCGTGAACCGCTCGATGCGCCAATCGCGGGCGCCGGAGAACGTGCCGTAGTCGACCTCGAACGCGTTGCGCGTGTCGACGAGCACGATCTCGCGGCCGTCGTCGTCGGCTCCGCGGTCGAGCCAGCGGCGGAGCGTCGCCGGCGACACCGCGGGCGCGCGACCGTCCTGAGGGCGCACCTCGGGCCGGTCCATGCGGATGATCTCGCGCTTCACCTTCACGAGCAGACGGCCGAAGGGCACGGCATCCGACCAGCTCTCCTTTGTCTGGAGAGCCGGA
>NZ_BADA01000165.1 GCF_000333395.1 Microbacterium sp. B19
CGTCGGCGACGAAGTAGCGCCGTCCGTTTCCGGAAACTGCGCGCCACCGGCTGGATGAGTCCGGCGCGCTCGTAGTAACGCAGCGTGTGCGCTGTCACGCCGGTCGCCGCGCTCATCTGCGCGATCGTGAAATCCGTCTCGTCGTCTGCCACACCTGCAGGCTAGGAGTTCGAGCGCGCTCGAAGTCAAACTCCGATGACGACTCAGCCCTCGCCGGGTGTGCCCCAGCGGGCGCCGGGACCGGGGTCGGCGCACGTCGCATCCGCGGCGAGCGCCGCGACCTCCGCGCGGATGTCGACATCGCCGTCGGCGGCGGGCTTGATGGTGAACACGATGCCCTCCTGGCTTTCCTGCGCGGGGATCTGGCCGATGTGGACCTCACCCTCCACGTCGGCATAGTCGCGGACGAACGGCACCATGAGTCCAGGGACGGGGTGCGTCGAGATCCATGTCGCGGTCTCGGCGAGGTCGGCATCCGGGAGTCGCCAATAGGCCGTCAGGGTCGCGACCGGTCCGCAGGGCCATCCCGTGTAGGACGAGAACGCCGACCCCAGGCTGTCCGCGTCGGCGGCGACAGCACCCTCCGGGAGTACGGCCGTGTTGAGCCACGTTCGGGCGCGCTCGAGAGCACCCGTATCCGGGCCCGGAGAGAGGAACGACTCCTCGGACGCCGACGGCGTACCCGTGGGCGTCGGCGACGGGTACGCACTCCCCACTGGCGTGGCACATCCCGCAAGGACACCGACGAGAAGCGTGCCGGCAATGACGAGGGGCCCCCGCCCCCGGGGTCGCGTACGCATGCCGCCACCCTAGCGATGTGTGCCGCAACCCCCACCGGTCGAGAACACGCCCTGCCTACGCTCGAGACGTGAGCGGATACGACGTCGTGGTCATCGGAGCGGGGCTCGCCGGGTTGCGGTGCGCGACGCGCCTCGCGGAAGCGGGGCGGGACGTCGTGGTGCTCGAAGCGGAGGACGCCGTCGGCGGACGCGAGCGCACCGACGTCGTGGACGGCTTCCGCCTCGACCGGGGCTTCCACGTGCTCAACCCGGCGTATCCGGCGGTGCGGCGGTGGGTCGACGTCGGCGCGCTGGCGCTGCGGCGGTTCCCGGTTGCCCTGTCCGTGCGGCTCGACGACGGCGTGGCCCGCGTCGCCCACCCCCTCCGGCATCCGGCGACGATTCCGGCGTCGCTCGGGAGCGGGCTCGTGCGCCCCGCCGACCTTCTGTCCCTCGCGCGGTGGGCGCTCCCCGTCCTCGCGAATCCGCGGGCGGTCAAGCGCGGACCGGATCGCCGGCTCGCCGAGGCGTGGGACCGCGCGGGCCTTCGCGGGCCCCTGCGCGAGAGCGTGCTCGAGCCGTTCCTCGCGGGCGTCCTCGCCGACGACGAGCAGGAGTCCTCCGATGTCTTCGTGCGCCTCCTCGTGCGCAGCTTCGCGCTCGGCACCCCCGGGGTTCCCGCCGCGGGGATCGGTGCTCTCCCCGCGCAGCTGGCCGACACCGCGCGGCGGGCGGGAGCCGGCATCCGCCTCTCCCATCGGGTCACCGCGACCCGGCCGCGCGGTCGGGGGTGGCGCGTGGACATCGAGGACGGGGATGCCATCGACGCCCGCGCCGTGGTCCTGTCCACCGGTCTGACCCCCGGTCTGGACGTCCCGCTCCCCCGCCCGCGGGGCCTGCAGACGTGGTGGTTCGCCACCGACGAGCGGCACCACGACGACGGCGCGCTGCGTGTGGATGGGCTCCGGCGCGGGCCGATCGTGCACACCGCGATCGTCAGCAACACCGCGCCCACGTACGCGCCGCGCGGCTGGCACCTGGTCGAGGCGACGGTCGTGCTGCCCACGAGCGCGACGGAGGCGGACGTCCGCCGGCACCTCGAGGAGCTGTGGGGTACCGATACCCGACCCTGGCGACTGCTGCGGCGCGACGACATCGCTGCGGCGCTCCCCGCGCAGGACCCGCCGGTGCACCTGCGGCGCCCAGTCCGCCTGGGCGACGGGCGGTACGTCGCGGGCGACCATCGCGACACCGCCTCCATCCAGGGCGCGCTCGTCTCCGGGCAGCGGGCGGCCGAGGCGGTGCTGCACGACCTCGGATGACGGGGCGCTTTCCCCGTGTCGGGGGTCGGTGCCACAGTGGCCGCATGCGATTCCTTCTGAACGTGATCGACGACCGCAGCTCCTCCGCGACCGACGACGAGGGCGAGGCGATCGACGCCTTCAACGACCGCCTGATCGCGGAGGGTCACTGGGTGCTCGCCGCGGGCGTCGCGCACCCGGCCGATTCGCTCGTCATCGACGCGCGGTCCGGGGACCCCGTGGTCACTCCGGGCCCCGCGAACGACACCGCCGAGTGGGTCGCCGGGTTCTGGCTCATCGAGGCGCCCGACCTCGACACGGCCCGCGACCTCGCGATCGACGGTTCGCGCGCGTGCGGTCGCCGGGTCGAGCTGCGGCCTTTCCTCGGCTGACATGGCGACTGCCGCAGAACACATCGCCCGCCTCAACACTCTCGGGCCTCGACGCTCGGGGAACGAGGCCCACCGGATCCTGATCGACGAGGTCGCCGCCGAACTCGTCGCCCTCGGCTATCGCCCGGAGCGCGATACGCACACCTTCGAGCGGTGGGATGCCGACGAGAAGGACGTGTCGCTGACGGTCGAGGGCCGCACGGTTCCCGTCGCGTCGGCCTGGCCGTACTCCGGCGAGACCGGACCCGCGGGCGTCACGGCGCCCCTCGTCCTCCTTTCGGGACGTCGACCGCGGTGGAAGGACGCCCGCGGCCGGATCGCCCTCGTCGACGTCGCGAACGTCGAGGTGCCGGCATCCCTCCTCGTCGAGTCTTGGGACGGACGA
>NZ_BADA01000164.1 GCF_000333395.1 Microbacterium sp. B19
GATGAGCAGCAGCTTGCGACCGGTGCGGGCGTCGGTCGTCATCTCGCCGTACGTTCCCTCGATCAGGACACGGGTGCCGGAGCGGACGGATGCCAGCCGCGCGGTGCCGTCGCCGACGAGCCGCGCCGCGATCGTGAGGGAGCCGCCGTCCGGGGCGGCGGCGAGCGAGAACGGGTGCCCGCGGGTCCAGCCCGGGCCGTCGAGGAACCGCCACACGAAGAACTGGCCCGCGCGCACCGGCATCCGGTGCAGTGCCCGTCCGGTCATGGTCACGGCCACTCCACGGTCACCGTCGCGCGTGACGGCCGAGACGCGGAGGCCGTGCCGCAGCGACCGCACGAGCGGCAGGCCGACGCGGAACACGAGGACGGCGGCCGCCGTCGCGCCCCACAGCACCCACCAGTACACCGACGCGAGCGGGTGCGCGGTGAAGTCCGCACCGGTCCACAGCATGTGCGGAACGGCGAGGCCGATCCCGAGGTAGCCGTAGAGGTGGAGGAGGTGCCACGACTCGTACCGCAGCTTGCGACGTGCTCGGCGGAGCGATGTGGCGACGACCAGCAGCAGGAGACCGGTCCCGGCGGTGGCGAGCAGCATGCCCGGGTAGTCCCAGACGAACTCCCACAGCTGCACGATGGGGTTCACGCTCGCAGCCGCGGCGTAGCCCAGGGTCTGCAGCACGATGTGCGCGGAGAACAGCGCGAAGGACCAGAACCCGACGAGCCGGTGCATCCGGGTGATCCCGTCCCGCCCGAAGCCGCGCTCGAACACCGGCACCCGGGCCATGAGGAGCACCTGGTACATCAGCAGGTTCGCCGACACCAGACCGCACAGGCGTCCGAGGGTGTTCAGGGTCTCGGCATCCATCGCGAGAAGGGACTGGATGCCACCCCCTGCGACCCACAGAGCCACCACCGCGAGGCTCGAGAGCCAGATCAGCGCGGTCGCGGCGAGGTTCCAGCCGAGCCGAGCCCGCGGACGCACGACCCGGGCGCGGCGAGGCCGCGAGGCGGGGAGCTCCACGGGAAGGGGAACGGTGGTGGTGGTCATGTCGTCAGAATGGCGGCCACCCTCCCAGAGTTCGCCAAGAATTCGGCATCCTGGGTCATCCCATAGGAAACGGACAGCTCGTCAGGGGGCGAGACCGACGAGTTCGGCGCTGCGATCCCACAGGAGCCGGGCCAGAGCGGGGTCGTCCGCGCGTCGATGCGTGCGCGCTGGCTTGTTGTTCGCGTAGAAGCCGCCGGGCTGCCAGTCGACGCCGGGCTTGCCGAGCGCGAGCCAGGTGAGGCGGGCGCCGCCGACGTCGGTCGAGGTCATGAAGCGTTCGGCGAGCGGACCGCCGTAGAGGAACTTCCACGATCCGCTGCCGGTCGACCCGAAGCTCGAGGCGATCACGCCCGGGTGGTATGCGACGGCGGAGAGTCCCGCGTCGCCGAAGCGCCGGTTCAGTTCCTTCGTGAAGAGCACGTTCGCGAGCTTCGCGTTGCCGTACGCGCGCGACGCCGAATAGTGCCGCTCCCCCTGCAGGTCGTCGACGTCGAAGCGGGAGAACAGGCGGGCGGCGGCGCTGGAGGTCTGGATCACCGACGCGCGCGACTCGAGCAGCGTCTCGCGCAGCAGGTTCGTGAGGAGGAACGGCGCGAGGTGGTTCACCTGGAACGTGACCTCGAACCCGTCGCCCGTGAGCTTCCGGTCGCCGAAGATCCCGCCGGCGTTGTTGGCGAGCACGTCGATGCGGGGATACTCGGCGCGCAGCGTCTCGGCGAGCTCGCGCACCTGGGCGAGGTCGGAGAAGTCCGCGGTGAACGAGCGCACCCCGAGCGCGTCGGCGACCCGTCGCGTCTTGTTGGGGTTACGGCCCACGACCACGACCTCCTCGCCGATCTCGTGCAGCTGGCGGGCCGCGGCCGCGCCGATTCCGTCGCTGGCTCCGGTGATCACGATCGTGCGGGGCATGGGTCCTCCTGAGGGGTCGACGTCACGGTAGCGAGCGCACCTGTGTCGGATCCGGGGCTTGCCCTCGGCATCCGGAACCCCCGAGAACTCACAGCGCGCTCCCAGCCCCACGGGACCAAAACCGCAGCGCTCCGCGTTCTCCTCAGTGATGCCTGAAGCGGGCATCGCAGGCGAAAGGACCACACCGTGACCACGGAGTACCGCAAGACGTCGGAGGCGCTCGGGCGCCTCACCGACCGCCAGTTCGCCGTCACGCAGGACGACGCGACGGAGCCGCCGTTCCGCAACGAGTACTGGGACAACCACGAGCAGGGGATCTACGTCGACGTCGTGTCGGGGCAGCCGCTGTTCTCCTCGACCGACAAGTTCGACAGCGGGTCGGGCTGGCCGAGTTTCACCAAGCCCATCGACGCCACCGCCGTCGTGGAGAAGACCGACCGGACGCTGTGGATGAAGCGCACCGAGGTGCGTTCCAGCGGTGCCGACAGCCACCTCGGCCACGTCTTCGACGACGGCCCCCGCCAGGCCGGTGGGCTGAGATACTGCATGAACTCGGCGGCGCTGCGGTTCGTGCCCGTGGCGGAGCTCGAGGAGCAGGGCTACGGCGACTTCCTGTCCCTGTTCCGCGAGACCCGAGCCTCATGAACCTCTTCCCCTTCCGTAACCGCAAAAGGAGCAACACCATGACCAGCGGACCCACCGACTCCGGCGAGATCACCCGCCGTCCCGGCACCGAGACCGCCGTCCTCGCGGGCGGCTGCTTCTGGGGCGTCGAGGACCTCATCCGTCGCCAGCCCGGCGTGCTCGACACGCGCGTCGGCTACACCGGCGGATCGAACGATCACGCGACCTACCGCAACCACCCCGGTCACGCCGAGGCCGTCGAGATCGTGTTCGACCCCACCAAGACGTCGTACCGCGACATCCTGGCGTTCTTCTTCCAGATCCACGACCCGTCGACCCTGAACCGTCAGGGCAACGACATCGGCACGAGCTACCGGTCCGCGATCTTCCCGCTCTCCCCGGAGCAGGAGCGGGTCGCGCGCGACACCATCGCCGACGTCGACGCGTCGGGCATCTGGCCCGCGAAGGTCGTCACGACCATCGAGCCCGAGGCTCCCTTCTGGGAGGCCGAGCCCGAGCACCAGGACTACCTGATCCGCATCCCCAACGGCTACACGTGCCACTTCGTGCGCCCCGGTTGGGTGCTGCCCAAGCGCGAGGACGCGACCGCGTAAGTCTCGGAAGGGGGCCCGGATGCCATGGCATCCAGGCCCCCTTGTCGTTTCCCACGCGCCGACGGTTGGTACGGTGGCGGCACCATGGACATCCGCGTCGACGCCGCCTCCGCCACACCGCCGTTCGCGCAGGTGCGCGCGCGGATCATCGCGCTGATCGACAGCGGCGAGCTGCCGACCGGGACGCGGCTGCCCCCGGTGCGTACGCTCGCAACCGACCTCGGCCTCGCCGCGAACACCGTCGCGCGCGTCTACAAAGAGCTCGAAGAGGCGCGTTTCGTCGAGACCCGCGGCCGCGCAGGAACGTTCGTCTCGGCGGGGACGGATGCCACGCGCGCCCGTGCCGCCGACGCCGCGGCCGCATTCGCCCGCGCGATGGGCGACCTCGGCGTCGCGCCGGCGGACGCGCTCGATCTGGCGCGGGCGGCGCTGGGGAACGAGAGCGGGCGCTAGCCGACCGGCAGGAGTCCGCGCTCGCCGAAGACCTTCTTGGCGACGAACGTCGCGTTCAGCGCACGCGGGAAGCCGCAGTAGACGGACGCGTGCAGCAGCGCCTCGACGATCTGCTCCGGCGTGAGCCCGACGTTCAGGGAGGCGTTGACGTGGACCTCGAGCTGCGGCTCGCAGCCGCCGAGCGCCGTGAGCATGCCGAGGGTCACGAGTTGCCGATCGCGCGGGTCGAGTCCCGGCCGGGCATAGATCTCGCCGAACCCCCATGCGACGACCTGGTGACCCAATTCGGGCGAAATGTCGGCGAGGGCGTCGATGACGTTCGCCCCGGCGGCGCCGTCAATCTCGTCGNAACCGCCCGGCCGAGGC
>NZ_BADA01000163.1 GCF_000333395.1 Microbacterium sp. B19
GGCCCCGGCTGGACCTGCCCGGGACGGTGCTCGTGTCGGCCGGCCTCTTCGGCGTCGTCTACGGCTTCGCCAACGCCGAGACCGAGGGCTGGGACTCGCCGCTGAGCTGGGTGCCGCTCGCCGCGGCGGCGGTGCTCCTCACCGCGTTCGTCCTGTGGCAGCGCCGCGCGTCCCACCCGCTCCTGCCACTGGCCATCCTGAGCGACCGCAACCGCTCCGCCGCGTATCTGTCGATCCTCATCGCCGGCGCGAGCATGTTCGGCATCTTCCTGTTCGTCACGTACTTCCTGCAGGCGACGCTGAAGTTCAGCCCCATCCAGACCGGGCTGGCCTTCCTCCCGATGGTCGTCATGCTCGTCGTCGCCGCGCAGCTGTCGACGAATCTGCTCTTCCCCCGCTTCGGCGCGAAGGTGATGGTCCCGATCGGCATGATCCTCGGCGCGAGCGGGATGCTGCTGCTCACGCGCCTCACCGTCGACAGCGTCTACGTCACCGACGTGCTCCCCGGTCTGGTGCTCCTGGGCCTCGCGATGGGCTCGATCATGCCGGCATCCATGCAGACGGCGACCCTCGGCGTGGATCGCCGCTTCGCGGGGGTGGCATCCGCCATGGTCAACACCAGCCAGCAGGTCGGCGGGTCGATCGGCACGGCCCTGCTCAACACGATCGCCGCGACCGCGACCACCACCTACCTGACCGACCACCTAGCCGACGGCCCCGCGGCGCTGGGCCCCGCGGCGGTCACCGGGTACACGACGGCGTTCACGTGGGGCGCGGCGTTCTTCGCGGGCGGAGCGGTGCTCGCGGCGGTCCTCTTCCGCCGCCGTTCCCGCACCCCGCGGGCGGCTGTCGGAGCGCACGGAACCCCCGTCGAACCAGTCGCCGTGGGGTGACCGGGAAGGGGTCGGGGCGTGCGCGGCGGTGCCCCGACCCCACCCCGGAAGAGCCTCGGATCAGCCGTTTTCCACCCCCCGGAAAGCGCATTTCACCCAGGTTCCGTCCAGACTGCCGTGCCAGGCTCCCCGTTTCGTGCCCGCTTTACGCGGGTCGGACGTGCGAAACCCGCGCCGTCCCCGTGACACGAAACCGGTTCTATGCGCTCTGATTCAACGCCCTCTTCCAACCGCCGCGACCGTCGCCTGGCCTCCCGCCGAGCACGTCGCCGACCCGCCCTGACCGCCGGTGTCCTCGCCGTCGGAGTCATCGCGACCGCCGCCCTCACGGGCACTGCACCGCTGGCATCCGCCGCCTCCCCCGCCGACCTCTCGTCGGCCTCGTTCCGCCTCGCCTCGTACAGCACGCCCGCCGCGAGCGCCGTGCCCGAGACCGTCGCCGCCCGCGCGGCCGTCTCCTCCGCCGACACCACGGCGCAGGCCGCGGCATCCGTGCAGAACGACATCGCGGCATCCGGACTCGACGTCGGGCAGCCCGCCACGATCGACACCGCCGCCCTTACCGCCGCGACCCAGCGGCTCTCCGCGGCAGAGTCGCTCCCCGCGACCTTCCTGCCGGAACTCACCGACGAGGTGACCACCGCGGCGTCGAGCGTCGACCAGCGCGTCGCGCAGCTGCGCGGCAGCCTGGATGCCGCCATCGCCAAGAAGCAGGCGGAGGAAGCCGCTGAAAAGGCGCGCCAGGAGGCCGAAGCGGCCGCCAAGGCGAAGGCCGAGGCGGACGCCGCGGCCGCGGCACGCGAGACGTCGTCGTCTTCGGGCGGATCGTCGAGCGGACACTCCGCTCCGGCAGCGGCACCCGCGCCTTCGAGCGGCGGAGGCTCGGACGACAACAGCCCCGGCGGCGCACAGGCGACCGCCCGCGGCATGCTGGCCGGCTACGGCTGGGGCGACGACCAGTTCTCGTGCCTCGTCTCGCTGTGGAACCGCGAATCCGGCTGGAACGTGCACGCGTACAACTCCGGCAGCGGCGCCTACGGCATCCCGCAGGCACTCCCCGGCAGCAAGATGGGCTCGGCCGGCGCCGACTGGCAGAACAACGCCGCGACGCAGATCTCGTGGGGCCTCGGCTACATCTCGGGCCGCTACGGCAGCCCGTGCGGCGCGTGGGGTCACTCGCAGTCGACCGGGTGGTACTGACCCGCGACACCGGCGTGAAGGGCCGCACCGGCGATGCCGGTGCGGCCCTTCCGTCTTCTCGAATGTCGCCCCTCCTCCCCAACGACGAGGCTGTGGACAGGTCTGGTGGGCGTCACGACGGCATGGCTAGGGTGGCCGGATGACTCCCCCCGGAACCGGAATGCCCCTGCGGGACTACCGCATCCATCGATACGTCAACGCATTCTGCCCGCTGTGCCACGAGGAGGATCCCGAGCGCCCGCTCGAACAGGTGCAACGACTCTCGGGGTGGCTGGCCGACCGCGACGGCACCGTGTGGCTGGAGCGAGGATGCGCGACCCACGGACTCGTGCGGACGCTCTACGACGAGTCCGCGGAGATCCTCACCTACCTCGAGCAGTGGACGGCCCCGACGAAGGTGCACACGCCGGACGCCGTCGGCAACTTCGCGCCGGTGCCTTCGGCGTACGAGAACGGGCTACCGGCGATGCAGACGCAGCACACCTGCATCCTGCTGGAAGACCTGACGGACCACTGCAACCTGCGCTGCCCGACCTGCTTCGCGGAGTCCGGACCCGCGGCGTCCGCCGTGGCTCCCCTGGCGGAGGTGCTCGCGTCCGTGGACGCGCGCCTCGCGAAGGAGAACGACCGGATCGACGTCCTGATGCTCTCCGGCGGCGAACCGACGCTGTACCCGTGGCTGGAGCAGTTGCTCGAGCACCTCGTCGCCCGGCCGGTCGTGCGCATCCTCATCAACTCGAACGGGCTGCGGATCGCTCAGGACGACGCGTTCGTCGAGGTGCTGAAGAAGCACCGGCAGCGCGTCGAGATCTACCTGCAGTACGACGGCGAGTCGGCCGAGTCGTCGAGCTTCCACCGCGGTGCCGACATCCGCCGCTTCAAGGAGCGCGCGCTCGAGCGGCTGTCCGCCGCCGGGGTCTTCACAACGCTCACGATGACCGCGACGCTCGGCGTCAACGACGACGAGATCGGGGCTGTCATCCGTCGGGCGCAGAGTACGCCGTACGTCGGCGGTGTCACGATCCAGCCGGTCTTCGGCTCCGGACGAGGGTCAGGCATCGACCCGAACGACCGCCTGACGCACACGGGAGTCCTCGCGCGCCTCGGACCGCAGACCGACGGCGACATCACGTGGCGCGACCTGACGGCGCTGCCCTGCAGTCACCCGCACTGCTGCTCTGTCGGGTATTTCCTGAGGGACGACTCCGGCGACTGGAAGTCGCTCGTGGGACTCATCGGCCACGAGCGGCTCAAGGAGTTCCTCGACCTCTCGCCGGACCTGGTGGCGAACCGCATCGCCGACTCGAACGTGAACAAGGCGATCCGCGAGATCGTGAAGACGTCGTTGCTCGACCTGCTCAGCGAGCAGTCCTCGCTGTCGCACCCGTCCATGGCATCCATCTGGGGCGACATCTGTCGCAACTGCGACCTGGGCATCGGGACGCTCGCGACCCTCGCGGCGTCGAAACTCCCCGGCCAGCACGCGCGGCTGCGCGCGATGCTCGGGGAACGGGTGCTCCGCATCACCGTCAAGCCCTTCATGGACATGAACACGATGATCGAGGAGCGCCTGACCCAGTGCTGCGTGCACGTCGCCACGGTCAACGCCACGACCGATGCGCACCAGTGCGCTCCGTTCTGCGCCGTGCAGGCGTGGGCACCGCTCTCGCGCACCCGCCTGTCGACGGCGACGGGTCGTCGACCGATCCCGGTGACGGTGCGATGAGCGCGTCCGAGTTCCTGCATCTGAATCAGCGCGACCCGTCGGTGCCGGCCCCGCCCGGCGGGTTCGACCCGCTGCGGCTGTGCGTCTTCACGACGATCGCGGTGATCAGTACGCTCCTCGGCCCGGTCGCGGTGGCGGTGTTCGCGGGAGTGGCGATCGCCGGGTACCGCGCAGCCCGGCACGGAGGCCTGCTCCGCTCGCGCTGCAAGCTCGGCGACACCCGCGTGGTGCTGGCGTACCTGTGGGTCGTGGAGGTGCTCGCGGTGGTCGGCATCCCGTTCTGGGTGCTCCTGTGGATACGGGTCTGGAGCTAGCCATGTTTCCCCGGCTCACCGATCTCGCTCCGTGGCTGCCGCCGTGGGACACCCACTCGACGCTGGTCACGATCGCCCTCGCGGCCGCGGGCATCGTGTTCCTCGTCGAGAAACGTCGGCGCCGAGTCGACGACCCTCGGATCGTGTACCTCGTGCTCGGCGCCCTCGTCGGCGCGGCGGTCTTCTCCCGACTCGGCACGTGGGCCCAACACCTCGATCCTTCGCAGAACCTGAGCCTGCTCGACCAGCTCGCGCGGGGGAACGCCTCGATGCTGTCGGCGCTGGTGGGTGCGTGGGCGGGGGTGCACGTCGCGAAACGCATCGTGCGCTATCCGCACCGCAGCGGAGATCTGTTCGCGCCCGCCGTCGCGCTCGCGCTCGCCATCGGCCGCATCGGCTGTCTGCTGACGGAGAAGCCCGGGACACCGACCGGGGGCGACTGGGGCATCGTGCTCGACCCGGCCGCCGCGGCTCGGGTGGGCGCACCCGCGGGCGTGCCGTTGCACCCGAGCTTCGTGTACGAGATCGCGTTCCACGTCGTCGCGTTCTGCGCGCTGTGGTTCTGGCTGCGGCACCGGCCGATCGCCGCGGGCGAGACGCTCACCCTCTTCATCGCCGCCTACGCGGTCTTCCGCTTCGGCGTCGAGTTCGTCCGGGGGAACGACATCGCCTGGGCGGGGCTGACCCGCCCGCAACTCTTCCTCGCCGTGTCGATCCCGCTCCTGCTCGCGCGTCTCGCGTGGATGGCGCGGCGCGGCGACTTCACTTCCGGTTCCCCCCGACCCGAAAGGCTTACGGATGCCACACCAGCCTGACGCGCCCGATGAACACGATGACGTTCCGCCAAAGGGAGCGGAGGTACCCGACCGCGACGCGCCGGCGGGCGGAACGGTTGCGCCGGACGAGGACGTCCCGCCGGGCCGCGACGCGCCGGCGGACACGCCGGCCGATACGCCCGCGACGACCGACGGCACGGTTGCGCCGGGCGACGGCGTACCGCCCGACGCGCCCGCCACGCCATTCGCCCCCGCGCAGTCGGGCTGGCCTCCACCGGCGGGCGGGCCCGCGGGTCCCGGCGGCTCCGCCGCGGCGGAAGACTACGTCGTTCCCGCTCCGCCTCGGGATACAGCTCCCCCGGATCAGCCCGGGGCCGGCATCCGCCCCGCGCCGCAGGCGGGAGGCCGCGGTCCCGGAGTGGGGGCCGGCGTCGGTCTCGGCTGCGCCGCGCACGTCATCGCGTTCCCCTTGATGGTGCTCTCGCTGATGAGCGCCGCAGGTATCTGGGGCGCGCTCTGGCCCTTCTACGTCATCGGCGTGGCCGCGATCGTCGGCATGTTCTTCGAGTCCAGCCGCAAGGTGTCGACGGGGGTCCTCATCGTCAGCGCCGCGGCGTGGATCGTCCTCCTCGGCCCGTGCATCGCTGTCGTGGGCGGCTGACGGTCGGCGCCGGCAGGCGACACGAGTCGGCGCCGGCCGGCGACGCGGGTCGAGGCGTAGAGGCGAGGCGAGTCGGCACCGGCAAGCGACACGGGTCGGCGACGGCGGCCCCGAAGCGCAGGACTACGTGAGCGAGAGGGCGACCGTCACCGACCGCTGCGTCGGGCGAGGATCCCCGCGAAGAGCGCGTGTGCAGCCGGACCGATCGACAGCACCATCAGGACCGTGCCGAGAACGGCCTGCTCCGCCTGCAGCAGGATGCCGCCGATGAGGAGCCCCGTGAACAGCACGGCCGACACGACCCGACGGATCATGCGCTCGAGGTCGCGCAGGCGTCGCTCGACGCGGGGCACCTGAGCCGACACACCGCCCTCTTCCACGCGCGAGATCATGGCATCCAGTCGCCGCGGAAGGCGGGCCGTCAAGGCCGCGACCGAGGCCGCCTCGCGGGCGAGGGCCTGGACGGTGTTCCCGCTCTCCTCGCGGATGAGGCGCTGGGCGTAGGGCTCGACGGCATCCCAGATGTTGAACGCCGGGTCCAGGGCACTGCACATGCCGCTGGTCAGCGACATCGCGCGCACGATCAGGAGGAAGTTCTCGGGTAGTTGGAACGGCAGCGCCCGCACGACGTCGCCGAACTCGACCGCGAAGGCGCGGAACTCCCGCGGATCGACCTCCTGCAGCTCGGCGAACCCCATCCCACCGAAACGGGAGAAGAGCTGCGTCATCGCGCGTTCGAGCTGCACGGTGTCCGCGGACGGGAGCAGCACACCGACGTCGCGGATGCCGTCGACGAGTCCCTTGCCGTCGCGCGACGCCGCGGCGATGAGCACCCGCCGCAGACCTCGCCGCAGGTTCGGGGGGACCTCCCCCATCATCCCGAAGTCGATGAACGTGAACCGCCACGCCGGGGAGGTGGCATCCACGGGTCCGGGAAGCGGTGTCACGAAGACGTTGCCCGGATGCGGGTCGGCGTGGAAGAACCCGTCGTCGAAGAGCTGGTCGAACATCACCGCGGCGAAGCGCGCCGCGACCTCGGACGGGTCGATGCCCGCCGCCCGGAGAGCGTCGACGTCGTTGATCTTGATCGCCGTGACATCCTGCAGGGTCAGGACGCGCCGGGTCGTGCGCTCCCAGACGACCTCGGGGACGGCCACTCCCCCGTCGCCGCCGAACTCCTCGGCGAAGCGCTCGGAGTTCGCGGCCTCGTGCAGGTAGTCGATCTCCTCGAGGCTCGTCGCGGCGAACTCCTCGACGAGCGCCGGCATGTCGACCCGGTCGCGCACGAGGGCGACCCGGCTGAGCCACACGCCGACCTTGCGCAGAGCGCGCAGGTCGACGTCGACGATCCGGTCGATGCCGGGGCGCTGGATCTTCACCACGACCTCGCGGAGACCGGTGTCGGCGGCGAGGTCGTCGGTCAGCACCGCACGGTGAGCCTGCCCGAGCGAGGCGGCCGCGAGCGGACGCTCATCGACCGAGGCGAAGGCGCGCTCGAGTGGCATCCCGAGCTCCTCCTCGGCGCGGGCGCGCATCTGCGCGAACGGGACCGAGGGCACCTCGTCCTGGAGTCCCTCGAGCTCCTTCGTGATGACCGGCGGCAGAACGTCGAGGCGCGACGACATGAACTGGCCGACCTTGATCATCAGGCCGCCCAGGTCGATCGCGAGGGCGTGGAACCGGCGGGCGATGAGCTGGAGCCGCCGGGTCCGACCGCGAGCGGAGATGCGCTCGAGGCCGAGCCGCGGCAGGAACAGCTCGTACCACCACGCCTGGACGAGGTAACGCGCGGCGAACCGCGTGATGCGCCGATAGCGGGCGCGCAGGAGGGCGTCGTCGGTCATCGGATCTCCGGGATGCCGATGACCCGGCGATTGCCGTCGGGCTCGGGCACCCTCAGCTCTGGGCGAGGATGGAGTAGAGCTTACGACGCGCGTCGTCGAGGATCTCGACGGCCTGAGCGATCTGCTCCTTGCTGCCCGAACGCGCGACCTGTGCCGTCGCCTGCGCGAGCTCGACGCCCGCCTTCGGCAGCGCGGTCATGCGTCCGCTGTCGCGTGCGGTCGCCGACTCCCAGGGCGCGGTGCGCTCGGTCGTCTCTTCACCGGCGGCGGCGCGCCCCTCCTCGGTGAGCGAGTACGTCTTGCGCCCGCCCGATTCCTCGGCGCGCACGAGACCCTCGTCCGTCAGCAGCTGCAGCGTCGGGTACACCGAACCGGGGCTCGGCTTCCACGAGCCGCCGCTGCGCTCCTCGATCTCACGGATGATCTGGTAGCCGTGCATCGGCTCTTCGAGCAGCAGCGAGAGGACGGCGGAGCGCACGTCGCCCTTGTTCATCCGCGAGCCGCTCGACGCCTTCTGCTCGAACTGCGCGCGCAGCTGCTCGACCGCGTCGAGGATGTTCGACATCGGCCAGCCCTGACCGGCGGCACCGCCGCGGGCGCCGAAGGCGTCTCCCAGGAACGAACCACTCATGATGACCTCCCGAAAAGCGAACCCCGGATGGGTCCAGCGATATACAACGATATATCGCTGAGGAGGTGTTCGGGCTGGGAATTCGCGCTCAGTACCAGTTGGTCGCCTGGGAGTGACCCCATGCCGCGCACGGGGTTCCGTAGCCGCGGGAGATGTAGTCCAAGCCCCACTTGATCTGGGTGGCCGCGTTGGTCTGCCAGTCGTCGCCGAACGTCGCCATCTTGCTCCCGGGGAGCGACTGAGGGATGCCGGTAGCACCGCTCGGGTTGTAGGCCTGGTAGTTCCAGCCGGACTCCTTGGTCCACAGCGACACGAGGCACGAGAACTGGTCGGAACCCCAGCCGTACTGCTGGGCGGCGTAGGTCGCGGCGAAGTCCTTCGCGCCGTCGGGGGTGTTGACGCGGGCGAGAGCCTCGGCCGCCTCCTTCTGCCGCTGCGCCTCGGCCGCAGCCGCTGCGTCTGCCTGACGCTTCGCTTCCGCCGCAGCATCGGCCGCAGCCTTCGCGGCCACCGCGTCGTTGAGACTGCCGCGGAGCTCCGCGACGCGGTCGGCGACCCGCTCGGTCTCGGTCGCCGCGTTCTGGCTGAGCGCCGGAACCAGGACCACGGGGAGCAGATCGGATGCCGACAAGCGGTCGGCCGCGGTCTGCAGCGCCGCGGTGTCGACCGAGGTGTCCCCCACCGACAGCGGGAGTCCGGTCTTCGCGATGTCGGACTCGACCGTCGCGGCATCCGTCAGGGTCGCCTGCGCCCGGGAGAGCGCGCTGCCGGCGTCACCGACCACACCCTCCAGCGTGACCGGACTGCCACTCGCGGAGACGGCACGGAACACCGGGGCGGAGAACGAGGATGCCGCAGCCTCGGGCAGCGAGACCGGGGCGGCCGCGGCGACGCCGGCCGTGGCCACGATGCCCAGCGCGACGCCGGCGCACGTGGCGGCGGTGACGAGCGATCGGCGGGCGTAGTGGACGTGGCGGAGCTTCTTCTGGAGCTTCAAATCGGAACGCAGCAAAACGAGTGAATCTTTCGTCATCGGCGCGTCTCGTCGGGTACGAGCGCGGGAACCATGCCGTCGGGTCGACACGAGTCCCCGAGTGTGGGTGGCCGTTCTGAGCGTTATCTGTTCGTTACCTGGGAGGCGCGTGGATGCGGGCGTCGCCGGCGCGTCGGCCGCACGGACCCGACATCGCCGGAAGCGTCATGCAACGCAGCGCCGACGCCTCGTCCCCAGATATCGCTTTTGGTCAGGCATTTACATCGTGCATCCGCGGCGAATCCCCCCCCCCCCCCCCTCGGGCGCCGGGCGCACGAGACGCCGTCCCCCACCGGAACGACGAACGGGCCGATCCGGCGAGAAAAATCTCGCGAATCGACCCGTTGGTCGCGTTCCACGGCCGCCGCGCCCTCGCGAGGAGCGGCCGGCGTCGTCAGGACCGGTGTGCGCGGTAGTAGTTCAGGAGCGCCGCGGTGGAGGCATCCTGAGACGCGAGAGCGTCGTCGTCGCCCTCGATCGCGGGAGCGATCTGCAGCGCGAGCTGCTTGCCGAGCTCGACGCCCCACTGGTCGAAGGAGTTGATGCCCCAGACGGTGCCCTGCGTGAACGTGATGTGCTCGTACAGCGCGATGAGCTGACCGAGCACCGCGGGCGTGAGGGCGGGGGCGAAGATCGACGTCGTCGGCCGGTTGCCGGGGAAGGTGCGGGCGGCCACCAGAGCGCCCGTGGTGCCCTCGGCCTCGACCTCTTCCGCCGTCTTTCCGAAGGCGAGGGCCTTGGTCTGGGCGAGGAAGTTCGCGAGGAACAGGCCGTGCACGTCGCGGCCACCGTCGGCGAGCGGGTACGCGGGGTTCACGAACGCGATGAAGTCGGCGGGGATGAGCCGCGTGCCCTGGTGGATGAGCTGGTAGAAGGCGTGCTGGCCGTTGGTTCCCGGCTCGCCCCAGAAGATCTCGCCCGTGTCGGTCGTGACCGGCGAGCCGTCCCAGCGCACCGACTTGCCGTTGGACTCCATCGTGAGCTGCTGCAGGTACGCGGCGAAACGGCTGAGCTGCTGCGCGTAGGGCAGCACCGCGTGCGACTGCGCGCCGAGGAAGTTGGTGTACCAGACGTTGAGCAGGCCCATGAGGACCGGGACGTTCTGCTCGACCGGCGTGGTGGCGACGTGGACGTCGACGGTGTGGAAGCCGCTCAGGAGCTCACGGAACGCGGCCGGACCGAAGGCGATCATGAGCGAGAGCCCGATCGCGGAGTCGACGGAGTAGCGACCGCCGACCCAGTCCCAGAAGCCGAAGGCGTTGGCGGGGTCGATGCCGAAGGCCTCGACCTTGTCGAGCGCGGTGGAGACCGCGACGAAGTGGTGGGCGACGGCGTCGACCCGCGCCGCGTCGGTGTCGTCGATCGCGCCGGCCCCGGCGAGACCGGCCCACAGCCAGTCGCGCGCGAGGCGGGCGTTGGTGAGGGTCTCGAGCGTCGTGAACGTCTTCGACGCGACGATGAAGAGCGTGGTCTCGGGGTCGAGGTCGGCGGTCTTCTCGGCGATGTCGGTCGGGTCGATGTTGCTGACGAACCGCGCCTGGATGCCGGCATCCGCCAGAGGCCGGAGAGCCTCGTAGACCATCACCGGGCCGAGGTCGGACCCGCCGATGCCGATGTTGACGACGTGCGTGACCTTCTTGCCGGTCACACCCTGCCACTCGCCGCTGCGCACGCGGTCGGCGAACGCCGACATCGCGGAGAGGACGGCCTGGACGTCGTGGTCGACGTCCTGCCCGTCGACGTGCAGCGCGGGCGTCGCGTCGGAGGGACGACGCAGCGCGGTGTGCAGGACCGCGCGGTCTTCGGACGTGTTGAGGTGGGCGCCGCTCAGCATCTCGGCGAACCGCTCACGGACGCCGGTCTCGTCGGCGAGTGCCACGAGGGCCTCGAGGATCTCGGGCGTGACGAGGTTCTTGGAGAGGTCGACGTGCAGATCGCCCACGGTGCGGGTGAGGGAGTCGACGCGACCCGGGTCAGCGGCGAACCATCCGCGCAGATCGGGGTCGAAGCTCTCGCTCAGGGCCGTGAGGCGGGCCCAGGCGGACGTGGTGGTGGGATCAACGGGAGCAGTCACGAACACCACGCTAGCGACCCCCGGGGGCACCGGTGCGCGGGGTGACGAACGGAAAGGAAAACGCTAGGGAATGGATGCCTGGGGAGGAGGGGCGCTCACCGCGGGAAGGGGGATCTCGCGCGTGCGATCCCAGGGCTCCGTCCATCCCAGTCGGTCGAACATTCCGTTCAGGAGCATCGCGGTGAAGCCCCACACGACGTGGGCGCCGGCCGCGTGCGGCACCACGAACGCGGGACCGCGCCACTCGCGGCCGTCCCGCCGAATCACGGTGACTCCGCGACGCTCCGGATCGAGGAGGTCGGCGACCGGCGCGCGGAACACCGCGGCCGATTCCGCGGCATCCACCGCCCGCACCGGGGTCGGCCGCTCCCACCACGCCACGACCGGGGTGACGAGATGGCGGGAGTAGACGAGCGGCACGGGCGGGAGCGTTCCGATGACACCGACGCCCGCCGGATCCAGGCCCGTCTCCTCGCGCGCTTCGCGGAGCGCCGCCGCGACCGGCCCGTCGTCGCCGGGGTCGACCCGACCGCCGGGGAAGGCCACTTGTCCGGGGTGGGCGCGGAGCGTGTCGGCGCGGGCGAGGAGCAGCACGTCGAGGTCAGACGGGACCGCGCGCGTGACGTGCGCGCTGGGCACGGCATCCAGGGTTCCGAAGAGGATGAGCACCGCGGCGTCGCGTGCGTCGCCGTCGACGGGGAGCGCCCGCAGCTCCGCGAACATGTCGTCCGTGGCGCCGTCGACGAGGGACTGCAGGTCGTCGCGGGGGGAACGCATGGGGTCGAGGGTAGTCCCGGGGCGCGTTCCCCGCCCGGGTGGGGGTCGCGCGTGTGAGGATGATCGCGGGAGGTGCCCGATGACCGAAGAGCTCCACACGGTGACCCTCGTCGTCGACATGCCCATCACCAAGATCGACGCGCTCGACGTCATCGCCTTCGCGGCCGACGGCGGGGTCGATGACGCCCGCACCTCGCACCCGCGGGTGTGGCTCGCGCCGCACGCGTGGGCGGAGGTGGAGATCCCGAAGTTCGCGGACCCGCCGCCGTTCGCGATCGACGTGTCGTCGGACGTCTCGCGAGAGGTCGCCTGGGCGCAGGCGCGCCGGCTCCACGCCGCGCTCGAGCGCCTCGGCTGGACCGTCGAACCGCCGCGTCGGGCTGCGCGGTGACGGGCCGACCATGAGTATCGGCGACGCCCGACGGCCGCGTCTGCTGTACGTCGAGGACGACGGCGAGATCTCCGCCATGACGATCGAGGTGCTGGGCGAGGTGTACGACGTCGCGCACGAGAGCGACGGGCTCGCCGCGCGCGATCGCGCCCTGCGCGAGAGGTTCGACCTCATCGTGCTGGACCGGCGCCTGCCGGGGCTCGACGGCGAGCACGTCGTCGCGGCGCTGCGCACGGCGCGCATCACGACGCCCGTGCTCATGCTCACGGCGCTCGGGTCGATCGCCGACCGCGTCGACGGTCTGGATGCCGGCGCCAACGACTACCTCGTGAAGCCGTTCGACTACGACGAGCTCCTCGCGCGCCTGCGCGCGCTGCATCGCGGGTTCCGCGCCGAGGGGCGCCGCCGCGCGGTGGCGGAGTGGACGTACGTCCCCGATGCGGCGGCGGCGTACTCCCCCGGCGGTGCGCGCGTGAGTCTGACGACCACCGAGAACGCCCTGCTCGACCTCCTGACGTCCAGCCCCGACCACGTCTTCTCGCGCGAGCAGATCGCGCGCGACGTGTTCGCTTCCGCGGACGCCGTGACCACGGTCGACACGTACGTCCACTACCTCCGCCGCAAGTGCTCCCCCGACATCGTCGAGACGGTCCGCGGCCGCGGCTACCGCGCGGGCGGCGCCCGATGACCGCGGCGGACGACCGCCGGGTCGTGCGGCGGGCGGCGGCGCGGGTCGGTCTGCTCGTCGGCGGTGGATCGGCCATCGCGCTCACGGCGGGTGTGGGCATCCTCGTCGCCGTCCTGCTGTCGAATGCGCGCCGCGAGGCCGCCCACCACGGGGGCCCGGGAGGGCTGCCGGGCGACCGGGTCGTGGTCGATTTCGACGACGTGCTGCCGTGGGTGCTCGGCCTGGGGCTGCTGGGCGTCGCCGTCATGGGGCTCGTCGGGTGGGCGGCATCCCGCTGGTCGGTCCGTCCGCTCGACGACGCGCTCCGCCGTCAGCGCGCCTTCGTCTCGGATGCCAGTCACGAACTCCGCACTCCCCTCACGGCCCTCAGCAGCCGCGTGCAGATCGCCCAGCGGCGCCTCGCGCGCGGCGAACCGCTCGACGACACGCTCGACCGGCTGCGCGGGGACGCCGACCTGATGGACGACATCCTCACCGACATGTTGCTGTCGGCGGAGGGCGCCGCATCGGCCGACGGCACCGCAGTGGTCGCCGAGGGCCTCGAAGCCGCGGCGACGGTCGTCGGGCCGCTCGCCGCCGAGGCCGGGGTCGCGATCGTCGTCGACGGCGGACCGGCCGGGCTCCGCGCTGGGCTGCCGCCGGTGACGCTCACCCGCGTCTGCACCGCGCTGATCGACAACGCCGTGAGTCATGCGCCGAGCGGCAGCACCGTCCGGATGACGGCACGCGTCGAGGGCGGCACGGTCGAGATCCGGGTCGCGGATGCGGGCGGAGGCATCCGTCCCGAGGATCGCGAGCGAATTTTCGAGCGCTTCGCCCGCGGCGCCGAGTCGGGCCGGCGGCGGGGATTCGGCCTCGGGCTCGCGCTCGTCCGCGAGGCCGCGACCCGGCACGGCGGCACGATCGCGGTGGAGAGCACCTCACCGGGCGGGACGGTGTTCCTCCTGCGGCTCCCCCGCGCGCGCTGAGGCGGCGACGGGGTCGCGGAAGCGGTCGACCTCGACGCCGCTCGCCCATCGCCGGACGCGTCCGTCGCTCCAGACGATCCCGGATGCCACGGGTGCGGCGCGCACCGCGTCGAGGTCGTCGATCCCGGTGACCGCGGCCACCGTGGCCCAGACGTCCGCGACCGTGAGCGTGTCGGCGACGACCGTCGCGGACACGAGGCCCCCGACCGGACGTTCGGACCGCGGGTCGATGAGGTGCGCCCCGCGCTCGGCGGTGCCCGACGTCGCAACGGCCCCCTCGGGCAGCGAGATCGTCGCCAGCACGGCGGAGGCATCCTCGGGGTCGGCCACGCCGACGTTCCACACGTGGTCGCTTCCCGGCGCGCGGAGCAGGCGCATGTCGCCGCCCGCGTTGACCGCGGCCGCCTCCACGCCCGGCACGGTCAGCACCTCGGCGAGCGCCGCGGACGCGGCATCCACCGACCACCCCTTCACGACCCCGGTCGGGTCGAACCACCCGCGCCACCAGGCGTCGAAGACGCCGCCGGTGTCGTCGCGGAGCCGTCGGCACAGCGCCTCCACCTCGCGCACGCGCGGGTCCACGTCGTCGAGCCCGCGGAGGCCGTCGCGCAGCAGGCTCACGTCGGAGTCGGGCCGGTAGGTCGAGAAGACGCGTTCATCGTCCCGCATCCGCGCGACGACCGCGGCCATCGCGGCATCCACCTGTTCCCGGACGGCCGCGTCGTCCGTGGCGCGTCCGCGCACCTGCACGGTCACGACGGTTCCCATCACGGGTTCGACGACCGTGACGGCGGGGAGGCGGGTCACGCGCGCGCCTCGTTCAACGCCGACTGCAGAGAAGAGAGGTACCCGTCGGAGGTGTAGGTGGCACCCGACACCATGTCGATGTCGGCCGACTGCGCGGCGAGCGTCTCCTTCACCAGGACCGGCAGCGCGCGGGAGTTGATCTGCTGGTCGCGACCGTTCTCGTCCGGGTACACCGGCACCTGCACGTCGGTGACGACACCACCGGAGACCGTGATCTGCACCTGGACCGGACCGAAGCGCGTGTTCGCGGCGGAGCCGGTGTAGGTGCCATCCGCGAGACCCGACGACGCGGGCGCGGCCTGGGTGGGAGCCGCCGCCGCGGACGAGGACGCCGACGGCGAGGCCGAGGCGGACGCCGACGACGACCCGGACGGCGATGCCGACGGCGTCGCGCGCTGCGCCGACGCGGGCGCCGGCGTCGTGGCCGGGAGGGCCGCCGCACTCTCGGTGCCCCCGCCGAGCGAGGTCCGATAGCTGAACAGCAGCACGAGGCCCGTGACGGTCGCCATCAGGGCGTAGAAGATCTTCTTCATCTCTGTCTCCCCCTCGGGTCTCAGACGGTGAACGATTCGGCGTGGATGCGGGTCGATGGAACGCCCGCGCGACGGAGGTCGGTGCGCACGGCATCCATCCACGGACCCGGTCCGCACAGGTAGA
>NZ_BADA01000162.1 GCF_000333395.1 Microbacterium sp. B19
GAACTGCGAGTCATCCAGCCCCTGGCCGCTTTCGCGGAAAAACTTCGGGGAGATGTCTGTNNGCCGTCGGAAGCGTGGGGGCCTTGGCGCTTGCGGAGTTGGCCGCCTTTGCGCACCGTCAGTCCGTACGTCGCTCTGCCTGGGCGATGACGCCTCTCGGCTTTGCTCAGTCCGGTCCGATGCCGACGGGGACAGTGGTGCTTGTGTTCTCCGCACGCGCCAAGCACCCCGACACGGCGCTCGCCGTCTCGCGGGCGCGTCGCGAGGGATTGGATATTCTCCTCGTGACGGAGAGGGCACCTGAAGACCTGCCGGAGGCGTTGAAGGTCGGCAACCTTTCTGTTTTGACGGTTCCGCCAGGCGATACCGAAGACGGATTCTTGGCCACCGGTTCAGTCGTACGCATGGCTGTGGTCCTGTCGCGAGTTTACGGATATCCAGTCTCATCGCCGTCAATCGAGCCCTCGGTGCATATTCAGGAGAGGGTGATTGTCCTTCACGGTCTTGAAGGAGTGGCGGCTGCAGTCGACGTGGAAACTCGCCTCCATGAGCTCGGGTTGGCTGCGGTACAGCGGACAGATTTCCGAAACTTCGCACATGGTCGCCATGTTGGCTTCAGCCGCCACAGTGAGGCGACAACGATACTTGCATTGACCGGTGAGGACTCGCGCGAACTCTGTTTGCGTACGTTGGGGCGCATTCCAGGAAGTGACCATGCCGTACAGCGCCGGGTCGAACTCGGTGCCGTTGGGGTCGACCGACTCGTTGGCCTGCTTGAGGGACAGCGAGATGCGACGACGCTCGAGGTCGATGTCGATGATCTTGACGAAGACCTCTTCGCCGACCGACACGACCTGCTCGGCGAGCTCGACGTGCTTGCCCGACAGCTCGGAGATGTGCACGAGGCCCTCGATGCCGTCCGCCACACGGACGAACGCACCGAACGGAACGAGCTTGGTGACCTTGCCCGGAGCGATCTGACCGATCGCGTGGGTCCGGGCGAACACCTGCCACGGGTCTTCCTGGGTGGCCTTGAGCGAGAGCGA
Organism: Microbacterium sp. B19; assembly: GCF_000333395.1. GTDB lineage: Bacteria > Actinomycetota > Actinomycetes > Actinomycetales > Microbacteriaceae > Microbacterium. The sequence continues at coordinate 1,047 of NZ_BADA01000162.1, forward strand.
CACGCGCTCGCGGTCGAGGTCGACCTCGAGGATCTCGACGGTGACCTCCTGGCCCACCTCGACGACCTCAGAAGCGTGCTCGATGTGCTTCCACGAGAGCTCGGAGACGTGGACGAGACCGTCGACGCCGCCCAGGTCGACGAACGCACCGAAGTTGACGATCGACGAGACCGTGCCCTTGCGGACCTGGCCCTTGTGGAGGTTGTTGAGGAACGTGGTGCGCGACTCGGACTGCGTCTGCTCGAGCAGGGCGCGGCGCGAGAGCACGACGTTGTTGCGGTTCTTGTCGAGCTCGAGGATCTTCGCCTCGATCTCCTGGCCGAGGTACGGCGTCAGGTCGCGGACGCGGCGCAGCTCGATGAGCGACGCCGGCAGGAAGCCGCGGAGGCCGATGTCGACGATGAGGCCACCCTTGACGACCTCGATCACGGAGCCGGTGACCACACCGTCGTTCTCCTTGATCTTCTCGACGTCGCCCCACGCGCGCTCGTACTGGGCGCGCTTCTTGGACAGGATGAGACGGCCTTCCTTGTCCTCCTTCTGGAGAACGAGGGCCTCGACGTGGTCGCCGACGTTGACGACCTCGTTGGGGTCGACGTCGTGCTTGATCGAAAGCTCGCGCGAGGGGATGACACCCTCGGTCTTGTAACCGACGTCGAGGAGGACCTCGTCGCGGTCGATCTTCACCACGGTGCCCTCGATGAGGTCGCCGTCGTTGAAGAACTTCAGGGTCTTCTCGACCGCGGCCAGGAAGTCTTCAGCAGAGCCGATGTCGTTGATCGCGACCTGCTTGATGGCCGGGGCGGTCGTTGCGGTAGTCATGTAGTGGGTTGTCCTAGTTGGATTGGTGTCGGGCCTCGACTCTTACGACGGGGTCCGGGTGGATCCCGCCGGCCGGAGCGTCCTCCGCCCGAGGGCGAACGGATGCCGCGAGCCGAAGCGAAGCGGAGTGTTTTCGTGCGATGCCACTGGGCCGGAGCCCGGGCGTGCGGAACGAGCCACACGAGTGACACCCAAGGCTATCAGAATCGACCGGTGAACCGTCGGGCGAAGATGCCGGTCCGCGCGGGTCAGTCCGCGGCGCGCAGCCCGAGCGCGGGGAGCACGATGCCGTCGATGATCGACAGCAGGAAAGCTCGCGTGACGGGCTTCCGCTCGACCAGCAGGCGCTGCGCGACCATGGCCGAGCCGACGGAGGAGATGAGGTCGACGTCGACGGCATCCGTCACCTCGCCGCGCGCGACAGCGCGCTCGATCAGAACCCGGTTCGCCTCGCGACGCGGGGCCACGAGCGCCTCCTCGGCGACCTCCGCGAGCTCGGGCGATCGCGACAGCATCGAGACGATGCCCGCCATCACCTGCATCTTGCGCTGCGCGTCCGCGATCGAGGGCTCCTTGATCATGGCGACGAGGTCGCCGCGCAGCGTGCCCGTGTCGGGGAGAGCCGCGAGGTCGTACACGCCCCGCTTCATGCAGGCGACCGCGTCGATCACGAGCTCGGACTTCGACGGCCACCGCCGGTAGAGCGTGGCCTTGCCCGCGCGGGCGCGGGTGGCGACCTCGTCGATCGTCATGCGCTCGAACCCGGTCTCCGCGAGCACGTCCAGGGCCGCTTCGAGGATCTCCGGATCGCGGCTGAGGTCGCGCTTGCGACCGAGCCGGGGAGCCTCGGTCGCGGTCTTCTCCGGGGCCGTCGTCATCGAGCGTCCTTCCGTTCGGATGCCTCGAGCCTACGCCATTACGAGACAGAGTGTTTCAGGAACATTTCATTTCCGAAACTCGGACGTTCCGTATATGTTGTGCCCATGACCTCCTCCTCCGTCGCACCGACCACCGGGTCGGCATCCGCGACTCCCTCCCGTCGGCGCTGGCTGACCCTCGCGATCGTCGGCATCGCGCAGCTCATGGTCGTGCTCGACGCGACCGTCGTGAACATCGCCCTCNCTCCGCC
>NZ_BADA01000161.1 GCF_000333395.1 Microbacterium sp. B19
TGATTCCAGCGTAGGCGGCGCCTCCGACATCGGGGTCGCCGCGCGTTCGCCATGCGCGAGCGCGAGCGGGGCCGGGACATCAGCGCCCGGCGATCCGCCCCCACAGCTCGTCGACCTGCCGGCGGGTGCCGTCCAGATCTCCGGTCGTGTCGATCACGACGTCGGCGAGCGCGAGTCGTTCGGCGTCGCCTGCCTGGGAGGCGATGCGGGCGCGCGCGTCGGCCTCCGACAGCCCCCGCTGCGCGATGAGTCGCGCGACCCGCTGCTCCGCGGGGGCGTGCGCCACGACGACCAGGTCCCACTCCCCCGTTCCGCGCGCCTCGGCGAGCAGCGGCACGTCGTAGACGACGACGGCACGCGGGTCACGGGCGAGCGCGTCCCGGAACCGTCGCTGCGATTCCTCGCGCACCGCCGGGTGGACGAGGGCGTTGAGCGCCGCGAGCCGCTCGGGGTGACCGAACACCCGCGCCCCGAGCGCCGGCCGGTCGAGCGTGCCGTCCGGCCGCACGACGTCCGACCCGAATTCGTCCACGATGGCCGCGAGCACCGGCGAGCCGGGCGACTGCACGTCGTGCACGATCGCGTCGGCATCGACGACCACCGCTCCGTGTTCGGCGAGCATCCGCGAGATCGTGGACTTGCCCGACGCGATTCCGCCGGTCAGCGCGAGGAGGGTCACCCCTCGAGGATGCCACAGCCACCCCGTCCGCGGACCGGGCCCGTGCCGGGTGGACTACGCTTTTCCCGGGCGACATTCGCGCCTCCCGACAGGTTGGCGGAGTGTCATCATGCCGAATCCGAACGTCGTGGTCGTCATCGAGGACGACGTCGATATCCGCTCCCTGATCACCGCGGTCCTCGAGCCGGCGGGCTTCGTCGTCCACACGGCGGTCGACGGACTCTCGGGGATCGAGGCGGTCCGACGCAGCAGCCCCGTCGTCACGACGCTCGACGTGAGCATGCCGGGGCTGGACGGTTTCGAGACCGCGCGCCGCATCCGCGAATTCAGCGACACCCGCATCCTGATGGTGAGCGCCCGAGTGGATGCCACAGAGGAACGCCTCGCCCGCGAGGCGGGTGCCGACGACTACCTCACGAAGCCGTTCCGCCCCCGCGAGCTGCGGGCTCGCGTGCTGGCGCTCGCGGCGAGGTCTTCCGACTCTCCCGTCACCGACTGACGGGTGGCGCAGTCACTCGGTCGTGAGGCCGAAGGGCTGGTCGCCCGTCGTCGCGGCCAGGCTTGCCTTCGCGTCCGCGCGATCGACCAGCGTCGGACCGTCCGAACCGTCCACGGAAGCCAGGGCCACTCCGACCCCCACCACCGGAACGACGGACGTGCCCAGCGCGGAGAGGTCCGTCACGATGCGTTCGTGCATGATGCGCACCAGTCGGCGGTGATCCGTGGCGAGTGCGGTCGAGAAGGCGACGGACAGCCCCGTGGCATCCGTCTCGCCGACTAGAGCCATGGTCGGGGCGTGCCGGCGGACGGAGGACCGGAACGCCTGCGCCATCTCCTCGGCTTCCTCGGGGCCGAAGGCCGTCGCGACGCGCCGCAGATCGTCGACCCGGATGCCGATGACGCAGAGGTCCTCGCCCGCGGCGCGCGCGCGGGACACGAGGATCGTGAGCACGGTGCCGAACGATTCCCTCAGCAGGACACCGTTGCGGTCGACGATGAGGTGCCGCGTCTCGGGATTGCCGCGCAGCGTCGATTCGCTCGAGCGCAGCACGGCGGTGACCACCACCGCCGCCACCACGAGCGTCATCGTGAGGAACGCCGACATCACGGTTCCGAAATAGGTGCGGAACACCTCGCTGTCCGGTCCCTCCGTGAGGAAGACGATGACGCGCAGGGTGAACCACACAGCCTCGATGATCAGCACGACGGTGAGCCCCGCCGCGCTCCACCGCCGCCCGATGGCTCCGCGGCGCGTCTCGATCGCGCCGAGGACGGCGAACAGGGCGTTGCCCACGAAGAGCGGAACCGCACCCGCCCAGTCGCCCCGCGCACCCTCGATCAACGCTGCGATCATGACGGCGAGAAGCGCGACCGCGGTCACGATGACGGGGACGCGCAGGCGGCGTCCGTTGAACGCCACGCTCCCCAGCCAGATGAAGGCGGTCGCGGCCACGAAGGCACCGTTGCCCAGGACGATCCCGATGAACGAGCCCGGGACCGCGAGCCACACCAGGTAGCAGACGGCGGAGAAGAGACCGGAGAGGAACGCCGCCGCCCATAACCGCCCCGGCAGCGCGTCGCGGAGCATGAGCGTGTCGAGCAGGTACATGACCGCCGACACGAGGATCACGAGGGCGGACGCGGTCTGTAGGCTCAGCGCGTCGAAGACCACGGTGCCGCGCCTCCCTTCTGGGGCAGACGCACGGTGAAGACCGAACCCGCGCCGGGCTTGCTGCGCACCGAGATGTCGCCCCCGTGGGCGCGCACGATGTCCCGGCTGATGGCGAGTCCCAGGCCGCTGCCGTGCACGCTGGAATTCCGGACCTCGTCCGCGCGGAAGAAGCGCTCGAAGATACGCCCCTGCTCGTTCGCGGAGATGCCCTGGCCGTCGTCGGCGACGCTGATCACGACGGTGTCGTCCTCTCGTCCGACGGACACCGTGACGACGCCGTCACGGTGGTTGTACTTCACAGCGTTGGACAGCAGATTGTCAACGACCTGACGCAGCCGATGCGCGTCGACCACGGCCGGGCAGGCGCGGACGTCCGTCGCATCGATCCGGATGCCATGCGTCGCCGCGCGCGGAGCGGCCGAGGTCACCGCGCTCTCGACGATCTCCGCGACATCCGCCACGGCCGGATTCAGCGCGAAGCCGACACCGTGGCGGGAGGCCGCGGACATCGCCAGGATGTCGGCCACGAGCTCGCGCAGTCGGGTGGCGTTGCGTTCCGCGATCTCGAGCTGCTCCCGCGTGGCCGGCGCGAGGCCGTCGTCGTCCAGCGCCAGTTCGAGGTAACCGATGATCGAGGTGAGCGGGGTGCGGAGCTCGTGGGAGACGCTCGCGACGAGGTCTTCCCGCGCACGGAGCGCCAACTCCTCCGCCGTGACGTCGCGCGAGACGACGACGCTGCCGCTGTCGAACCCGTCGTGGGAGGGCAGACGTCGAGCCGTCACGTTGAGCGCGCGGCGGTCCTCCCCCGGCACTCCGTACCAGACCAACTCCCCCTCGAAGACCTCGCCGGACCTCGCGCGCGCGAGGGGCGTCTCGTCCGGGTCGAGGGGCGTGATGCCGTCGGCGCTGAATGCCGCCGACGACGGGGCCAGCGGATCGGCGCTCGCCTGGAGACGGGCGTGCGCCTCGTTGCTGACCGCGTACTCCCCCTCCGCGGTGATCCGGATGACGCCGAAGTCCACGGCATCCAGGACCTCCGTGACCAGGTCCCCCTGGCGCCGCGAGCGCTCGAGCGAGCGCCGCAACTCCGCGGACTGGTCTTCCAGCAACGACCTCTGCGCGCGCGTGCGGCGGGCCGCGAAGTGCGCCATGGTCGCGAGCGCCGCAAGCGTGAACGGCAGCACGAACGTCGAGGCGGCGATCCGTTGGGCCTCGTCGAATGCCTGGTACGTGATGATCGCCGAGGCGGCTGCCGTGACACCCACGACGCCGGCGATTCCGTAGACAGAACCGAGCCACATCGCCGGGAAGGCCCACAAGAGGCCGATGCCGGCCACCGGCGCGCTCTCCCGCATCACCCCGATCGCGACGATGTCGATCACCGGCGCGGCGAGCACGAGCCAGGACGGCAGGGCCTCGCGGGCCGTCAGCACGACGAGCGCGGCGCACGCGAAGATGATCCCCGCGCCCGTCAGGAACAGCGTCACATCCCGGATCTGCCCGAGGATCAGAGTCGCGGCCGCGGCGAGCACGGTCGCCGAGGCCTGCAGCAGCTGGCTGGTCAGCAGGCTGCGGTGAAGACCGAGCCGCTCGCTCGGCGACGAGCCGGACATGGCCTCGACCCTAGCGCGAGACGGCGGCGCGGGCCGATCTCCCGCGCCCGACACCCGGGTCGGGCGCGTCCGCGGCGGCCGCGCGGCGTGTTCGGCGGGTCAGAATCCGAAGTCGCCGCCGAAGTCGCCCCCGAAATCCCCGCCGAAGTCGTCGAACCCGCTGGCGTCGGCGACACCCGGATCGTCGAAGGATGCCGTGTCCCCGCCGTCCGCGGCGAGGCCGTCCGCGTACCCGGCGGCATAGCCGGGGTCGAAGAGCGAGCCGACGAGCGCGGAACCGACGACGTACCCGCCGATCGTGCCGAGCATCGACGCGCCGAGCATCGACCCGAAGCTCGGACCGCCCATGCCGCCGCCGAAGGATCGTCCGCCGAACGTGCGTTCCATGAAGCCCGGCCGACTGTACTCGGCGCGGGTGGCCGCGCGCGCGAGCGACGCCGGGTCGTCTCCGGACGGTCTCTCCGCCGCCGGCAGCCCCGACGACAGCTCCTGCAGGACCTGCTGTCGCTGGCCCGGGGTGAGCCGCGCGAAGGCCTCCGCGTGCACCTGCTCGACCGTCTCCGGTGGCGCCGTCCGCAACAGGTAGCGGTACCGCTCGAGCGCCCGGGCGTCGTCGGACGAGGGACCGGATGCCGGCCCGCCCGCGGCCGGGGGCGGGGGTGGGGCATACCTCCCCTCGGCGTCTCGGGATCCGCTCGCCGGAACGTGGGCGGATGGCGGCGAGGGCACACGACGGTCGTCGCCGCCCGAGCCGAACAGTCGATCGAGGAAGCCCATGAACGCCCTCCTGGTGGTCGGGGCTCTCACGCTAGGGCGGATGCCTTGGAGTCGCCTGTGCCGTCGGCATCCGTCACCCCTGCCGCGCGAACGCCTCACTGGTCCAGCGCGCGAACAGGTCCCACGGGTCGTCGACCCCGTGAGCGAGCGCGGCGATGTGCGCGTCGAGCGCCTCGCTGCGGTCGAACCACTCCGACCCGCCGAGACGATCGGCTGAGAACTGCGTGTGCCGCCGACGCTCGACCGTCCGATCCCCGCGCTCGAACGCCAGCAGCTCGTCGTGGCGGATCGCGCGGAGCCTCTGCCGCGGCTGCGCACTCGTTCCGATCTTCACGCGGTCGCGGAATCGCAGGTAGTACACGACGTCGACGCGCGGCGGGGGCAGCTCGGCATCCACGGGCTCACCGTGCCGCCACTCGCATACCGCGCACAGCCATCCGCTCGGCCAGCGCACACCGAGCCGCGAGCCGCACAGCAGGCACGGTGTCGGCAGCACGTCGGTCACTCCATCGCGGCGACCGGCCCATTCGGCGGCGGCATCGAGATGCGCATCGCAGAGCTCGACCGGCGCGCCCGACACCGCCGCGTCCCGGCAGCCGGGCACCACACAGGTCGAGGGCTGAGTCATACGCCGGAGCGTACGCGCGGCCTCCGACACCGCCGCCGGTCAGTCCTCGGCGGCCTCCGGTGCCTGCATCCGCAGGAAGAGCCCCGCGTACGGGCCGAGCTCGAGCGCGAAGCTCTGCAGCTCGTCGACCCGGCCCACGACGTCCCCCGTGGCGGCATCCACCGCGGTGCTCTGCGGAACGAGCCACTCGGACCGCACGGTGCCCTCGATGCTCTCGCCCGAGAAGTTCAGAACGGTGATCTGCAGCGGAGCGTCGTCCCGGCGGCGGTCGCCCCCGTCGAGTCGGTGGACCATCACGAGCATGCTGGGGTGCCCGACCTGGGGAATGTCGACCTGAGAAGCCACGGCGATCTCGTTCTCGCTGCGGATCCGCAGGATCTCCCTCAGCCCCGACAGGAACGACTCTGGGTCGGCCTGCTGCTGCGCGAGCGATCCGTAGAGCGATCGAGCACGTGGCATCCCGGATGCCGACGTGGCGGCGTCGGGTGCCACGTCGAGGAGATCGTGGGCACCGCGCTCGATCCACCGCGTGTCGCCGGAGGAGATGAGATGGCGCACCTCATCCGCCGGAAGCGTGAGGGAGCCGGTGAGGTCCCATCCGGAGAGAGCGAAGACCCCCGGCTGCCACGAGTTGTACTTCGCCAGCAGCAGATGCGCGTCGCGGATCGCGGGAACGTCGGCCTCGGTGATGTCACCCAGCGTCGCCTTGCCCTGCGTGGCCGCGATGAGCGACGTCGTCGTGCACGCGATACCGTTCTGCGTGAACACGAGGTTGTAGTCCGCGTCCACCGTGAGGGCCTGCGTGAGCTCGGCGCGGACGGTCTCCGCGATCTCCGCACCGGTCGACTCGCCGTGACGGAACGGGTAGAGGGTGTCCCGGTGCGTCGTGGCCCAGTGCACGAGTTCGTAGGTCAGCTCGTCGTGGTTCTGCATCCCGTGCACGAGCTGCACCGGCTCCACGCCGGTCTCGAGCGCGGTCGTGAGCGCCAGACGCAGGAATTCGGTGTTCGCCGTCGCCAGAGCGTGGTGGTATCCGGGGCGCGTCACGAAGTCGTACGACAGGTCGGCCCCCACGGCACCGGTGTCGCGGATGTCCTCCATCGTGAGGTTGAGCTCCTGGAACGTGAAACCCCCGACTTTCCGCACCATGCCCGCGATGATGTGGTTCGCCGCGTGCGAGAGCGGGTGGCCCTCCGACCACGCCGGCAGGCCTTCGGCGCTCTTCTCCACGCCGAGGAAGCCATTGGCATCCAGGCGCAGCGCGCTCGTGCCGAGGTCGCCGAGGGAGTGCAGCGCGTCGCCGATGACCAGTCGCATGCCGGCGAAGGTCGGGTCGAGCCAGTTGATGGAGGGCTGCCCCTCCTTGAAGTAGTGCAGGTAGACCCAGCGCCGCTCGAGTCCGTCGGTGCCTACGACCGGAGCGGTCGCGCTCCAGTTCGTCTCCTTCACCCCGGGGGTGTAGAAGATCACGCGCTGGAGTTCCCCGATGATGTAGCCGCGAGCACTGAGCTCACGTTCGGTCTCGGCGTCGAGGTTGACCGAGTCGCGCCCGGCCGGCACCTCGGGCAGCATCCCCCAGTCCTCCCGGGGAATCTCGACCATGTGGTAGATCCCGGGATAGTCCTTGTAGGCCATCTCCGCGAGACGGAAGTCGGCGCCCTTGCCGGTGTGGCCGGGCACGATGTCGTCGATGACGCTGCCGCCGTGGGCGTCGGCCACGTCGGCCATCCGCCGAAACGCGTTCTCGTCACCGAACTCGGGATCGATCTGCGTGCTGATGCGGTCGAAGTGCCCGTCGACGCTGGGCGTCTCCTGCCAGCCGCTGATCCCGCCGGCACGCTTCACCGGACCGGTATGGATGCCATTGATCCCGACCCACTCGAAGGCTTCCCACAGCGCCTCGTCGCCCAGCGCATCGAGGAAGGACTCCCCCGGACGTGCCATGAGGGAGATCGGGTAGGCCGTGAACCAGACGTCGGTGGACTCGATCGCACGGCGCGCGTCCGGACGCGCGTAGGGGTTCCGCCACATCGACGGCTGCCCGGACAGCTGACGGCTCAGCACGTCGGCGTCCTTGAGCATCGACTGGCGCACGAGCCACTCGACGTAGGAGGGGTTGCCGCCGTTGGCGTTGCGCGGGTCGGTGAGGAATCGCCGGAGCGTCCCGCCGCGGAACTGATCACGCGGACGAAGACGTCGCGGACGTGCCGGATACCGCTGCTCGTCGTAGCTGATCTCGACGAGATTCTCGGCGGCGTCCTCCGCCGCGCCCTCGTCGATCCCGTTCTCCGGCGTCCGTGCCGTCAGCAGCTCGTCGGCGTCGTCCACTCGCGACCTCCTCATGTCGTCGTACCGACGCTAGTCGTGATCGACGACATCGTGGTGAGGGATTGACCCGGCGCGTCGGGAGCTTCGCTCAGGTGATGCGACGAGGCCGCAGGGCGAGGACCGCCAGCCCCGCCGACACCGCGCACATCGCGACGACGACACCCACGAACGACGACCAGCCGCTCTGCGCGAAGACCACACCGAGAAGCCAGCCGAACAGGCTTGAGCCGCCGTAGTAGCCCAGGTAGTACAGCGATGAGGCCTGCGCCCGGGCCTCCGGCACCGCGGCCACCGGCGTCCAGCCCGACGCCACCGCGTGCGCGGCGAAGAACCCGGCCGTGAACACGACGAGCCCCGCGATGACGACGATGGTCACCGGCACCGCCATCAGCGCCGCTCCCGCCGCCATCACCCCGATGGATGCCACGAGCACGAGGAACCGTCCGCGTCGCACTGCCAGAGCCCCGGCGCGCGGTGACGATACCGTCCCGGCGAGATAGGCGAGGAACAGGAGTGTGACGACACCCGGAGCGAGCAGGAAGGGCGGCGCCGCCAGGTGGAAGCCGAGGTAGTTGTAGACGGCGACGAACGCCCCCATGAGCAGGAACCCCTGCGCGTACAGCGCCAGTTGCCGCCCCGAGCGCAGGTTCACCAGAAGCCGCGACACCACCGTCGGCCCCGCAACGGCCCGCGTTCGGCCCGGAACGAATCCTCGAGCGCGAGGAACGAGAGCCAAGAAGATGGCGGATGCCACGACGCACACCCCGATGACCGATGCCACCCCCCACCGCCACCCCGCGAACTCACCGAAGAACCCCGACACGACCCGACCGGTCAACCCACCGACGGTGGTTCCGGCGATGTACGAACCTGCGGCAGCGGCCACATGGCGGGCATCCACCTCCTCGCTGAGGTACGCGAGCGCGACCGCGGGCACCGCGCCGAGCGCGACCCCCTCCACGATCCGAAGCGCCAGGAGGACGCCGAGGTCCTGAGCGAGCGGCGACAACGCGCCCAGCACGGTCGCCGTGACGACCCCGATGGCCATCGCCGCGACACGCCCGATCCGATCCGCGACGACCGACCACGGGAGGACTGCCACCGCGAGCCCGAGCGTGGATGCCGACACGGTCAAGGCCGCCTGCGCCGGCTGCGTACCCGTCGCCGACGCGATCTGCGGAAGCAGCGCCTGCGTCGCGTATAGCTGCGCGAATGTCGCCACTCCCCCGAAGAACAGACCGATCAGGAGCCGACGGTACTCGCGGCTCCCCGGCACGTGTCCAGAGAAGCCGCTCACGTGTCGACACTACCTGCTGCGCTGCGTGCCTCGACAAATGCAAAAGGCGTCGGCCGCTCCCTCCGAAGAGGGACCGGCCGACGCCTGTGGTACAAATGTGTCCGTATATGCGAAATGGCCACCCAGCGTTGGGTGGCCATTTCGTGTAAAGGAAGTCCGGCGGTGTCCTACTCTCCCACAGGGTCCCCCCTGCAGTACCATCGGCGCTGAGAGGCTTAGCTTCCGGGTTCGGAATGTAACCGGGCGTTTCCCTCTCGCTATGGCCGCCGAAACACTATTGATGTTTCAAAAACCAACAACGATATGTCATTGTTGTGTTCCCGACCGTACATCGAGAACCACTCAGTGGACGCAAGCACCAAAAACGGTGTGTTATCAAGTCATCGGCTTATTAGTACCGGTCAGCTTCACGTATTACTACGCTTCCACATCCGGCCTATCAACCCAGTAGTCTGGCTGGGAGCCTCTCACCCCAAAGGGCATGGAAGTCTCATCTTGAGGCCGGCTTCCCGCTTAGATGCTTTCAGCGGTTATCCATCCCGAACGTAGCTAATCAGCGGTGCTCCTGGCGGAACAACTGACACACCAGAGGTTCGTCCAACCCGGTCCTCTCGTACTAGGGTCAGATCCTCTCAAACTTCCTACGCGCGCAGCGGATAGGGACCGAACTGTCTCACGACGTTCTAAACCCAGCTCGCGTACCGCTTTAATGGGCGAACAGCCCAACCCTTGGGACCTACTCCAGCCCCAGGATGCGACGAGCCGACATCGAGGTGCCAAACCATGCCGTCGATATGGACTCTTGGGCAAGATCAGCCTGTTATCCCCGAGGTACCTTTTATCCGTTGAGCGACAGCGCTTCCACAAGCCACTGCCGGATCACTAGTCCCGACTTTCGTCCCTGCTCGACCTGTCAGTCTCACAGTCAAGCTCCCTTGTGCACTTACACTCGCCACCTGATTGCCAACCAGGTTGAGGGAACCTTTGGGCGCCTCCGTTACATTTTGGGAGGCAACCGCCCCAGTTAAACTACCCACCAGGCACTGTCCCTGAACCGGATCACGGTCCTAAGTTAGATATCCAGAGTGACCAGAGTGGTATTTCAACAATGACTCCACGAACACTGGCGTGTCCGCTTCACAGTCTCCCACCTATCCTACACAAGCCACACCGAACACCAATACCAAGCTGTAGTAAAGGTCACGGGGTCTTTCCGTCCTGCTGCGCGTAACGAGCATCTTTACTCGTAATGCAATTTCGCCGAGTTCGCGGTTGAGACAGTTGGGAAGTCGTTACGCCATTCGTGCAGGTCGGAACTTACCCGACAAGGAATTTCGCTACCTTAGGATGGTTATAGTTACCACCGCCGTTTACTGGGGCTTAAATTCTCAGCTTCGCCTTGCGGCTAACCGGTCCTCTTAACCTTCCAGCACCGGGCAGGCGTCAGTCCGTATACATCGTCTTGCGACTTGGCACGGACCTGTGTTTTTAGTAAACAGTCGCTACCCACTAGTCTCTGCGGCCACCACACCCTTTCGGAGCAAGTCCTAATAAGTGGATGGCCCCCCTTCTCCCGAAGTTACGGGGGCATTTTGCCGAGTTCCTTAACCACGATTCTCTCGATCTCCTTGGTATTCTCTACCTGACCACCTGAGTCGGTTTGGGGTACGGGCGGCTAGAACCTCGCGTCGATGCTTTTCTCGGCAGCATAGGATCACCCACTTTTTATCCGCATCGTGTCTCAGCCTATGTGAGTGACGGATTTGCCTATCACTCGGCCTACGCACTTGCACCAGGACTACCATCGCCTGGCTTGGGCTACCTTCCTGCGTCACACCTGTTAATACGCTAGCCGCACCAGCATGGGGTCGAGCGTTCACACAGACAACCATCACCCCGAAGGGATCCGGAAAATTCTGAGCTAGGACTCTTAGCACCACTGGATTAGCTTGGGCGGTTCTTCGCCGGTACGGGAATATCAACCCGTTGTCCATCGACTACGCCTGTCGGCCTCGCCTTAGGTCCCGACTTACCCAGGGAAGATTAGCTTGACCCTGGAACCCTTGGTCTTTCGGAGGACGTGTTTCTCACACGTCTTTCGCTACTCATGCCTGCATTCTCACTCGTGTCGCGTCCACGGCTGGGTCACCCCGCCGCTTCACTCGCGACACGACGCTCTCCTACCCATCAACACGGCTGGACCACGAAGGCCTACCAAAAATGTCAATGCCACAACTTCGGTGGCGTGCTTGAGCCCCGTTACATTGTCGGCGCGGAATCACTTGACCAGTGAGCTATTACGCACTCTTTCAAGGGTGGCTGCTTCTAAGCCAACCTCCTGGTTGTCTAAGCAACTCCACATCCTTTCCCACTTAGCACGCGCTTAGGGACCTTAGATGGTGGTCTGGGTTGTTTCCCTCTCGACTATGAAGCTTATCCCCCACAGTCTCACTGCTGCGCTCTCACTTACCGGCATTCGGAGTTTGGCTGACGTCAGTAACCTTGTAGGGCCCATCGGCCATCCAGTAGCTCTACCTCCGGCAAGAAACACGCAACGCTGCACCTAAATGCATTTCGGAGAGAACCAGCTATCACGAAGTTTGATTGGCCTTTCACCCCTATCCACAGCTCATCCCCTCAGTTTTCAACCTAAGTGGGTTCGGTCCTCCACGACGTCTTACCGTCGCTTCAACCTGGCCATGGATAGATCACTTCGCTTCGGGTCTAGGACACGCGACTGAATCGCCCTATTCAGACTCGCTTTCGCTACGGCTACCCCACACGGGTTAACCTCGCCACGTATCGCTAACTCGCAGGCTCATTCTTCAAAAGGCACGCTGTCACACCTACCAGGGGTGCTCCAACGGTTTGTAAGCAAACGGTTTCAGGTACTATTTCACTCCCCTCCCGGGGTACTTTTCACCTTTCCCTCACGGTACTTGTCCGCTATCGGTCATCTGGGAGTATTTAGGCTTATCAGGTGGTCCTGACAGATTCACACGGGATTTCTCGGGCCCCGTGCTACTTGGGATACTCTTCACGCCAAGAACAGGCATTTCGACTACGGGGTTCGCACCCTCTATGACCGGCCATTCAAAACCGTTCGTCTATACCCTCTTGTCACGTCGACTGCTCGGCAGAACAATCAGAAAAGTCCCACAACCCCCAACATGCAACGCCTGCCGGCTATCACACACGCTAGGTTTAGCCTCTTCCGGTTTCGCTCGCCACTACTCACGGAATCGCTGTTGCTTTCTCTTCCTGTGGGTACTGAGATGTTTCACTTCCCCACGTTCCCTCTACCCGCCCTATATATTCAGGCGGGAGTCACCAGGTACGCACGCGCCCTGGCGGGGTTTCCCCATTCGGACACCCTCGGATCAAAACTCGCTTATCAGTTCCCCGAGGCTTATCGCAGATTGCTACGTCCTTCTTCGGCTCCAGATGCCAAGGCATCCACCGTTTGCTCTTAAAGACTTGAAATCACATGAGTTGAATCGTCAAAAAATTGACTAATGATCTTTAAGATCATCTACACCACACAACCCCAAAAGGTTGCATGGAAGATGCTCGCGTCCACTGTGTAGTTCTCAAAGTACGGGCGGTACCCACCCCCACCACCGGAACACCGGCGCAGGAGAAGGCCCTCGAGGAACAGCCACCAACCACAAGCCCAAAGACTCACAATCAGCGCCCGGCCCCTCAGGACCCAACAGCGTGCATGTACCCACCCCCATGACCCGAACCGTTCCTGCAGCAAGCTGCGTACTAGACCCGAACCACCGGCATGAGCACCTCGTCAAATGTTCCACCCATGAGCTAACCGGCAAGACACATTCGGTCTCGATCCGGCGCCTGGACACCACCAGGAAAACCCGACAGTGCCAGATGCTCCTTAGAAAGGAGGTGATCCAGCCGCACCTTCCGGTACGGCTACCTTGTTACGACTTAGTCCTAATTACCGATCCCACCTTCGACGGCTCCCTCCACAAGGGTTAGGCCACCGGCTTCAGGTGTTACCGACTTTCATGACTTGACGGGCGGTGTGTACAAGACCCGGGAACGTATTCACCGCAGCGTTGCTGATCTGCGATTACTAGCGACTCCGACTTCATGAGGTCGAGTTGCAGACCTCAATCCGAACTGGGACCGGCTTTTTGGGATTCGCTCCACCTCACGGTATTGCAGCCCTTTGTACCGGCCATTGTAGCATGCGTGAAGCCCAAGACATAAGGGGCATGATGATTTGACGTCATCCCCACCTTCCTCCGAGTTGACCCCGGCAGTATCCCATGAGTTCCCACCATTACGTGCTGGCAACATAGAACGAGGGTTGCGCTCGTTGCGGGACTTAACCCAACATCTCACGACACGAGCTGACGACAACCATGCACCACCTGTTCACCAGTGTCCAAAGAGTCCCGTATTTCTACGGTGTTCTGGTGTATGTCAAGCCTTGGTAAGGTTCTTCGCGTTGCATCGAATTAATCCGCATGCTCCGCCGCTTGTGCGGGTCCCCGTCAATTCCTTTGAGTTTTAGCCTTGCGGCCGTACTCCCCAGGCGGGGAACTTAATGCGTTAGCTGCGTCACGGAAACCGTGGAATGGTCCCCACAACTAGTTCCCAACGTTTACGGGGTGGACTACCAGGGTATCTAAGCCTGTTTGCTCCCCACCCTTTCGCTCCTCAGCGTCAGTTACGGCCCAGAGATCTGCCTTCGCCATCGGTGTTCCTCCTGATATCTGCGCATTCCACCGCTACACCAGGAATTCCAATCTCCCCTACCGCACTCTAGTCTGCCCGTACCCACTGCAGGCCCGAGGTTGAGCCTCGGGATTTCACAGCAGACGCGACAAACCGCCTACGAGCTCTTTACGCCCAATAATTCCGGATAACGCTTGCGCCCTACGTATTACCGCGGCTGCTGGCACGTAGTTAGCCGGCGCTTTTTCTGCAGGTACCGTCACTCTCGCTTCTTCCCTGCTAAAAGAGGTTTACAACCCGAAGGCCGTCATCCCTCACGCGGCGTTGCTGCATCAGGCTTCCGCCCATTGTGCAATATTCCCCACTGCTGCCTCCCGTAGGAGTCTGGGCCGTGTCTCAGTCCCAGTGTGGCCGGTCACCCTCTCAGGCCGGCTACCCGTCGACGCCTTGGTGAGCCATTACCTCACCAACAAGCTGATAGGCCGCGAGCCCATCCCAGACCAAAAAATCTTTCCAACCCCCACCATGCGATGAGGGCTCATATCCAGTATTAGACGCCGTTTCCAGCGCTTATCCCAGAGTCCAGGGCAGGTTGCTCACGTGTTACTCACCCGTTCGCCACTGATCCACCAAGCAAGCTTGGCTTCACCGTTCGACTTGCATGTGTTAAGCACGCCGCCAGCGTTCATCCTGAGCCAGGATCAAACTCTCCGTAAAAGAAAAATGCCCACCCAACCGGAATAAGGTCGGGACAGACGAGTTCAATCTGACCAAAGAGAAACATCATTACTGACGTATCCATCGCCAACCCTCAAAAAGAGTTGGACTTTGATCCAAAGGAATTTCTCGCAATCCACCAAACGATGGACCGACGAGGAATAAATTGGCATTTGACAAGTGCACGCTGTTGAGTTCTCAAGGAACGGACGCACCCACAGAAACGATCTCCCGACCTACCCGTGAGGCAACTTCACTACCTTATACGATCCCCGACCCCGTCTCACACAGTGGGACCCATCAAGGGATCAACGTCGTGGAAGCCGGTCGAAGACCAGAACCAAAACTCTACACCATCCGGAGCAGGTCTTGGGTTTCGTTCACCACTTGAGAGGACGCGGGGCCTTCCGGCCGCTCCGCTCTCCCCTGTGGGGCGAACAAGTAATAAGTTACGCGGATCTGACCGACTCGTCCAATCCACACCTCATCCCGGGCGTGTCGCGAGCCCGAAACCCCGGAAACACGCGGATCTAGGGCCGGCGTACGACCTGGACCGTGACAGCGAGCAGAACCGACACGATCGCCCACGCGGCAGCGATGCGCGTGAGCACGCCGTAGATCAACGCGGTCGGCGTGATCGCTTCACCGAAGGATGCACTCACGGAGACCGCGATCACTCCCCCGCCGAGGAGAGCTACGGGCAGGGATACCCACCAGACGATCCGAACGGCGTCGGGCAGCACCCGACGCACCGGGGTCGTGCCCCGCCGCGTCACCCACGTGAGGCCGTAGACGGCGAGGACGATCAGCCCGAACGCGCTCGACCCGTATTGCAGCCACTTGACTCCGGGAAGTAGTCCCCACTGATCCTCGAGCGCGGGCATCAGCTCCACGCCGAGTCGTCCCTCATGCGTGAAGAGATCCCAGGCGATGTGCGTCAGGACTCCGAAGGCCAGCGAGACGATGAGCCAGATCAGGGCCGGAACTCCCCCGCCGAACGACTCGCGAAGCCCCTCGCGGAAGCCGGCATCCCACCGCGCGGGAAGACGCTCGGCGACGACACGCGGAGAGAGCTCGCGAACGGCCGGCCGGAGGGCGCACCTCCAGAGCAGGAACAGCACGAGCGCGAGTCCCGAGGTGACGACCACCCACGCGGGGTCGTGCGTCATCGAGTAGTCGGGCCACATGCCGCGGAGGAACAACGGCAGGTCGGGTGTCATCGCCCCCACGGCGATCGCCGCCGGCACCAGCCGTGTGCGCACGAAAGGGAGCGCGACGACGGCATGGCTCGGCGTGAAAGGCATCAGCCGACGAACACTCCGGCGAGCGTCTTCTTTCCGCGGCGAAGGACCGAGACTCCACCGGGAAGACCACCGGTCACGACCGCGTCGTCGGACGAAACCTTCTCGCCGTCGAGCGAGACACCGCCCTGAGCGATCGCTCGGCGCGCCTCGCTCAGGCTGCTCACGAGCCCCGTCGCCGTGAGGGCGTCGACCACCGTCGCCCCGGGCGGCAGCTCGGCGTGCGGCAGTTCGTCGAGCGCACTGCGCAGGGTCGCGGCATCCAGAGCCATCAGATCGCCCTGGCCGAAGAGGGCCTCGGTGGCCGCGATGACGGCCTCGGTCGCCTCCGCGCCGTGCACCGTCGTCACGACTTCGCGCGCCAGCCGCTTCTGCGCGGCCCGCCGGAACGGTTCCTCGGCGACGAGGCGCTCGTACTCCTCGATCTCGGCGCGGGTGAGGAACGTGAACACCTTGAGGCGCTCGACGACATCGCGGTCGTCGGTGTTGAGCCAGAACTGGTACATCGCCCACGGGCTGCACATCTCGGCATCCAGCCAGATCGCATTGCCCTCGCTCTTGCCGAACTTCGTCCCGTCGCTGTTCGTGATGAGCGGGGTGCCGATGGCGTGGACCGAGGCGCCCTCGACACGGCGCACCAGATCGGTGCCGCTGGTGAGGTTGCCCCACTGGTCGCTGCCGCCCGTCTGCAAGACGCAGCCGTAGGCACGGAAGAGCTCGAGGTAGTCCAGGCCCTGGAGGATCTGGTAGCTGAACTCGGTGTAGCTGATGCCGGCCTCGGAGTTGAGGCGGGCGCTCACGGCATCCTTCTTCAGCATCGTTCCGACGCGGAAGTGCTTGCCGATCTCGCGGAGGAAATCGATCGCGCTGAGCGGGGCCGTCCAGTCGAGGTTGTTGACCATGCGCGCCGCGCTGTCACCCTCGAAGCTCAGGAAGCGCTGCACCTGGGTCCGCAGCCGATCGACCCACTCCGCAACAGTCTCGCGCGTGTTGAGCGTCCGCTCCGCCGTGGGACGGGGATCGCCGATGAGACCGGTCGAGCCGCCCACCAGGCCCAGGGGGCGGTGCCCCGCGAGCTGCAGTCGACGCATCGTCAGCAGCTGGACCAGGTTGCCGAGATGGAGGCTGGGGGCCGTCGGGTCGAATCCGCAGTAGAAGACGATGGGAGGCCCGGAAAGCAGGTCGCGCAGCTCGTCCTGGTCGGTCGAGACGTGGATCAGGCCGCGCCAGACGAGCTCGTCCCACACCGAGGCGAAGGCGGGATCATTGGCGGGCGCGACGGCGCGAACGGAGAGCTCTTCGGAGGGCGCGGACACCCTTCCAGGCTATCAGCGGCAGCGCGTCGGCCCGGATGCCGGCCGGCTCACGCCGCGTGCAGGCTCCACCACACGACGAACGCCGCCGCCAGTCCGGCGACCCAGCTGACGAGACTGCCGATGAGGAAGTACTCCGCACGATCGCCGCCGTCGCCGTCGCGCGAGATCTCGGGGAAACGCACGATGCCCTTCGCCGCGAGAACCGCGGCCAGCAGCGGATAGGCCCCCGCCAGGGTCAGCGCGAAGACGAGGATCCGTTCGAGCGGGCCG
>NZ_BADA01000160.1 GCF_000333395.1 Microbacterium sp. B19
GCCCCGCGAGCCCCGCCGGACTTCGCACGCAACCGCCTCACGCACTCGCTNGAGGTCGCACAGGTCGGCCGCGAGCTCGCCACGGCGCTCGAGCTGTCGCCCGACGTCGTCGACACCGCGTGCCTGAGCCACGACCTCGGCCACCCGCCGTTCGGTCACAACGGCGAGCGGGCGATGAACGAGTGGGCCGAAGACATCGGCGGCTTCGAGGGCAACGCGCAGACGCTGCGCATCCTCACGCGCCTCGAGCCGAAGGTCATCGGCCCCGACGGGCACTCGTTCGGTCTCAACCTGACCCGGGCGAGCCTGGATGCCACGTGCAAGTACCCGTGGACGGCCGACGCACCGCTTCCCGACCCCGGCGGCCGGTTGAAGTTCGGCGTCTACCCCGACGACGAGCCCGTGTTCCACTGGATGCGTGGGACAGCCCCCGGGCGCGTGCGCTGCATCGAGGCCGAGGTCATGGACCTCTCCGACGACATCGCGTACTCGGTGCACGACTTCGAGGACGCGGTCGTCAACCGGTACATCGACCCCGCCGCGCTGGCATCCCCGGCCGGCCACGAGTCGCTCCTCACGGCGATCCAGACGTGGGTCGGCTATGACTTCTCGCGCGACGAGCTCGCCGACGCGCTGTACCGGCTGATGCGGCTGCCCGAGTGGATCGGATCGTTCGACGGCTCGCGGCCCGCGCTCGCGCGGCTCAAGAACCTCACGTCCGACCTCATCGGGCGCTTCGCGCGCGCCGCCACGACCGCGACCCGCGAGGCCTACGCCGTCCGCGACCTCACGCGGTACCGCGCGCACGTGGTCGTCCCGCGCGTCGTCGAGGCCGAGATGGCGGTGCTCAAGGGCATCATCGGCGCGACCGTCGTGTCGATCGACGGCCGCAAGGCGCTGTACCGCGAGCAGCGACGCGTGCTGAAGCGACTGGCATCCGCCCTGTGGGAGAACCCGGGGGCGCTCGACACGCTGCACCTGCCCGACTTCGAGAGCGCGACGGACGACGTCGCGCGCCGCCGCGTGGTCGTCGACCAGGTCGCGAGCCTCACGGACCAGCTCGCGATCGCGTGGTACGGCCGGCTCGTGGGTGACGTGGATGCCGCGGAGCTCGGCGTCTGGGCGCCGGGTGCGCGACCGCCGCGGGGAGCGGATGCCTGATGGCGGGGCGTATCCGGCAGGCCGACATCGACGAGGTCAAGGCGCGGGTCAACATCGCCGACGTCGTCGGTGAGCGCGTCGCGCTGAAACCCGCGGGCGTCGGGTCGATGAAGGGTCTGTGCCCCTTCCACGACGAGCGCAGCCCCAGCTTCCACGTGCGACCCCAGGTCGGGTACTACCACTGCTTCGGGTGCGGCGAGTCGGGCGACGTGTACTCGTTCCTGCGCGCGATGGACCACGTCTCCTTCACGGAGGCCGTCGAGCGCATGGCCGCCCGCGTCGGGTACACGCTGCACTACGAGGACGGCGGGGCCGCCCCCGAGACCACCGGCCGCTCGAGACTGTACGCCGCGAACGCCGCCGCCGCGGAGTACTTCCGCACGCAGCTGCTGTCGCCCGAGGCCGACACCGCGCGGCGTTCCTCGGCGACCGCG
>NZ_BADA01000159.1 GCF_000333395.1 Microbacterium sp. B19
CCCGAGCTGACCGCGCCGCGCGCTCAGTGGCTCGCGCGAGGATCCACCGCGGCGACGGCGTGAGTTTCCTCGAACGGATCGTCGTGCGGATCCCGGATGTGTCCGACACCGAGGAGCAGGCGCAGTACCTCGCACTCATCGACCGCTGCCTGATCGACAGATACCTGTCGGAGCATGAGAAGGCGGAGCTCATCGCGCTCGCCGACCGGAGCGGCATCGGCCGCGACACCGCCCTCCGGCTCCACCGCGAGTACTTCATCGCCCTCGGCCACGCGGCGTGGGCCGATGCCATCCTGACCGAGGACGAGGCGGGTGATCTCGAGCTGGTCGCCGCTCTCCTTGACATCCCGGACGCTCTCCGCGATGAGGTGCTGTCCACACCCGACGTGCGGCTGACCTCATCGCCCGCTGTCGTGCTGCAGGGATTCGCGCTCGCGCCCGGCGACGAGATCGTGCTCACCGGGGACATGTCCCGGGTGCGGTCGGAGTGGGAAGACGATCTCCGGGCTGCGGGATACGTGCCCAAGGCTGCCGTGACCAAGCGCGTCGCCGTGGTCGTCGCGGCGGACCCCGATTCGCTGTCGGGCAAGGCGCGGAAGGCCCGGGACTACGGCATCCCTGTCGTCGGTGAAGCGTGGCTCCGCGACCTGTTGGGGCAGCCATGACCCCCGAGCGGAAGTTCGAGTGGGGCGGGCTCAGTGCGGGGCGGGAGGACTTCGTCACGGCGGCCGAGGCGCTGGCCGCGCTCGAGGAACTCGTTGGAGAGTATCCCGACCTCGAGTCGGAGACGGGCCTGTCGGACGGTGACGCGTTCGTCCGCCTGTCGGCGGGGGAACGGTGGGCGATCGTGTCCACTCCCGGGACGCGGTGGTTCTCGGTGCGGGTGGACACCGGGCACCGCGCGCGGCTGGACGACGCGACCTCCACGCGCGACGAAGCCTTCATGCTGCTGCGGACATATGTCGCGGTCGGGGTCGCCTACGTCCGGGGCGAAGCGCTGGCCGACGGTGGTCGGCTCACCGTCGCGACCCACGGTCGCACCGTCTCGCTCACACGACCTCTCGGTGCGCGGCTGCGCGGGTGGGTCGGTCGAGCGCGCTGACGCGGCGGTCGTCAAGCCTCTTCGCCGGGTCGCCTCGCGCTGCAAGGCTGGGGTCACGCAACGGAAGGGATGACCATGAGCGATCCGCAGGACAACGCCCCGGCTGACGACGCCGAGGACCTCGGCGACGACCAGACGGTGGCGCCCAGCCAGACGAACGACGTCGACGAGCAGTCCAAAGCGCCGTCCGGCGATGACCCGAACGCCGACCATCAGGCGACCGGCATCGGAGTCATCGGCGAGGAGTGAGGCCGTTCCGGCTCGCTCCCCGCGGGGTCGGGAGCGGCGGTGCCGCGATGCTAACCTTGAGCGTCCGCCTCCGTAGCTCAGGGGATAGAGCGTTGGTTTCCGGTACCAAAGGTCGCAGGTTCGATTCCTGTCGGGGGCACCAGTAGAGAGAAGGGGTCGCGGGTCATTCAGACCCCGCGGCCCCTTTCTCGTGCGAGCGTCGGCCGGGTCGCTCGAACCTCAGACGGCTTCCGCGCCGGTCAGCGGTGGGCGCCCGTGCGGGTCGCCCCTCCCGCGCCCGAGGAACGCGGTGGTGCTGACGACCCGAACGAGACGTGGCGTGCCCGAGGTCACTCCGGCGTCGACGTGGTGCGGAATGTGATGCTGCCGACGCGCTGCAGGACGCTCTCGGTGCGCTTGTGCTCGATGTCGGCCGCGGCGGCAGCCTTGTCGAACGCCGCCGACTCCACCTGCCGCACCCGGCGCGAGATTCCCGCGAGAAGATCGGCGAGCACGGTGGAGAGGCCGCCTTCCAGCTCTTCGAGGTTCGAGTTGCCGATCTCGAGGCGCCGATCCGAGACGCGGAGCGTCACGTCCGGATACCCGGCCGCGAGGAGGGCGTCGTGCGGTGCGGACGAGGCGAGCGCGTCGAGTTCGGCGGGAAGGGGACGGCGCGTGAAGACGGCGTCCACCTGATACCGCTCGGGAGCGGCGGGCGTGCCGAGGGTCGGTGGCAACGACCCCGTGAGGACGGAGCTGAGGCCCAGATCCGCACCCGGCGATGAACCGTCCGCGGGCGTGGGGTGGGCGGGGATGCTGTTCCGGCTCGGAGCCGGGGTGTCGACGGTCATGGGCACAGCAGACGCCCTCGCGGGGGCCGAGCGCACGACCATTGACAGACGGGGGCGACCGTGAGTGGCGGCCGGCGGCTCCGGGTGGTGATGGGGCTAGGAAGCGCGTCGGGCGACGCTACGACGTACCAGTCCGAAGATCAGCGTGCCGACGAACAGGACGATCCCGATGATCCCCAGCCAGAGCAATCCCTGGAACGTGAACCCCACGATCGAGAGCACCGCCCACGCAACGAGCAGAATGATGAGTACGGTCCACATGTTCGCGACTGTACGCCCGACCTGTCTCATTCCCGGACCGGCGCGGTCCGCCCGTTCGTTTCTCGGCCTGGGGAGGCCCGTCCGTACGAAAAGCGACACCTTGCCGGCGCCGGACCGACGACCGCCCGGGCGCGGTTGTCAAGACCTACGGCCCACTCGCGGGGTGAGTGTCATTCTGAACCCACCCTCCCGAAAGGACCTGTCATGAGCATCGGAGCCGGAATCGCGTTGATCGTCATCGGCGCCATCCTCGCGTTCGCCGTCGACCTCCCGAACAACTACGTGGACCTCACGACCATCGGCTACATCATGATCGGTGCAGGCGTGGTCGTCTTCATCATCGGTCTCGTGCTCCTCGTGCGCCGTCGGCAGATCGACACCGTGACCCGCACGGAAGGGGCGGGGGGCGCTCAGGTCACCCGTTCGACCACGCGCTCGTCGAACGACGACCTCGTTTGACCCCGTCGGGGGCTTCCCCGATCCCAGGACGCGCATGACCGACACCGACACGACTCAACCGGCCGACACGCCCGCCGTCGACCTCTTCGACGGGCGTTACCGTCTCGGGCGGGTGCTCGGCACGGGCGGGTACGCCCGCGTGTACGAGGCCGTGGACACGCAGCTCGGCCGCACCGTCGCCCTGAAGGTCATGACAGGCGACGGTGCGGACCCGTCGGACATGGCGCGCGTGCGGTCCGAGATCCGGTTGCTCGCCTCCCTGTCGCATCCCTCGCTCGTCACCCTCTACGACGCGAAACTGTCGAGCACGCCGACATACCTCGCGATGGAACTCATTGCGGGGCCGACGCTCGGCGACGTGATCGCACGCGGGACCGTCACCCCGGCCGATGTGGCCCGGTATGCAGCACCGCCTCGGCCGCCCGCTGCCCGGAGACGAGCGCGCCCTGGATGGAGGCGGTGTCGCGATGGTCGCCCGCGACGTACCGCCCGTCGCCCAGGCGGACTGGGCGCCGCAGGTGCACCGGCGGGTCCTGCGCGGGGAGCGCCGCAGCGATGTCGTCGCGCCGCAGCAGTCGCCAGGGTCGGGTATCGGTACCCCACAGCTCCTCGAGGTGCGGCGGACGTCCGCCTCGTCGCGCTCGTGGGCAGCACGACCGTCGCCTCGACCAGGTGCAGCCGCGCGGCGCGTACGTGGG
>NZ_BADA01000158.1 GCF_000333395.1 Microbacterium sp. B19
AGTCCCCACCACGAGACGCGCGTTCTGCTCGCGGCCCTCACCGCGGTGACGGCCGTCGTTCCGATGATCGCGACCGTGTGGGGGAGCGGCGCGGGCCTGCTGTCGGTGTACGGCTGGCTGTCGTACGACCCGCTCACCGTCGTGGACGGGCGTGTGTGCGTGGCCGGGTCGGAACTTCTGGCGTGCCCCGCCGGTGGATGGACCACGGGGCCATGCAGGCGTACGCCGGCTGGATCGCCGCCCTCCCGCTGGCGGTGCTGCTCGTGGCATCCTGGGGCATTCTGCGCGGGCGCCGCGGCGCGCTGGGCATCGCGATCGCGGTGAACCTGCTCGTGTTCGTGGGGATGATGTACGTCTTCGCCGTGACCGAGCCCGACACGCTCGCGACGCTCGCCGTCACCCGGGACGCGGATGCCGCGTCCGCGGTGTGGCAGATCCTGGTCGGGGTGGCGGTGAGCGCGCTCGTCCCGCTCGCCGTCGCCGTGACGCTCTTCGTGTTCCGGCGCGCCGCGCGGGTCGGATCCGCGCCCGGTGCGCGGTCCCTGTTCCTGGGGACCGTCGGTTTCGCGGGCGTCGGCGCGCTCGTGACCGCGTTCGTCGGGACGATGGCGTTCTCGCACCACTTCAGCCCCGAGCCGGGGCCCGCGGCGATCTTCCGCGCCACCGTGCTGAGGCTGCTCCCGCCCTCGCTCCTCCCCACCGAGTCGATCGCTTTCGTTCCGACGACGGGGTGGGCGCAGGCGCTCTGGTACCTTCCGTCGGCGATCTTCTGGACCGTGTGCGTCATCGCCTCCATCCGATTCGTCCTGAGCCCGGGATCGGCCGCGCACTCCGGCGACCGCGCGCGGGCACGCGCCGTCCTCGAGCGCGGCGGCGGCGGTGCCCTGTCGTTCATGACGACCTGGACCGGCAACGCCTACTGGTTCGCGCCGGACGTCGACGCGGCGATCGCCTACCGCGTCCGCGGACGCATCGCGGTCACCCTGGGTGGCGCCTTCGGGCGCGACCGCTTCGATCCGAGCGTCGCGCGGGCATTCGTGGACTTCTGCGGCGAACGCGGCTGGACGCCGGTGTTCTACAGCGTCGACGACGCCGAGAACGCCACGCTCGACGGGCTCGGCTGGAGCAGCACGCAGGTCGCCGAGGAGGCCCGGCTCGACCCCACCACGTGGACGCCCGCGGGCAAGAAGCGGCAGGACGTGCGCACCGCGACCCACCGCGCGGCGCGAGAGGGCGTGCGCGCGGAGTGGACCACGTGGGCAGCGCTGTCGTTCCGTGATCGCGCGCAGATCCGCGAGATCTCGGAGGCGTGGGTCGCGGACAAGACCATTCCCGAGATGGAGTTCACCCTCGGCGGCATCGAGCAGATGACGGACCCCGCCGTTCGCCTGATGATCGCGCGCGACGCGCAGGGGCGGGTCGTGGCGGTGACGAGCTGGATCCCCGTGTACGCGGCATCCGGGGTCCAGGGATACGCCCTCGACGTCATGCGCCGCCGCCACGACGCGATGAACGGCGTCATGGAGTTCGTGATCGGCGCCGTCGTCGAGCGGCTCCGGGCGGACGGACGCACCGTGCTGAGCCTGTCGGGTTCGCCGCTGGCCTTCCATCGCGACGCATCGGATGCCGAACCGGATGCCGTGGAGCGCTTCCTCGGTCAGCTCAGCGTGCTGCTGGAACGGGCGTACGGTTTCCGGTCGTTGGGGAACTTCAAGAAGAAGTTCCAGCCGGACTTCGCGCCGATGTGGATGGTGTAACCCGACCCGGCGCACTTTCCCGCATCGGACTGGCCCTCATGCGCTGCTA
>NZ_BADA01000157.1 GCF_000333395.1 Microbacterium sp. B19
TCCCGCGTTCGTCGCTCCGCCTGGTGGAGCCGGCGTCCGACGAAGAGGACGAGCCCGTCGACTGGGATTTCGACCAGCCGACTCAGGCCTGACACTAGCGACGGCCCTTTCGTAGAGTGGGGCCATGGGGAAGCGAAGCGTGACGTGGCGTGTCGGGGGCATCCTGCTCGGGGTCTGCGGCCTCCTCACCCTCGGCGGAGCGCAGGTGATCGGTCCGGGGTACGCGATGCAGCTGGTGATCGATGTGTCGTGGGCACTCGGCATCCTGGTCTTCGCGTTCGGTTTCGGCCGCGCCGGGAGCGTCGTGGCTCGACGGCCGCTTGGGGTGTCCGCTCTCGTCGTCCTCGCACTCGCTCCGCTCGTCGTGAACCTCGCCTACAACGTGGCCTCGCCGCAGGTCGTGTCGGCGGACACCTCCACCGCGTGGACGGCCTTCGCCGTGTCGCTGAGTGCATCGGTCGTGTCCATCGCGGCCGGCGTGATCGCCGCGACGCAGATCGCCCGGCTCGGCGCGGTTCCCGCGCGCTGGCGGTGGGCGCCGATGTGGGCGCTCGGGATCAGCGTCGGCTGCGCCGTGGTGATCCAGGTCGTGTGGGGTGTGCTGGGTGCGGCGGGTGCGGACCAGAGTGCGATGGTCGCCGCGGGCGCGATCGGGACGATCGGCCTGCTCGCCCCCACGCTGGGCCTGGGCGTCGTCGCTCTCATCGCCGCCTCGACCGACCGTCCCGAGGCGGTCGAGGTCTTCCGCTCCTCCTGAGTCTCCCGTCGACCGGCCCCCGCCGGTCAGCGGGGTCGGATACACCCGAGGGTGGATGACGTCCGCCCGGCGTGAAAGGGACGATGAGTCGTCGGATCATTTCCCGCGATCGACGCTCACCCGATCGGAGCCCCAATGCCGCCGACCGCCGTCACGCCGGCCCGCTTCGGGTCGAGGCATCGACGCACACGCGAACGGACTCCGCGTTCGTCGCCGCGTCGT
>NZ_BADA01000156.1 GCF_000333395.1 Microbacterium sp. B19
ATCGCCACAGCGTTCCGCGTGCGTCGCGGGGAGCAGCCAGGCCGCGTACGCGACGCCGTCGTGCTCGAGCGGCTTGGCGGGCTGTCCCAGCACGTTCCCGCCCGCGCCGACCTCGCGCCGCGGCTCGCCGCCGTCGACGGGAACGCTCCACAGGGACTGGTCGTCGGCGAGGTACACGACCCGGCCGCGGGCGTCGGGGTCGCCCACCACGAGCTGCTCGGTCGTGCCGAGGTCCACCGGGTCCTTGCCGCGCACCCACACGCGTCCGGCCTCGGCGTCCACGAGCGCCCACTGGTCGCCCGCCGCCGTGATCACCGGTGACGCGACGTCGGCCTGCAGCGCGTCGCGTCCCTTGAGCTCGTCGGCGTCGATGTCGTACCGGATGACCGATCCGTCCGCCGACGAGTACGCGAAGATCATGCCCCGGTCGTCGACGGCCACGGCATCCGCCGTGTACGTCCGGGCGTTCTCGTCGCCCGCGGTGTCGAACGGGTCCAGTTGGGTGACCGACTGACCGGCGCGGCTCAGGTGGCCGGCGAACAGGGCACCGGTGTCGGTGCGGTACACGACGTAGTCGCCCGCGGTCACGACGGAGGTCGTGCCGGGCGGCGTCTCGGGCGACGCCTGGAGCTGGTCCTCCTGCAGGTCGACGGGCTGCGCCTCGTCGATCCGCGTGAGCTTGCTGTAGCCGTCGGTGAAGAGGTACGCCCCGTCGGGGCCCTGCGCGACCTGGCTCGGGTTCCCGGCCGTGCGCACGGTGTCGAGTTCGCCGACGGTGGTGTTGACGCGCGCGTAGCGCTGGCCCTCGCCCGTCTGCAGCGCCCACACCGACGTGTCGACCTCGGGCGTCTCCTGCGCGTCGAGACCGGGCCAGACGACGCTCGCCGTCACGACGAGCGCGGCGGCGGCGAGGGCGGACGTCAGCCCCGCGATGGTGCGTCGCCTCATCGCACGACCCCGGTAGCCACGAGGGCGGCGACGACGATCGCGGCGGCGACCACGAGCGTCGCCCCGGCGAGCACCCACGGCAGCACGCGGTGCGCGGCACGCGTCGGGGCGGAGATGTCGGTGTCCTCGTCGCGGACCAGACCCGCGACCCCCGACGGCCCGCGCGACTTGCGCACGCCCTCGCGCTCGATCCGCGAGCGGGCGGGACCCCGCAGCGTGCCGTCGGCGAAGTCGACCGCGCGCGCCGTCGGCGCCCACTCGGCCGCGGGCACCTCCAGCGGCGTCGCCGGCAACCCGAGCTCGGTCTGCACCCGCTGCAACGCCTCGCCGAACTCCCGCGCGCTCGCGTACCGGTCCGCGGGATTGCGGGACATCGCCCGCGCGAGGACGACCTGCAGCGACGGCGGCACGTCGGTGCGGGTGATCTCGGTGTACGACGCCCGCGCGATCCGGCGGCGCAGCTGCTCGCGGGAGTTCTGCCCCCGCTCGCGCCGCTCGAAGGGGCTCTGCCCGGCGAGCAGCGAATACACGGTGGCCCCGAGGCTCCACACCTCGCTCGACACCGTCCCCGCGGTCTGCTCGGCGATCACCTCGGGCGCGCTCCACGGCACGCTCATCGCGAGCATCTCGTCCACGCCCTGCCGCACGAGCGAGGACGAGATGCCGAAGTCCGCGAGCACCGGCGCGCCGAATGTCGTGACGAGGATGTTGCTGGGCTTGACGTCGCGGTGCACGAGGCCGGCGTGATGCGCGGACTCCAGCGCTCCGGACATCCGCACGCCGATCGACAGCACCTCGGCCACCGGCATCCGCTCCACCCGGTAGCGCTGCGCGAGCGACCCGGGGCAGTACTCCATGACGATGTACGGGCGACCGTCGGCCGAGATCCCGGCCTGGTACACCGTGACGATCGACGGGTGCGCGGAAAGGTGCGCGAGCACGTCGGCCTCGGCGTTGAACATGCGCAGCAGGTCGGGGTCGCGCACGTCGCTCGGCAGCACCTTGACCGCGACGTCGCGGCGCGGCATGTCCTGCCCGTAGAGGAAGACGTCGGCAAAGCCGCCCGACCCGAGCGGCCGGATGTAAGCCAGGCCCGGAAGGATCGGGGGCGTCGAGGGCAGGCGCTGCGGCATCGTGCCCCCTCCCCGGAACTCGCATCCGCCACACCTCGCGCGGACAGTTCGCAACTCTAACAAAAGCCGCTGAGGCGCCCCGAGGCCTTGTGGAGGGAGCTCAGGATGCCATCGGCCCCGGGTCGCGCGGATCGAAGGGCGCGTCGAGCGACCGGGAGAGATCGTCGAGCAGGGCCGCGATCTGCGGCTCGACGTACTCCGCGACGGCGGCCTGGATGCGGAGGCGGTGGTGGAGGAGCATCGCGCAGACCTCGCGGCCGATCATGTTCGCGTAGTCGTCGGCGAGCCCGACCTCCTGCCGGAGCGCGGCTTTCGCCGCATCCGAGAGCGGCGGAAGGGCGGGGAGTTCCGCCTCCTCCTCGGCGGCCAGACCCGTCAGCGTGAAGAGGAACGGTGCGCCGGGTTCGGGCTCGGGGTCGAGCGGCATCCCCTCGAATTCCGGTTCCAGCCCCTCGGACGGGCGATACGACCGGCGCCGGTTGCGCGCGGCCTGCTGGTCGAGCTCGTTCTGGAGCATCGGGAGGTTGCGCGAGGTGTACTCGGCGACGGCGTGATCGACGATCGTCTTGACGCGCGTCGACAGCCCGTGCTGCACGCCGTGCGGCACGTCGGAGCCGAGACCCGCGGCCGACAGCACCGGCGACCCGAAGCAGCGTCGGCACGGAGCGACGCGTCCGCGGTGGTTGGCCGGCTCCCACCGGGGCAGCCAAGCGAGCCAGGCGTCCACCGCCTGGCCGACCTGGGTCTCGAGCGACCGCTCCACACCCCTAAGCTAGCCCGCCGCGTGTCCGAACGGGCGGATGCCACGACTCCCGGGTCATCGATCGTCGTCGTCGCGGCGTTCCCAGCGCCAGTGCGGGCCCTCGCCCCGGCGGCGCACGAGGAGCACGCCGAATGCTCCGGCGAGCACCCCCGAGACCGCGATCACGGCGCCCGGCCACCCGAGCGCGACGGCCCCCGCCGCGGCGAGACCACGGGCGAGGTCGCCCCCGGTCACCGCCGCGCCGACCGCGATGCCGAGCGTCTCGCCGACATAGGCTGCGATCGCGCACGGCACCGCGGTCAGGTACCCGGCCGGTTCGGCGCGCAGCCCCCACAGCAGCACCCCCGCGAACAGCAGGAGGGCCAGCAGCATGCCGACGACCCCCGGGAGGGGCCCGAGACCCCGGACGGGGATGACGTCGGCGTCGAGCAGCAGGCTCGCCACGCCGAGACCGCCGATGGCCAGCGCGAGGAACGTCGCCGTCGCGAAAACGACGGCGACCGGCGGGGTCACCCCCGCCGGTCGCGGCGTGTCTGTCATGGCATCCGGGTCACTGCGACAGGACCGGGCCGGCCTCGAGCGTGCGCTCGTACTCGCGCTGTGCCTCGTCGTTGAGCTCGGTGACGCGGCGGCCGCGACGGGCGACCCACGCACCGAACCACACGGTGAGCTCGCGACCGAGCACGAAGGCGACGATCGCGAGCGGGGCCAGGACGCTCGCCTGGACGACGTCCACGCCCTGGCGGACGGTCAGCATCCAGAAGGGAGCGGCGAAGAGCGCACCCAGGATGTAGCCGCCCCACGAGATCACCCCGACCAGCAGACCCCAGACGACCCAGTGACCCCAGCCGCCCCGGTTGATGAGCGAACCGAGGAACCAGAAGCCGATGAAGAACGCCACCGTGGGAACCCACAGCGTCCAGGTCGCGAGCACGGAAAGGGCGGCATCCGCGAGGCCGTCGATCTGGATCCTGCCGAGGAGCAGGCCGAGGCCGAGCGTCGCGGCCAGGTACAGCACGGCGAACACGAGCGCCGCGAGGAGGCCGATGGCACCGGCGGCACCGCGGTTGCCGCGCGGACGCGGGGCCTCGGGCGCCTGGACGAAGATCGGCTGCGCGGCGCCGACCGGACGCGTCTCGTCGGCGTACGCGGCGGTGGGGGCGGCTACGGCGGCACCGGCGGCCGCGGCGGCGGGGACCGTCGCGTCGGTGCGGTACTCGTCGCGGACCGGCTCGGCGGCGGGGTTGGACGTCGTCGCGGCCTCCGGCTCGGCTGACGCGGCGTACGCGGCCCAGCGGGCGTCCTCGTCGTCGAGGTCGACGGAGCGGTGCGCGGCGGGCGCCGACACGGCCGTCGGCGTGCTCGGCTCGACCGGCGACGCGTCGTGCACCGTAGTCGCGGCAGCGGGAGTCGCGGCGGCGTGCTCCGACTCGCGCTCCTTCCACGCCGCAGCGGCCTCCTCCGGCTCGACCGCGTCGCGGCGGGCGGCCTCGGCGTCGGCGAGCCCCTCGTGGGCACGTCCGACGACGTCGTGCGCCTCTTCCTTGGGCTCGTCGACGGGGTCGCCGTACGACTGGGGGTCGCTCATCGGGGTCTCCTCACGCGCGCAGATATGGTGCGGCGCCAGGCTAACCCGCGCGGCGGCCCGCGCCGCGGAGGCGTGCCGTCGTGTGTCGGTCTCGACCGTGTCGGCGGTGCCGCCTAGGGTGGGCGGCATGACCGGTCGACCGACGTCCACGGCTCTCGCCGCGGTGCTCGCGCTGGCCGCGGCACTCGCCCTCAGCGCGTGCGCACCCGACCCGGATGCCGCGCCGGGGCCCACCGCAGCGTCCCCGGCGGTCTCCTCCACACCCACCGGCACCCCGATACCGACGATCACGCCGACCGTGGCCCCGGCATCCATTCCGACCGATTGCCGCGCGATCCTCACCGCGGACGTGCTGTCGCAGCTCGGGTCCATTCCCCTCAACGATCCGAAGCTCGGCGCGTCCGGGGTCCAGCCCGACGGGTCGCTCATCTGCATCTGGCGCGACCCCGCGGCCGACACCACGGGTCTCGTCACGCGGATCTCGCGCATGGACCGCGGCCCCGCGCTCGACATGCTCAACGACCTCGTCAACACCCAGGGCTTCAGCTGCTACACCCCCGACGAGGGCACCCGCTGCGAGAAGACCTGGATCAACACGACGTACGCCGTCAACGACGGCCGCACCCTGTTCTGGCGCAACGACGTCCTCATCGACACGCAGTACTCCAACCTCGCCCCGACGGGCTACACCGCGAGCATCATCGCCGCGATCTACGGCTGACCCCGCCCCGTCACTCGCCGAAGGCGCGGGATGCCACGACCGCGGTGTACCCGTCCGGCATCCATCTCGAGAACGTCGAGGACACCCACCGGTCGCCGCGGAGGTCGTGGACCTCGGTGACGCCGTCGGCCGTGCGTTCGCAGTGGACGGTGTCCGCGTCGGTCGCGCACGCGAAGCCCTGACCGGACAAGGTGGCCTCGACGGCGGCGGCACCGTCGGCGGAGACCGTGGCCACGCTGCTCTCGAGCCAACGCCCGCCCTCGCCCCGCCAGTGGCACGTGATCACGGGAGTCGGCGCCGCGGCGGCCACCGCCTCCGGCGTGGACAGCGGCCCGGTGTGCCGCTGCGTCAGCAGCGCCTCCGGCGACCACACCAGCTCGGACCACATGGGCTGCGTGTACAGGTCGCGACAGGTCGTGGCCGGGCCGGGCACGCGCGGCGCGTCGGTCCAGGGTGGAGTCGTCGAGCCGGCGCGGAGCGTATCGCCCACGAACGTCACCGTACCCGGCAGACCCGGCGCGGCCAGCACGAGCAGGGCTGCGACGACGACGGCGCACAGCACGCCCACCGGCCACGCGATCCACGCACTGCGGCCACCGACTCGAGCCATCCGTTCCTCCCCCACCACGGTAGGTGAGGGGACCCCGCGCGCAGCCACCCCGACACGCCGCGCACCCCGACACGTCATCCGCCGGAAACGCCCCGGGTACGACGAAGGCCCCCGGCGCGAG
Organism: Microbacterium sp. B19; assembly: GCF_000333395.1. GTDB lineage: Bacteria > Actinomycetota > Actinomycetes > Actinomycetales > Microbacteriaceae > Microbacterium. The sequence continues at coordinate 5,885 of NZ_BADA01000156.1, forward strand.
CCGGGGGCCTTCGGGGATCAGGATGCCGCACCGGGGTGCGGCATCCATCGATCAGTTATAAGTGCCGGGCGTGAAGTCGTCCGTCGAGAAGCTGTCGAAATCGACGTAGCTCAGGTCGGCGTCGCTGTACGCGCCGTCCGAGGCGAAGATGCGGTTGGGGTACCGCTCGCTCTTGGCCTCCTCCGTCGCCTCGACGGTGACGTTGCGGTACTTCGCAAGACCCGTTCCGGCGGGGATGAGCTTTCCGATGATGACGTTCTCCTTGAGGCCGACCAGCGGGTCGCTCTTGCCCTCCATGGCCGCCTGCGTCAGGACGCGGGTGGTCTCCTGGAAGGACGCGGCCGACAGCCACGACTCGGTCGCCAGCGACGCCTTGGTGATACCCATCAGCTCGGGACGACCCGACGCGGGACGCTTGCCCTCGCCGACCGCCTCGCGGTTGATGGTCTGGTAGCGCTTGAAGTCCACCAGCTCACCGGGGAGCAGGTCGGTGTCGCCGTGGTCGACGACGGTGACCTTGCGCAGCATCTGGCGCACGATGACCTCGATGTGCTTGTCGTGGATCGGCACACCCTGCGAGCGGTACACGCCCTGGACGCCGTTCACGAGGTACTTCTGCACCTCGCGGGCACCCTGCACGCGCATGACCTCCTTGGGGTCGAGCGTTCCGACCTGGAGGGGCTCGCCGACCTTGACGTGCTGGCCGTCCTCGACGAGGAGGGTCGCACGCTTCAGGACCGGGTACACGACCGGCTCGTCACCGTTGTCGGGCGTGAGGATGACCTTCTTGGCCTTGTCGGTCTCGTCGATCGTGATGCGGCCGTCGGCCTCGGCGATCGGCGACGCACCCTTGGGGGTACGGGCCTCGAACAGCTCCTGCACGCGGGGCAGACCCTGCGTGATGTCGTCGGCCGACGCGGAACCACCGGTGTGGAAGGTACGCATCGTCAGCTGGGTACCGGGCTCACCGATCGACTGGGCCGCGATGATGCCGACGGCCTCGCCGATGTCGACGATCTTTCCGGTCGCGAGCGAACGGCCGTAGCACTTCGCGCAGACACCGACGGCCGAGTCGCAGGTCAGCACGGAGCGGACCTTGATCGACTCCACACCACCCTCGACCAGCTTGTTGATGAGCACGTCGCCCACGTCGTCGCCGGCCTCGGCCAGAACCGTGCCCTGCGCGTCGACGACCGCCGTGGCGAGCGTACGAGCGAAGACCGAGTTCTCGACGTTGGCGTCCTTGACGAGGGTGCCGGACGAGTCGACCGCGGCGATCGGGAGCTCAAGGCCCTTCGACGTGCCGCAGTCCTCCTCGCGGATGATGACGTCCTGCGAGACGTCCACCAGACGACGCGTGAGGTAACCCGAGTCGGCCGTACGGAGCGCCGTGTCGGCCAGACCCTTACGGGCACCGTGCGTCGCGATGAAGTACTCGGCGACCGACAGACCCTCGCGGTACGAGGAGATGATCGGACGCGGGATGATCTCACCCTTCGGGTTGTTCACCAGACCACGCATACCCGCGATGTTGCGGATCTGCAGCCAGTTACCACGGGCGCCCGACGAGACCATGCGGTTGATGGTGTTGTCGGCCGGGAAGTTGTCGCGCATCGCCTTCTGGACGGCATCCGTGGCCTCGGTCCAGATCTTGATGAGCTCCTGACGACGCTCGGCGTCGGTGGTCAGACCCTTCTCGTACTGCGCCTGGACCTTCGCGGCCTGCTTCTCGTAGCCCGCGACGATCTCGCCCTTGTTCGGGGGCGTGAGGATGTCGCTCAGCGCGACCGTCACACCCGAACGCGTGGCCCAGTAGAAACCGGCGTCCTTGATCCGGTCGAGCGATGCGGCGACCTCGACCTTCGGGTACTCCTCCGCCAGCTTGTTGACGATCTGCGACAGCTTGCCCTTGTCGGCCTGCTCGCGGACGAACGGGTAGCCCTTGGGGAGCGTGTCGTTGAAGATCGCCTGGCCGAGCGAGGCATCCACGAGACCGTGCTGCTCGTAGCCCTCGGGCGCCTGGCCCTCGAGGAACGTCAGGCCGGGGATGCGGATGCGCGCCTTGGCCTGCAGGTCGAGGGTGCCCTCGTCCTTGGCCAGGATCGCCTCGCCCACCGAACCGAACGCACGGCCCTCGCCCACGGCACCCTCCTTGAGGGTGGTGAGGTGGTGGAGACCGATGATCATGTCCTGCGAGGGCAGGGTCACCGGACGGCCGTCCGACGGCTTCAGGATGTTGTTGGACGCGAGCATCAGCACGCGGGCCTCGGCCTGGGCCTCGACCGACAGCGGCAGGTGGACGGCCATCTGGTCACCGTCGAAGTCGGCGTTGAACGCCGCGCAGACGAGCGGGTGCAGCTGGATCGCCTTGCCCTCGACGAGCTGGGGCTCGAACGCCTGGATGCCGAGACGGTGCAGGGTGGGTGCACGGTTCAGCAGCACGGGACGCTCGCGGATGATCTCCTCGAGCACGTCCCAGACCTCGGGACGGTAGCGCTCGACGGCGCGCTTGGCGGCCTTGATGTTCTGCGAGTGACCGAGGTCGATCAGGCGCTTGATCACGAACGGCTTGAAGAGCTCGAGCGCCATCTGCTTGGGCAGACCGCACTGGTGCAGCTTCAGCTGGGGTCCGACGATGATGACCGAACGGCCCGAGTAGTCCACGCGCTTGCCGAGCAGGTTCTGGCGGAAACGACCCTGCTTTCCCTTGAGCATGTCGCTCAGGGACTTCAGGGCGCGGTTGCCGGTACCCGTGACGGGACGACCGCGGCGGCCGTTGTCGAACAGCGCGTCGACGGCCTCCTGCAGCATGCGCTTCTCGTTGTTCACGATGATCTCGGGGGCACCGAGGTCGATGAGGCGACGGAGGCGGTTGTTGCGGTTGATCACGCGACGGTAGAGGTCGTTCAGGTCGGAGGTGGCGAAACGGCCACCGTCGAGCTGGACCATCGGGCGCAGCTCCGGCGGGATCACCGGAACGACGTCGAGCACCATCGAGGCCGGCGACATGCCGGTCTGCAGGAACGAGTTGACGACCTTCAGGCGCTTGATCGCGCGGATCTTGCGCTGACCCTTGCCCTCGGAGATCTGCAGGTGGAGGCTGTCGGCCTCGGCCTGCAGGTCGAAGGTCTCGAGGCGACGCTTGATCGACTCGGCGCCCATGTGGGCCTCGAAGTACTGACCGAAGCGGTCCTGCAGCTCGTGGAAGACGTCGTCCTCGGGCTTCAGGGCACCGACCTCGAGCGTGCGGAAGTCCTCCCACACGCGCTCGAGCTTGGCGATCTGCTCGTCCGCGTTCTTGCGGATCGAGGTCATGTCCTTCTCGGCGGCGTCCTTGACCTTCTTCTTCTGGTCGGCCTTGGCACCCTCGGCCTCCAGGGCCGCGAGCTCCTCCTCCAGCTTCGCCAGACGGGCGGCGATGCGCGAGTCGCGACGGTCGCCGAGCGTCTTCAGCTCGAGGCGGATGTTGTTCTCCTGCGTCGCCAGGTCGCGGTGACGAGCATCCTCGTCGACCGAGATGACCATGTAGGCGGCGAAGTAGATGACCTTCTCGAGGTCCTTCGGCGCCATGTCCAGCAGGTAGCCGAGGCGCGAGGGC
>NZ_BADA01000155.1 GCF_000333395.1 Microbacterium sp. B19
CAGAAGCCATGACGGGGCCGACCCGCGCCAGTTGGAGCACCCCGAGGACGGAAACGATGATGGACGGCCACACCAGGCCGGTGAGGAACCCCGCGAAGGAGGAGATCCCCTGCACCATGAGTCGGGCGACGACGTAGGCGGCGAAATAGTACAGGGGGCCGTAGGCGTACCCGGGGCTCGGAGGGTGGCCCAGATCCATCGCGTCGAAATTCTCGATACCCACTGCGGCTGCGGCGTACACGATGGCGATGAGGTCGAAAAGCCGTAAGCGGTAGCCGAGGACCGTGCCCGGAGGGCGCAGGAAAACCGCGAGAACGAAGCCGATCACGAGGAAGAACGTGGAGAGGTTCAGCGAACCGACCGACCACGACAGCCCCACCGAGGCGGCCGCGACGCCCAGCGCCGAACCTACGACAGCGCTCCGCGAGAACTTTCCCGGATCGGCGGGAAAGACCGTCGGCTGCGACTTTCGCGCAGTGCGGATGTCGATGCTCGTCACGGTCCCCCTCTTCCAGCGCTCCATTGATGGTAACTGAGATGGGGTATAGTCACATCACCGTGCCGATCTGGAGTCCACGGTGTCAGGACACTGTCGTCAGAGTTCAACGGCACGAACGGATCGGGTCATTCGAATGGGGCTAGCAGATTCCGCCGCGCGAGGGGCAGTTGTCACCATCGCGGGTCAGGTTCTGAAATTCCTCACCCAGCTCGCCACGCTCGTCGTTCTCGCACGACTGCTCACGCCCTCCGATTTCGGCGTCGTTGCAATGGTGACTGCGATTACCGGTGTCGCACTCGTCATCGGCGATTTCGGGCTGTCTATGGCCGCCATTCAGGCCAAGAACATCACCCCCGGTCAGAAATCGAACCTGTTCTGGCTCAATGCGGGAATCGGTGTGACGGCGGGCGCGATCGTCTTCCTCGCCGCGGGGGCGATCGCAGCGTTCTACAACCAGCCCGTTCTCGACGCTCTGACGAAATTCCTCGCTCTGACATTCGTCATCAACGGGCTGAACACGCAGTTCAAGTCCGAACTGACGCGGGCTCTCAAGTTCAAGCAGCTGGCGCTGGTGGACGTGAGCGCTCAAGCGGCCGGACTCGTCGTCGCCGTCGTGCTCGCGCTGCTCGGTTTCGGCTACTGGGCTCTCGGCTGGCAGCAGGTCACGATCGCGCTGCTGACGCTGCTGGTCAGCATGATTCTGAGCCGCTGGCGCCCGGGTCTCCCCCGCCGGCGTCAGCACATGCGCGAGCTCCTCCACTTCGGGGTGAACACCATGGGCGTCCAGCTCGTCACCTACGTGAGCAACAACGTCGATTCCCTGACGCTGGGACGAGTCGCCGGACCCGCCGTCGTCGGCCTGTACAGCCGCGCCTTCCAGATGTTCGCCCTCCCGGTGCAACAGCTCGCGGCTCCGATGACCCGCGTCGCCCTCCCGGTTCTCTCGAGAATCGACGACGACGCCCAGTACCGGAGGTACGTGGGTGCCGCCCAGCGAGTGCTCTCCTACCTGCTGGTGGGGAGCTTCATCTTCCTCGCCTCGGTGGCCGGTCCCCTTTTCGCAATCCTCTTCGGCCCCCAGTGGGGCGGATCGGTGATCCTGTTCCAGATTCTCGCCATCGGCGGGGTCTTCCAGGCGCTGGGCTACATCTACTACTGGATCTTCCTCTCGAAGGCACTCACGTGGCTCCAGCTGCGCTACAGCGTGATCGGGAGAGCGGCTCTGATCGCCCTCGTGATCGGCGGCTCGGCGTGGGGCGCCGTGGGAGTTGCGTGGGGGTATTCGATCGGCCTCGCGGTCATCTGGGCCCTGTATTCGATCTTCGCCATCCGCAAGACGGGGATGGCTGCCCGACTGCTGATCGAGATCGCGGCGTGGCCGATCGGGGTCCACCTCGTATGCGGAGCAGCCGCCTGGACGATCGGGTGGGCCGGCACGGGTCTACCGGTCGTCGCCGTGCTGAGCCTGCAGACGGTGGTCTACCTCGGCATGTTCGCGATCTCGTTCGCGATCCCTCGCGTCCGCCGGGATCTGGCCGAGATCTTCTCCATCGGGAAGCGACTCAGGAAGGGGAAATCGTGAATGCGGAACCCGAACGCGTCCGAGTCATGCTCACCACTCATGGCCCGGGGCGGAACCCGTTCATCCCGCTGCTCGTGGCGGGTCTCGAATCCGCCGGTGGCGATGTGTCCTACTTCTCCTGGCCGCGGGCGATATGGGGCCGGGTGGACGTGGTCCACCTGCATTGGGTCGAAGGGCTGTTCCTCTTCGACACGGGAGTCCGCAAGATCGCCAAGCGGGCTCTCGTCCGCCTCATGCTGCTGCGGCTGCGGCTCGGACGCATCCCGATCGTGCAGACGGTGCACAACCTCGATCGCCACGACACGCTCGCTCCCGCGGACGCGCGGGTGTTCGAAGAGATCATGGGGCAGGTCGCCCTCAACATCTACATGAGCGATCCGCAGTCGGACGGCATCCTGATCCCGCACGGCCATTACCGCGACTGGCACCGGATGATGCCGACCACCCCGCCGGAAGCCGGCCCCACGCGCGTGGTGACGGTGGGGCAGCTGCGCAAGTACAAGAACATCGAAGAGGTCGTCACCGCCTTCACCGGAATGAGCGACGGGGCATACGAGCTCGTCGTGGCGGGGAAGGCGCGGCCGTCCGAGTACGCACAAGAGCTGCGCGACCTGGCAGGAGAGCGCGACACCATCGTCATCCGCGACGAGTTCCTGTCCGACGACGACATGGTGGCGCTCATCCAGAGCGCTCATCTCGTGGTCCTGCCGTACCCGGAGATCTACAATTCCGGCGTCCTCTTCCTCGCCCTCTCGGTGGGGAGACCCGTACTCGTACGCCGCGGACCGATCAGTCTGGCGCTTCGCGAGGAGTTCGGGGCGGAGTGGGTCCGACTCTTCGAGGGCGAGCTCACCGCCGACGACGTGCGAGAAGCGCTCGCCCCTGTCGACGGCGTGGACACCCGTGAAGCGTGGCCCCCGATGACCGGGCGCGACTGGCTGACGATCGGACGGTCCCATCTCGACGCCTACCGACGAACCCTTGCCGGATTGAGGACGCGATGACCCCGACTGCACCTGATCTCTTCTCCTGGAACCCCCGCCCCTACGTGTTCAGCGGACGCCTCCGTCGCGTACTCCCGCTCCGGCGGAGGTCCCGCGTGAACAACTTCGGCGATCTCCTCGGCCCGGTCGTCGTGGAGCACCTCGCCCGCTCGGCGGGCATCGACCTCGCCACGCCACGGGTCGGGGATGGTCGCACGCTGTTCTCCGTGGGATCCGTCCTCCACTTCGCACAGAACGGAGACGTGCTGTGGGGAACGGGACGGAACGGCAAGATCGAGGCCGAGCGGCACGTGTTCACGTCTCTCGACGTGCGGGCGGTCCGTGGTCCCCGCACAGCGGCGTTCCTCCGGGAGCGCGGGATCACCGCGCCCGAGATCTACGGCGATCCCGGTCTGCTCGTGCCGGAGGTGTTCCCCCACCTGCGGGAGATCGCCGCGGCCCCCACGCGCGAGGTCAGCATCGTTCCGAACCTGCATGACTTCCCGCGGTATCGGGACGTCCCGGGCGTGGTGAACCCGCAGTGGGAGCTCGCGACCGTCCTGGAGCACATCGCCGCCTCGTCACTGGTGGTCGGATCCTCCCTCCACGGCATCGTCGTCGCGGAGGCGCTCGGGATCCCCGCTCGGCTGATCGCGCCCGAGCACGAGGATCCGTTCAAGTACCACGACTACTACGAAGGAACAGGGCGCCGTTCCTTCACGCCTGCGGCCGACGTCGCCTCGGCCGTCTCCGCCGGGGGCGAAGAGCCCCCCTCCCTCGACCTGGCTCCGCTGCGGGAGGCTTTCCCCGCCGACCTGTGGGCCGACGGCACATCCGCACCGGGATCGACGCTCCCACCCACCCACGATTAGGAAGTCACCATGGCGCGTTCATTTGTTCGTCAGATCCTCGACAAGGCCGATCTCCTCATTTCCGGCAAGGAAGGATTCGCGCGCCGAAAGGGCGTGAAGATCGGCCGTGATTGCCGCATCCTGTCCAACATCGTGACGACCGAGCCCTGGCTGATCACGGTGGGCGACCGCGTCACGATCAGCAGCGAAGTGACCTTCATCACGCACGACGGCTCGGGGTGGCTCGTCCGCGACGAGCGGGGGCGACGCTACCGCTACGCGCCGATCACCGTCGGTTCAGATGTCTTCATCGGCGCCGGAGTGACGGTCATGCCCGGCGTCATCATCGGCGACCACGTGGTCGTCGGTGCCGGGTCGGTCGTCACCAAGGACGTGCCGTCCGGCACGATCGTCGCCGGTGTGCCCGCCCGCGCCGTCTCCACGTGGGACGACTTCCAGAAGAAGGTCGCAGCGTGGCCGACCGCGTCGGACATGCGTGGAACGACCTATCGGGAGCGCGTGGACTCCATCGTGGAATCCCGGAGCGTCTGACCGCACGCGCCACTCGCACCGCGGGAGGCAGGAACGTTCGCGTACGCGCCCCGGAACACGGAGCCTCACCAGCGTCGCGGCCGTCCGGACACTGCCTCCGTCGACGGTATCCCTCCCTAGGCTGACCGGGCGTGGGCGCGACGGCACGTGACTCGACGACCTGTCGCCCGGCCCACGCGGAAGGGTGCCGTGGTGACGTCGATCGCGGAGCAAGTGGTTCTCGGTACGGTCGAGGCGTTGGGCGTACCGATACGCCTCGTCATCGAGCGCTCAGGGATCCTGACGCCCTCGCGCGTGAGCGCGGCCTGGCGCGACTGTCTCTCGGTCGATCCGGCCCAGCCCGCAGTACGCACGATTCCCATCTCCGGTGAGGCGATCGAGGACGGCGCGCGTGCGCTGTCCGATCTCTCGACACGGGTCACGCTCGCCGCCCTCGACGCCCTCCGGGGCACGCACCTCCTGCTCCACGCGGGAGGTGTGGCCGCGCCGGATGGACGCGTCCTTGCACTCGTCGGACCGTCGGGGCGGGGCAAGACGACGGCGGTCCGTCTCCTCGGCAGGCGATTCGGATACGTGAGTGACGAGAGCGTCGCCGTCGACGACCACCTCGCCGTCCAGCCGTACCGCAAGCCGCTCTCGCTGATCGTGGAGGGGCGGCCGCACAAGGAGCAGATCGCTCCGAGTGACCTCGGACTCCTCCCGCTCCCTCCGTGCTCCCTGCGTCTTGCCGCCATCGCCCTGCTCGACCGGGACACCTCGACCGTCGAGGCGCACGCGTTCCCCCTCGACCTCGTCGATGCGATCTGCGAGTTGACTCCGCAGATCAGCTACCTCACGGAGCTGCGCACCCCCCTCCAGTACGTCGCCCGGGTCGTAAGTCGCTCGGCACGGGTGACCCGTCTCGTGTACCGGGATGCCACGGACCTCCCCCGCCTCGTCGACGACGTCTTCGCCGGCCCCGCTCCGGAACCGCAGCCCTGGTCGGTGCTTCCATCCGCGGCCCCCGCCGGGCCGTGGCGCTTCCCGGACCTGACCGACGCCATCCTCGTCGAGGGGCGCGCGTGCATCCTCCGAGACGGAGTCGTCACGGCGCTCGATCGTCGCGGTTGCCTCGTCTGGACGATGTGCCGAACCGGGGCAGGCGAGACCGAGATCACCGCAGCCGCCGTGGCAGCTTTCGGCGAGCCGGCCGCGGCAGACGCACGCGCGGTCATCGAGGAGACCCTCGACGAGCTCATCGCACACGGTCTTCTCGCGCGAGCATGACGACCACCGCATCGACACCGGCGCGTCGGGACCGCTGGCGGAGGATCAGTCGCTCGCCGCTCGCGCACCTCCTGCTGGCCGTGATCGTCCTCGCCCTCGTGCAGACGTTCGTCATCAAGCCGTTCCAGGTCCCGTCCGAGTCGATGTCACCGACGCTCGAGTCCGGTGATCGCATCATCGCCAGCCGCGTCGCGTTCGGTCTGGCCTCCCCCGGCCCGGGGGATGTCGTGGTCTTCGCACGTCCCGACACCTGGGGTCCGGCGCCCGAGCGTGGAGTCCTCCGAACGGCCGTCGGATGGATCGGCGACATCGTGGGCTTTGGCCCCAGTAACCAGGACGCGCTCGTCAAGCGCATCATCGGCGTCCCCGGGTCGACAGTGCGGTGTTGTTCGGCGCAGGGCCAGCTCGAGGTGGATGGGCAGCCGCTCGCTGAGGGCTACGTGTTCAACGACCTGCCATTCACCCCGGGGGTGAATGATTGCACGACGACGCCGGTGTCGCCCCGATGCTTCGCCCCGGTCCTCGTTCCCTCCGGTGAATACCTGGTGATGGGCGACAACCGAGCGAACTCCGCCGATTCCGTCATCGCGTGCCGCGGCGGCCCGGCGACGGCTCCGGATTGCGCGCGCTTCGTTCCGCGCGATGACATGATCGGCGTGGTCGTCGCCATCGTCTGGCCGCTGAACCGCGCCCGCGTCGTTGCTCCCGGTTGAAGACCCGGCATCCGCAGCCTCAGCCCGCAGTCGCGAACAGAGCGCTGCAGGAGGAGTCGATGGTGACCGGTGTGTCGGATGCCGTGGGGGTGTGGCGCAGCTGGAGGGGCCCGAGCGGCCCACCGGGAAGCTGGACGGTCGAGGAGACCGTCCGGGTTTCGCCCTGGCGGAGCACGACGAGCCTGCTGAGCGCGGAATTTCCGTCCTGCGAGCCGGATCGGTCGAATCCCGACTCGTCACTCGTGGCGGGATCGGTGGCGATCACCTGGCCGCCCGGCGGGGCGAAGAACAGGACGTCGAGCATCATCGCGGTGCGTGGGAGCCCGAAGTTCCCGTTCCGCGCTCCCAGCGTGTACTTGCTCTGGATATTGTTCGGGATCGAGTTCGTGAGGGTCGTCGTCGTCGTGATCGTACGTGCGGTGGCGTCGCACGTCGCGGCAACGGTCTGCGACAAGTGGAATTCGAGCTTTCCGACGGAATAGTCGTTGAGGTATGTGCCCACCTGTGTTGCCGTCGACGTGTCGTTGCGCAGTGCTCCGTCGACGCCGAGCTCGGTCGCCAGTTGCTGCGCTTGGGGGTCTGTGAACGACAGCAGGAGTCTCTGCTCGTTCGCCGACTGCTCGAGCGCGTCGAGCATCTTCGCCGGGTCCCATTTGCCGGCCGTCAGATGGCTGAAGACCGTGCGTGAGACGTCCGAGAAGAAGGCGTCCGAGTCCCGTCCGTTCGGATACCGTTCGTACGCATCGCTCAGCAGCAGCTTCACCGCGTTCTCGCTCGTGATCTGCTCTCCCGCGACGTCCACCGGTCCGGCCACCGCGAGCATGTGCGACAGCACGACGGGATCGATCGAGATCACGCCGTCGAACCGCTCGCCGTTCGTGCGGGTCCAGAGGTCCTGGAAGAGCTGCACCGTCGTCGGGTAGCTCGGAGTCATGGTGTAGTCCTGCGAGAACCGGGCGAACGTCGACGGGTAGAGCGACAGGGTGTCCCCGGGCAAGTCGCTGAACTGTTCTCCCGCCGTACCCTCCTGATAGAACGTCAACGAGCTCGCCTGGTCGAGGAGATCGAACTTGCCCTGGTCGACCTTCATGATGATGCTTGCCGCGGGATTGCCGCCCGTTGCGCGGATCTCGGCGTTGTTCTGGAAAATGATGAGGTACGTCTTGCTTCCGTTACCGCCGGCCATGTCCAGCAGGGTCGGTAGGTAGCGATTGACGACGTCGAGTGTCGGTGCCGTGCGGTCGATGACGTCGCGAATCTCCCCGACGGGGCCGGCGACGGCGTCGAGCAGCTGATCGGACCGGATGCCGTCCGTCTGGGCCTTGGCTTCGGTGAAGGCTTGCGACACAACCGGAATGGAGCTCTGCGCCTGCTGGAACGGCTGCAGGTCGAAGCCGCCGCCCTCCAGCGCGAGCTTCTTGATGTCGAGGTCGCTGATCATCTGGATGCCCGGTGGCAGCGCCTCCCGCACGAGGATGTCGACCGCGCGCGTCACGCGGGAGACCGCGTCGATGTTCGCCCCGACGACGGGGATGTCAGCCGCTGCGCGCCACAACGGCCCCTGGACCGTGGCGGCGGCTCGAGAGGTACGGGCACTGACGTCGTCCGCGGCGGCCTGGAGTCCCGCCTCATCCTTGGCCGCGACCAACGACCCGAGACGCCCGAGGGTCGCCTTGGATGCGAGGAGGTCGTCGCGGACCTCCACGGCCTGAACGGCCAGCGTCGCGGCGAGGATGCCCGCCACCGCGGCGGCTCCTCCGACCACACCGAGGACTCCGCCGACGATCCACGGCCACGCGCGGCGGCGGCGTGGCGCCGGCGCATCCGCCGGGTCGGTCAGGACCGCGTCGGCCCCCTCCTGTCCGACGAGAGCGGCATCCTCGTCGTTCCGACCGTTCGTCGCACGGTCGCGGTTGTGGCGGCGAAGATTGTCACCCATGGGGTGAATCTTAGGTCAGGCCGCCTGAGCGCCTTCTGCCAGGAGCCTCATCCGCCCCGGTAACGGAGCAGAGATTCACACGAACAGCGGCGCGATCGCGAACCCGACGCCCACGAGGAGGGAACTCAGCCCTCCGATGATGGGCACCGCAGTTGCGCCCACCCGACGCCCGACCAGGTATCCGATCACTCCGAACACGAGGCCCACGGCCGCCACCACCAGGCCGAGCACTGCGGCTCTGTCGATGACCGCCGGGGAGCCGGCGCGGAGCAGCAGGATGGCTCCCACACCAGGAACGGCCACCGCCGCCACCGCGCACAGGAGGGACAGGATTCCGAGGATGCGGGCGAGCGGCTTCACGCGTGCGACTCTACCGGGCGGCGCAGACCGGCCCACTCTCGGACGCCGGGAACGACGAAGGGCCGGGCCCGAAGGCCCGGCCCTTGCCGGTCAGTCCGAAAAGGACTTACTTGAGGATCTTGGTGACGGTACCGGCACCGACGGTGCGGCCACCCTCACGGATCGCGTAGCCGAGGCCCTCTTCCATGGCGATCGGCTGGATGAGCTCGACCGACATCTCGGTGGTGTCACCGGGCATGACCATCTCGGTGCCCTCGGGCAGCGTGATGACGCCGGTCACGTCCGTGGTACGGAAGTAGAACTGCGGGCGGTAGTTCGTGAAGAACGGGTTGTGACGGCCGCCCTCCTCCTTGGACAGGATGTACGCCGTGCCCTCGAAGTTGGTGTGCGGGGTGACCGAACCGGGCTTGACGACGACCTGGCCGCGCTCGACGTCGTCACGCTTGGTGCCGCGGAGGAGCAGACCACAGTTCTCGCCGGCCCAGGCCTCGTCGAGCTGCTTGTGGAACATCTCGATACCCGTGACCGTGGTCTTCTGCGTCGGGCGGATGCCGACGATCTCGACCTCGGAGTTGATCGCGAGGGTACCGCGCTCGGCGCGACCCGTGACGACCGTTCCACGACCGGTGATGGTGAAGACGTCCTCGATGGGCATGAGGAACGGCTTGTCCTTGTCACGCACCGGGTCGGGGATGGACTCGTCGACGGCGTTCATGAGCTCGACGATCGACTCGACCCACTGCTCGTCGCCCTCGAGAGCCTTGAGGCCCGAGACGCGGACGACGGGGGCGTTGTCGCCGTCGAAGTCCTGCGAGGAGAGGAGCTCGCGGACCTCGAGCTCGACGAGCTCCAGGATCTCCTCGTCGTCGACCATGTCGGCCTTGTTCAGAGCGACGAGCAGGTAGGGGACGCCGACCTGCTTGGCGAGCAGAACGTGCTCACGCGTCTGGGCCATCGGGCCGTCGGTCGCCGCGACCACGAGGATCGCGCCGTCCATCTGAGCGGCACCGGTGATCATGTTCTTGATGTAGTCGGCGTGACCGGGCGCGTCGACGTGAGCGTAGTGACGCTTCGGGGTCTCGTACTCGACGTGCGAGATGTTGATGGTGATACCGCGCTGGCGCTCTTCCGGCGCCGAGTCGATCGACGCGAAGTCACGCTGGACGTTGGTGGCCGACGGGTACTTGTCGGCGAGCACCTTCGAGATGGCAGCGGTGAGCGTGGTCTTGCCGTGGTCGACGTGACCGATCGTTCCGATGTTCACGTGCGGCTTGGTCCGCTCGAACTTGGCCTTAGCCACTGGGTCCTCCTCAGGACGTTCATGCAGAGTGACGGGCGCTGGATTGCGACCGGTTCTCTACGGGGATGGTTCTCAGGTTACTAGAGAGTCGGTATTGAGTTTGAGCGGATGCCGGGAGCCCGGCCGGGGCGTGGGCTCCCAGCATCCACGAGAGCGGTGTTACTCGCCCTTGTTCTTCTGGATGATCTCGTCCGCGACGGCCTTCGGCACGTCGGCGTAGCTGTCGAACTCCATCGAGTAGACGGCGCGACCCGAGGTCTTCGAGCGCAGGTCACCGATGTAGCCGAACATCTCGGACAGCGGGACGTTGGCGCGGACGACCTTGACGCCGGCGGCGTCCTCCATCGACTGGATCTGGCCACGACGCGAGTTCAGGTCGCCGATGACGTCGCCCATGTACTCCTCGGGAGTACGCACCTCGACGGCCATGATCGGCTCGAGGAGGGTGGGGTTCGCCTTGCGGACGGCCTCCTTGAAGCCCATCGAACCGGCGATCTTGAACGCCATTTCGGACGAGTCGACGTCGTGCGAGGCACCGTCGAGCAGGATCGCCTTGACACCCACCATGGGGTAGCCGGCGAGCACGCCGACGTTCATGGCGTCCTGGAAGCCCTGGTCGGTCGGCGAGATGTACTCGCGCGGGATACGACCACCGGTGACCTTGTTCTCGAACTCGTAGGTCTTGTCGGCCGTGACCTCGAGGGGCTCCAGCGCGAACTGGATCTTCGCGAACTGACCCGAACCACCGGTCTGCTTCTTGTGGGTGTAGTCGTGACGCTCGACCGACTTGCGGATGGTCTCGCGGTACGCCACCTGGGGCTTGCCGACGTTGGCCTCGACCTTGAACTCGCGCTTCATGCGGTCCACGAGGATGTCGAGGTGCAGCTCGCCCATGCCCTTGATGACGGTCTGACCGGTCTCGGCGTTCTGCTCGACGCGGAACGTCGGGTCTTCCTCGGCGAGCTTCTGGATGGCGACACCCAGCTTCTCCTGGTCGGCCTTGGTCTTGGGCTCGATGGCGACCTCGATGACCGGCTCCGGGAACGTCATCGACTCGAGGACGACCTGGTTGGCGGGGTCGCTCAGGGTGTCACCGGTGGTGGTGTCCTTGAGGCCGATGACCGCGTAGATGTGACCGGCGGTCACGGAGTCGACGGGCATCTCCTTGTTGGCGTGCATCTGGAAGATCTTCCCGATGCGCTCCTTCTTGCCCTTGGTCGCGTTGACGACCTGCGCGCCGGAGTCGAGGTGACCCGAGTAGACGCGGATGTAGGTCAGGCGACCGAAGAAGGGGTGCGTCACGATCTTGAACGCCAGGGCCGCGAAGGGCTCCTCGCGGTCGGCGTGGCGCTCGATGACGATCTCTTCGTCCTTGGGGTCGTGAGCCTCGATGGCCGGCACGTCCAGGGGCGACGGGAGGTAGTCGACGACCGCGTCGAGCATCGGCTGGACACCGCGGTTCTTGAACGCGGAACCGCAGAGCACCGGGTAGAGCTCGGAGGCGATCGTGAGCTTGCGGATCGCGCCCTTGATCTCGGCGACCGTGAGCTCCTCGCCACCGAAGTACTTCTCGAGCAGCGCCTCGTCGGACTCGGCGACCGTCTCGAGCAGCTTCTCGCGGTACTCGGCAGCCTTGTCGGCGAGGTCGGCCGGGATCTCCTGGATCTCGTACTTGGCGCCCATGGTCACGTCACCCTTGGCGTCGCCGGGCCACACCAGGGCACGCATCTCGACGAGGTCGATGACACCGAGGAAGTCGTTCTCGGCACCGATGGGGAGCTGGATGACGAGCGGCTTGGCCTTCAGGCGGTTCACGATCGTGTCGACCGTGAAGTAGAAGTCGGCGCCCAGCTTGTCCATCTTGTTGACGAAGCAGATGCGGGGGACGTCGTACTTGTCGGCCTGACGCCACACCGTCTCGGACTGGGGCTCGACGCCCTCCTTGCCGTCGAAGACGGCGACGGCACCGTCGAGCACGCGCAGCGAACGCTCGACCTCGACCGTGAAGTCGACGTGTCCGGGGGTGTCGATGATGTTGATCTGGTTCTTGTCCCAGAAGCAGGTGACGGCGGCGGAGGTGATCGTGATGCCACGCTCCTGCTCCTGCTCCATCCAGTCGGTGGTCGCGGCACCGTCGTGCGTCTCACCGATCTTGTGGTTGACGCCCGTGTAGAACAGGATGCGCTCGGTCGTCGTCGTCTTGCCGGCATCGATGTGCGCCATGATGCCGATGTTGCGGACCTTGTGGAGGTCGGTGAGCACGTCTTGTGCCACGGGTGTCTTCCTTACCTGTTGGGAGGTTGATGCCGGGCCCATCGGAGGGTCCGCGACCGGGGTTCGGTCGCGGACCCTCCGCGGGTGTTACCAGCGGTAGTGCGCGAAGGCGCGGTTCGACTCGGCCATCTTGTGGGTGTCCTCGCGGCGCTTGACCGCGGCACCGAGGCCGTTCGAGGCGTCGAGGATCTCGTTCTGCAGACGCTCGGTCATCGTCTTCTCACGACGACCCTTCGCGTAGCTCACGAGCCAGCGCAGCGCGAGGGTGTTCGCGCGGTGCGGCTTGACCTCGACCGGAACCTGGTAGGTCGAGCCACCGACGCGGCGGCTCTTGACCTCGAGGGTGGGGCGCACGTTGTCGAGCGCCTTCTTGAGGGTGGCGACGGCATCCTGGCTGTTCTTCGCCTCGACGCCGCGGAGGGCGTCGTAGACGATCGACTCGGCCAGCGACTTCTTGCCGTCGACGAGGATCTTGTTGACGAGCTGGGTGACGACGGGAGCGCCGTACACCGGGTCGTTGACGACGGGACGCTTCGGGGCGGGACCCTTACGAGGCATGGTTCTCAGCCCTTCTTCGCGCCGTAGCGGCTGCGAGCCTGCTTACGGTTCTTGACAGCCTGGGTGTCGAGCGCACCGCGGACGATCTTGTAACGGACACCGGGGAGGTCCTTCACACGACCACCGCGGACGAGCACGAGCGAGTGCTCCTGCAGGTTGTGGCCCTCACCGGGGATGTAGGCGGTGACCTCGGTACCGTTGCGCAGCTTCACGCGGGCGACCTTGCGCATCGCCGAGTTCGGCTTCTTGGGGGTCGTGGTGTACACGCGGGTGCACACGCCGGCCTGCTGGGGGTTCGACTTCAGCGCGGGAGCCTTGGTCTTCGAGACCTTCGGCGAGCGGCCCTTGCGAACCAACTGCTGAATGGTTGGCACGTTCTCTCCTTGTTTGTGCTGCACGGTGACAGCGTCGTGTCTCCCCCGACTCGGCGCGGATCTTGCGATTCGTGACGTGTCGGGCTCACGTGTGATCCACCGCGCGCCAGAATGATCGGGCGTGAGTGTGGTGGATATGCCGTGGGGGTGACCTGTTCGCAGGCCGTTCCCTGAGATGGTGCGAGCGTTGTTCCGTGCCACAGCCCGGAGGCATGACGCACGGCGCGCGTGAACGCACACCCGCTCAATGATACGCGCCCCGGAGGGTGCGGGCAAACGTGCGCCGGTCGATGCTCAGCCCATCAGCAGGAACAGCGCGATGGCCGCCGCCGCGACCAGGACGACGACCGTCGCCGCGAGCACGATCGCCCGGGTCCGGGTCCGACGGGGAGTCCGCGGCAGGACCTCGGCCGCATCCGGAGCGTCGTCGGGACGAGCGGGCGGGGCCGCACGGGTCACACGGACCGCCTCGTCGACCCGGGGACGGTAGAGCTCATGATCGCCCGCCGGCACGCGGGCCTCGCGCGGCCGGGGCGCCGGGTCTCCGGACGGGAGCTCGGTGGTCGGGACCTCCGGGCTGCGACGGGCGCGGCGCGTTCCCGCCTCCGTATCCGCGGTCGAGGTCTCGGCCGGTGCGACATCCGCGCCCCGGCGACGGCCGGGCGCCGTGGTCTCGTCGATCGGCGGCGAGGGGCGGTCGACCCGCACCGTGTCGTCCGCGGGCACGGGCACCGGCGCGGGGCGGTCGACCCGCACGGTGTCGTCCGCGGGCGCGGGCACCGGCGCGGGGCGGTCGACCCGCACCGTGTCGTCCGAGGGTGCCTGACGGCGCACACGGACGGTGTCGTCGGCGACGGGACGCACGGAGATCGCGGTGTCCTCGTCGACCTCGTCGTCCCCGGTTTCGGGGGCCGCGGTCGGCGGGGTCGGCCAGGCGCGGAGCCGGCCCGCCCACAGCGTGACGTCGTCGGGATCGTCGGGAACGTCGTACGGACCGCTCACGCCTCCCTCCGCGTGAGACGCACCTCCGCGTCGCCCAGGAAGAAGCGCTCGCCCGCCTCGATCTCCTCCCCGGGAGGCGCCTCGACCTCGGTGCCCATGAGGGTCGCGAACAGCACCCCGTTCGTCGAATCGAGGTCCGTCACGAACCACTTCTCGCCGCGGAGCTGCAGGCGCGCGTGGGTCTTCGACACCGTCCGGGTCTCGTCGACGATCGCGATGAGCTGGGCGTCGGGGTGCGCGGCATCCGGAGCCGGACGGCGTCCGAGGATGACGACGTCCGAGGTCAGGTCGACCGGGACGCCGTTCGGCGGCACGATCGCCCAGGGGATGCGGCGCCGGCGGGTCACGACCGTGCGGTCGAGGGCGTCGAGCTCGGCGTCCTCGGGTTCGGCGGGGAACTCCGGCTGCGTGTAGAGCGCCGACACCGAGGTGCGCGCGGAGCGCGGCGCACCCGCCTGCGGCGCCTCGGCGACGGCCGACACCGCTTCGGACAGCTCGGGGAACTCCTCCCCCGGCTCCTCGCGCCGCGCGGGGACGGCGGGGACGGCCGAGACCGGGACCGTGGCAGGGGCGGGGCGGGTCAGGGGCGCGTCGGGAAGGGGAGTCGAGGCCTCCGGCGCCGGCTCGGACCGAGCGGGCGCGAGCCACGGGTCGAGCGGGGACTCATCGGCGGCAGGAGTGGCCGGAGCGGCGGCGGGCGCGGAGGTCGCGGCCGGGTCCTCCGCGTCGACCGTCGGTTCAGAGCGACGACGGACCGGCGTGGCCGGAGCCAAAGACTCGGGTTTCCACGCGGCGTCGTCGTCGGCGTTCGCGGGAGGAAGGAATCCCGCTGCCCCGCCGGCGGCCGGCGGAGCCCAGTCCGACGGGGTGGGGACGGCGTCCGACAGGGACGGCGAGGGTGCAGCGAACGGAAGGACGACCGGTTCGGACACCGGCGTGGAGGGCGCGGCATCCCTCCCCTCGTCCTCAGCCACCGCGACCCCGGTCTCCGCCTTCGGCGGCTCGGGGGTCCACCCGCCGACGAGGGGGACGTACGGTCCCGCGAAGTCCTGACCGCGGCGGACCGGCGCGGAATTCTCGTCCACACCGGAACGGCGCGCACCGGGCGCGGCACCCTCCCACCGTGCGCGGCCGAAGCCGAGGATGCTCGCCCAGATGATCGGCAGGAACGCCCCGAGGACGGTCATCCCGGCGCCCCGCCCGAAGGCCAGGTTCACGCGGTGGATGGCGACGATCGAGACCACCGCGTACGCGATCACACCGAACACGGGGACGAGGACGATCAGCACGAGCCACGGCGAGAATCCCCCGAGCTTCAGCACCGTCGCCACGTTGAGAACCGGCACCCACCCCTTCCAGCTCGCCTCGCCCGCCTTCGCGAACACCGCGGCGAGCGCCAGGGCGTGCCAGACGTACAGGATCACGAAGAGGACGAGTGACAGCGCCCCCAGGAGCATTTCCGTGGAATCGTTCATGTCGTGTCGCGCCGACGCTGGCGCTTCCCCCTCTCGTCGCGGTGCGGCGGCCGTCGGCGCGTGGGGCGCGGGGCGAAGAACCGCAGGAACGATCTCAACGATACGGCGGCACGGAGGCGCCGCCACCAGCCGCGCTGACGCGTGAGCGTGCGTCGTTCGTCGTCCACGATGCGCCAGAACTCGGATGCCTCGTCGGCGGTGACCGTGCGGGACGAGAACACCGCGCGGTCGGCGTCGTCGGCGAGCCGCAGCCCCGAGGGAGTGTCGTACGCCTCGGCGAGCTCGCGGCGCGTGGACGATCGGGGCGGTTCGCGGCCGGCATCCATTCCCGCGTCGACGTACTCGTCCCACCCGCCGGCGATCGCCCCGCGCGGGTCGGGGTCGCGTCGGCGTCCCCGTCGGCGCAGCGCCTTCGCCACGACGATCGCGAGGAACGGCCCGAACAGGATCAGCACGACCAGTAGCGAGATGCCCGCGACCCGCAGGATCGGCCACAGCCACGCGAGGTCCAGGCCCTCGTCGCGCTTGTCGTCGTCGTTGAGGGCGTTGTCCTCCTGCACCGGATCGGGCGGAACCACCTCGTCGACCGTGTCGGGGCGCACCTCGGTGACGTTCTCCGGGTCGCGCTGCTGCGTCACCTCGAGGCTCGGCGAGAGCTCCCATTGCGGGGTGACGTCGATCGCGGCCCACCGCCCGTCGGAGCCCTGCACCTCGGTCCACGCGCTGAGGTCGCGCGCGCGGCATTCCCCGGACTGGCACGTCGCGACCCCCGGGTCGCTGGAGGTCAGTCGCGTGCCGACCACGACGCGCGCGGGGTAACCGAGCTGGTGGGCGACGAGGGCGGCGGCGACCGCGAACTGCTCGTCGTCGCCCACCGCCGCGACGTAGTTGTTCGTCGACTGGGCGCGCGGGTCGTCCTCGCGCTCGAGCAGGCGCTGGAACATCGTCTCGATGCGCGCGAGGGAGTGCCCCGACGCGCTCGGCTGCAGCTGGTAGCCCGGGAGATCCTTCGTCCATACCGGCGCCGCCGCCCCCGCCGCCGGGGCGAGCCCGTGGCTGAGGTAACCGCGCTCGCGGAGGAGCCGGATGAGGGCGACGAGATCCGCACCCGAGGTTCCCGTCGCGTGCTCGTCGACCCACCGGCGGAGGTTGTCCCCGCCGGAGATGCCCCCGTCATCTCCGGGAGCGGTCAGGGTCGCGGGGTCGTCGTCGGTCGACTCGATCGCCGTGAGCTCGTACCCGTCGCCCGAGACGAGTCCTCCCCCGGCGATCTGCACCCCGGCCTCGGCGTCGGTGCTGTAGTAGAAGCTGTCGGCCAGGGCATTCTGCCGGTCGCCCTCGAACGTCGCCGAGACGAGGCGCCCGGCGGTCGGCATCCAGATCCCGCCGAGATCGCCGATGCGGATGTCGGCCCGCACTTCGCGCCCCTCGACCGCGGGGAGGGTCGACGGGACGCGCACGAACGTTCCCCGGCGCGACCCGGAGGAGCGGAACACCTCGCCGTCGTACGTGTCGAGGGTCGCGACGCGGATGCGCTCGGGGGCCGCCGCGCCCGCGTCTACGCGGAACAGCACGTCCTCCGCGCGCGCGTCGGAGAACATCGCCCGGTACTCGGACAGCGGGCTCACGGCCTCGGCGATCTGCCGCTCCGGCCCCGCGGCCGACCGCAGCACGCGCCGGTCGGCATCCTTCGCCGCCCACGGCACGACAGCCACCGCCGCGACCACGGCCACCACGACCATGCCGGCACCGAGGGCGGCACGCCGCCGGTCGGTGCGGGAGCGGCGACGCGGGAGGGCGACGGCGCCGCTCTCGCTTGCGCGGCGCAGCGCGCGGGTGCGTTCGTCCCTCGTGCGCCAGGCCAGCCACAGCACAGCGGAGAGCACGGCGGCGACGCCGATCGCCGTCTCGACGGGGGCCGCGAGTGACACGGGGCCGAGCGTCCAGGGAGCGCTCGTCGACGTGCGACCGAAGAACAGCCCGAAGCCGCTCATCGCCAGACCGCTGACGACCGCGACGGGAGCCCACCGGTCGGCCCGCAGCGCCGAGGCGAGGGTCACAGCGGTCCCGATCAGGAAGACGAGGAGGGCGGGGACGAGCAGGTTGCGGTAGTCGCCGACCGGGAGGTCGACGGTGACCAGGTCCTTCCACGCGAGCAGGACGCCGGAGAACGCCTCCCCCAGGCCGCGCAGGATGTCGAGGGGCGCGCCCGCACGCGAGGGCACGGCGAGCGGCACCGCGAGCACCGTGAAGGCTCCGGCTACGACGGCGGCCGTGATCCATCCGCTCCACCGGCGCCACCGCGCCAGCACCACCGCGCCCGCCGCGACCGGCACCGCGACGGCCACGAGCACCACGAACGCCGGCGACGCGTACACGGGCCAGGCCGCCACCGCAGCGAGCAGCGCGCTCACGGCGGTGTACAGCCCGGCCGCGATGGCGCGCGAACGCAGCGCGGGGTCGGTCGCCCGCCGTCGCCGGGTCGAGGCGGGGGCGCTCACGACGTCGCTCCGCGCACGAGGAGCCCCGCGAGGTCGTCGAGCGTACCGATCGTGAGGACCGTGAGGCCCGCGACGCTCTGCATGCGCGGGTGGGCGCGCTCGTCGCACACCACCGCGGCGACGGCCGTGTCCGCGTCGAACGCGAGCGCCGCCTGGCGCAGGCGCCCGATCGACACGACGGAGCCGACGACCACGAACGCGATCGACAGCCTCTCGTTCGCCTCGGATGCCAGTCGGCAGACGTCCTCGACCGGCATGGTGTTCTCGTGGTTCGCGAGCGCGCTGAAGCCGTCGAGCATCGCGCGCGGGGTCACGGCGGGGACGTGTCGGATCGCGCGGAGGCGGCCCTTGACCACCCGCGGGATCTCCGATCCGGTCACGACGTCGATGTCCCGGGCGTCGCGGACGGCGCGGAGACCCAGCGACGCGGCGGCGGAGACGGCGAGCTCGTACTCGTCGGCATCCGCGTACTCCTGCGCCGCCGCCGCGAGCACCACGGCCATGCGCGAACGCCGGGACTCCTCGTACTGCCGCACCATGAGCCGGCCCGTCTTCGCGGTCGACTTCCAGTGCACCTGTCGGCGCGAGTCGCCCGGAACGTACTCGCGGATCGCGTGGAACGACATGTCCGCGTCCACGAGACGTCGCGTGGCGTTGCCCTCGAGGTCGCGCACGAGACCCGCACTCGTCGACGGGAGAGCGACCGTGCGCGGGTGCACGTACAGGTCGTGGACGTCGTCGAACGCGTGCTCGCGACGCAGCAGACCGACCGGGTCGCTGCGCACCGTCGTCACGGGCCCGATCCGCACGACACCCCGCGGCAGCGGCGGGATCTCGAGCGGCTCGGTGACGCCGTGGCCGGGGCGCAGCAGCGGGACGCCGAACTCGACGAGGCCCTGGCCGACCGGGATGTCGAGGCGGCCGGGGAGCGCGGGCCGGCCGCTGTCGTTGCGGATCGCGATCTCGCCCGTCACACCGTGGCCGGCGACCACGCGCTCGTGCGCGAGTGTCAGATCGACGTCGTACGCGCGGGCGCCGAAGAGGAACGGGATGCTCATGATCAGCAGCAGCAGCGCCACGGCACCCGCGACCATCCACTCGACCCACCCGAAGACGAGCCCCAGCGCCAGGCCCGCCGTCGCGGCGACGGCCACGACAGCTCCCGCCGGTCGGATCGTGCGTCCGGCCCAGCGCACCGTCGTCTCGGCGGCATCCACGATCGTCCGCCACACCTCGGCCGCGCGCACCGCGGCACGCACCAGGCGGCGGGTGCGCCGCGTGGACGTCGAGGTGATCGACGTGCGCGAGCCCGTTCCCATCGTGCCGGCGGACGTGCGGGTGAGCCGCGACTCGGTGAGGTTCACGTCGGGCACGGCGGCACCCTTCGCGCGGGGAGGACCGGGGGGACGAGCATGATTCAGGCGCTCTCGCGCTGCGTGGGCGGCACGGTGTCGAGGAGCACCTGCCCGACGACGGCCTCCTGCGTCACCCCGTCGAACTCGGCCTCGGGATGCAGGATGAGGCGGTGCGACAGCACGGGCACGGCGAGCGCCTTCACGTCGTCGGGGGTGGCATACGTCCGCCCCTGCGCCGCCGCGCGCGCCCGGGTCGCCCGGGTGAGCGCGAGCGCGCCGCGGATGCTGACGCCGAGACGGACCTCGTCCGCCGAGCGGGTGGCATCCACGATCCGGGCGATGTAGTCGAGGACGAGCGCGTCGACGTACACCGTCGCCGCGAGGTCGGCCATGCCCACGAGCGCCTGGGGGGTGATGATCGGGCGGAGGTCGGCGGTCGACACCGCGGCGCCGTCGAGGATGCGGACCGTGGCGGCGTGATCGGGGTAGCCGAGCGAGGTGCGCAGGAGGAAGCGGTCGAGCTGCGCCTCGGGGAGGCGGTAGGTACCGGCCTGCTCCACGGGGTTCTGCGTCGCGAGGACCAGGAACGGCACGCCGACCTCGCGGGAGACGCCGTCGATGGTGACGCGGCCCTCCTCCATGACTTCGAGGAGTGCCGACTGCGTCTTGGGGCTCGCGCGGTTGATCTCGTCCGCGAGGACGATGTTGGCGAAGATCGGCCCGGCGTGGAACTCGAACGTCCCGGTCTTCTGGTCGTACACGGTGATGCCCGTGATGTCGCCGGGGAGCAGGTCGGGCGTGAACTGGATGCGGGTGTTGGTCCCCTGCACGGACTGCGCGATCGCCCGGGCCAGCGACGTCTTGCCGGTGCCCGGGACGTCCTCGAGGAGCACGTGCCCGTCGCTGAGCATCGCGGTCAGGACGAGCTCGACGACGTGCCGCTTGCCGAGCACGGCGCGCTCGACGTTGTCGGCGATCTGCGCGAAGGTCTGGGCGTACCAGGTCGCCTGTTCCTGGGTGATCGTCATGGCGGTGCGTCTCTCTGTCGGGGGGGCGGGAGGGTCAGGGCTTCGAGGTGGATGTCGGGTCCGGCGTGCCGGGCTTGCACGTGCCGTCGGTCTGGAGCACGGCGGAGTCGAGGCCCCAGCCGCGCGCCGACCAATCGACCGTCACGCGGACGTTCTTCACGGTCGTCGCGCCGATCGGCACGCGCTTCGAGCCGTCCGCGGTGGGGAGCGGCGCACCGTTCTTGTCGTAGTAGCGGATGGCATCCCAGTCGACGGTGAGAGCGGCCTGATCGTTGCTGGAGCTCGAGGACACCTCGAGGTTGTCTCCGCCGACACAGGATGCCACTCGGGTGCTGGCCTGCACCTGGTACGGCGCGCTGCCCGACGCGGGCGCGACGCGGCCCGTCTCCGAGGTCGTGCCCCACAGCTGGTGCTGGAAGTACACGCCGATGTTCGGATCGGACCCGAACACCGGTGACGTGTTCCCATCGAAGTTGGTGTACTTCACGGTGTTGAGGCGCGGCGGCTTGCTGCCCTCGTTGATGTCCGAGATGCGCCAGCGCGCGACGGGGCGCCCGTCCTCGGTGCCGACCTCGGCCCGCGCGCCGACCTCGAACGTGTACCCCCGCGGAGCCGCGGTGTCCTGCGCCACGCGGTACTCCTGCGTCACGCTCTTCGATCCGTACGAGGTTCCGTCGTAGCTCGATTCGACGCAGAACGTGAACGTGTAGGCGACGCCGTCGAGCTTGCCGGGGAAGTCCCGGCGCGGACCGTCATCGCCGACGCGGCAGAACGGACCCTCGGCGATGCCGTAACGGAGCCGCGAGTCGGTGCCGTTCTGTCGCGCCGTCCCCTCGACCGTCACGGTGGACACCCCGTCTCCTGTCGAGCGCGAGGTGATCGTCATGTTCGGTTCGAGCGGTGCGCCGACGCCGTGCGCGGAGAACGTCAACGCGGCGCCCTGCGCCGAGCCGCCGAGCCCCGCGGGGACGTCGAACCGCGAGGTGGGGACGACCGTGATCTGGGTGCTGGTGTTGCTGCCGACCTGGAACCCGTCGACGCGCACGTCGTTCTGGTTGCGGCCGACGCTCACCTTCCGCGTCTCGCCCGCGGCACTGCGGATCTCGAGCTGCCCGGTCTCGGCGGACTCCACCCCGTGGATGACGAGGTCGGCGACGTTGCCGTCTCCGTCGCGGGTGACGACGGGCGTGAAGTCGGCCGAAGCCGGACGCGCCGGGGGGTCGTAGGCCCACGCGTTCGTGCGCACCGAGCCGCGGGACTCGCCGACGGCGTTCACCGCCGTGACGACGTACTCGCGCTGCTCCCCGTTCGGGGCCGAGATCGACGGGCACGAGCCGTCCGCGTCGCACTGGGCCACGACGTTCCCGCCGTAGCGCACGGTGAACCCGATCAGCGCCGGGTATGCGCGCCGCGCCCTCGCCGGGTCGACGCGCAGCGTGAGCGAGCCGTCCGCGTAGGCGGTCTGGCGCACGCTCGCGGGTGCGCGCGGGTAGCCCTGCAGATCGAGGACGACACGGGCGTCGCGCGTTCCCGCGGTCGAGCGCCCCTGTGCGTCGCGCAGGGTGACGTTGGCCGCGCACGTCGCACCCGGCGCGTCCGACGTCCACGAGGCGCGGACGCTGTCGGACGACGCGACGTCGAAGCTCACGCCCGTGCACGCGCTCGTCGGGCGCACACTCACGACCTCGAGCGGCGTCCGCGGCAGCGGGTTGACCTCGCCCGACAGCCCGACCGCGCCGATCGTGCAGCTCGATCCCGACGCCTGCGAGCACTGCTGCGTCGTCGTGCCGCCCTGGGGCAGCGTCGAGGGCGCGGAACCGACGCGCAGCAGCAGGCGCGCGGGGGCGACGGCCTTGTGGCTGGTCACCGAGATGATCGCGGCGTTCTCGGTGCCGGGAACGGCGCGGTCGGCGCCGGTCACGGTCACGGTCGATCCGTCCAGCGTCACGGACGAGAAGGCCGAGCCGGAGTACTCCAGCGCGTAGCGGATCCCGGCCCAGTCCTCGCGGCCGAGCTGCCACGACGTCATCTTCTGCAGGTCGAAGGTCGCCGTCTCGCCCGGACCGACAGTGAGCGACGCCGGGCGCAGCTCGGGCTGAGGTTCACGCGCGACGATGCCGATCGGCACCGACAACACCGTCCAGTCCTCCGTGCCGGCCAAACGGACGGGCACCTGGCACGCGTCGGTCCACGGAGACCCGGTACCGGCGTCGTAGCGCACGACGGTGCCGGTCACCGAGCAGCGACCCTCCGAGCGCACGCCGGTGGTCGAGACGTCGGGCCCGACCTCGAGCGTCGACCGGCGCGGCACAGCGACGAGGGAGGCCATGTCGAATTCGACGGATGCCAGTTCGTCGACCTTCTGCGCCGAGTTCGGTCGTAGCGCGAGAGTGAGGTCGTCGTCGCCGGGCACTCGGAGGAAGCCGTACGTCGTGACCTCCTGGTCGCCGACGGTGCCGGTCACGGCGAAGGGGATGATGCGACGCGTGGCGGGCAGTTCCCCCGAGATGCGTCGGCCGTCGACGCGGACGCCGGTGGGCTCGCCCCACAGCGACACGCGCAGATCGCCCACGTCGCCGCCCGACCACGTCGCGCGGCCGTCGAGCACATCGACACCGGAGACGAACTGGTCGCGGTCCTCGACCGTGAGGACGGTGTCGGAGACCACGGGGTAGTCGGGCACGCTCTCGCGCACGACCTTGACCACCACGAGCCCACGACCGGTGTTGCCGGAGTCCGACTCGACGTCGTAGAGGAACGACATGGTCGCCGGGGCCTCGCCGGCGCGGATGACGACACCCGTGTCGGAGACGCTCTCCACCAGCGCGTCGAGGCGCGCGTACTCCGGGTTGTCGCTGCCGTCGACGAGCGTCTTCGGGAGGTCGGGGCGCACGCCCGTCAGCTTCAGGCGACCCTGGGTCGGATCGATGTCGTTGGCCAGCGGACTCACGCGGATGCGGCTGTCCGGGCCGGCCTGCACCTGCACGTAGTCGGTGAACGTGATGGGGCTCGGGTTGGCCTCGGCATCCAGGACTCCGATGCGCACCGTGCCCTCCCCCGTCGCGCCGGAGGGGTCCACGACGCGGTAGCGGAACGACACCTGACCGCGGTCTCCCGGCACCGAGGAGTAGACGATCGACGCCCCGTCGGCCGAGATCGAGGCCGTGCCGCGGTCGGGCTGGTTCACGATGCGGTCCAGCGCGACGGCGTCACCGTCCGGGTCCACGCCGAAGCCCTGGAACGGGATCGTCGTCGTGCCTCCGCTCAGGACGCGGCCCTGGAGCGTGTCCGGGATCGGGGCGCGGTTGGCCTCCGGCCCCAGCACCGTGATCCGGACGGTCGCCTCGTCCCACAGCGACGGCGTCCCGGTCGTGTAGACGCGGTAGCGCACCGCGTACGTGCCCGGCGTCGTCGGGGCGAGGTAGCGCAGCACCCCGCCGGAGGCGAAGGCGAGACCGTCGCTCGCGGGCGTGGACTGGATGGATGCCGGGTCCAGCGTCGGCAGTCCGCCGGCCGGGGACACGTCGTTGTCGAGCACCGGGATGTCGGCCTGCGCCCCCGCGCGCACCGTGACGGTGTCGTCGACCGCGATCGGCGCGATCTCGGGAGCGGGCGGCAGGAGATACACCGTGGCCTCACCGGCGACGCGCGACCCGTCGTCCTCGGTACCGTCGCTCACCGTATAGGTGACCGTGCCGAGCAGGCCCGCGCCGCCCTCGGCGGTGCTGCCGGAGACGCGCAGGTCGTTCTGCCCCACGGTGTCGACCGTGAGCGACGCCCCTTCCTCCGCGCTCGCGGCCACGTCGCTCAGCAGCAGGACGCGCCCCGTGGGATTGGACACCGCGGCGAAGACATCGAGGGTCGCGTCCTCCTGCGGCCGGACGAAGGCGACCACGGGCGCGGTCGACAGCTGCGCCGGCGCGTCGGCCGGCAGCAGCGTGATGCGCGCGGTGCCCGTGGCATCCCGACCCGCTCCCGTGACCGTGAAGTCGACGCGGTACACACCCGGCTGAGCGGCCGTGAAGTCGAACGTCGTCGTGCCCCCGACCGCCGTGGCGGTCGCGGCCGCGTCGTCGAGGACGCGCACCGACCCGATCGTGACGTCGCCCGCTGTGCCCGTCACGTGCGGTCCGACGTCGACGGTCAGCGCAGATCCGGCGGTGTCGACGACGGCGAAGGACTGCACCGCGAGTGCCGGGTCGGGCGTGACGCGGATGACCAGCGGCTTCGTCGCCGTCGCGCCCTCGGTGTCGGCGACCGTCACGTCGAGCTGGATCGTCTGCTCGCCGCCGGAACCGTCGTCGGAATGCTGGTAGACGACCTCGCCGGCGGGAGTGGATGCCACGCTCCCCACGCCGCTCGGATTGTCGACCGACAGCAGCAGGAGCGGATCGCCGTCCGGGTCGACCCAGCCGGTGAGTACCGGCACGGTGATGGTGCCGCCGCGCGCGACCTCGGGCGTCGGCCACGGCTGCAGACACTTCTCCACGCCGCACCAGACGGGCGCGGCGTTGGTCCCCGACGGAGACACCGTCAACGTCACGGTCGTCGGCGACGACGTGAGGCCGTCGGCGGTGGTGCCGTCGGTCACGGCGTACGAGAACGTCGCCGAGCCGGTCGCACCCGGTGCGACGCGGACCGCGAGCTGCTGCCCGTGGTCGGTGATCGAGAGGCTGCCGAAGCCGGGGTCGAGGCCGGTCACGCTCTCGGGGACGATGCTCAGCACGTCCTTGTTGGGGTCGTGGTCGTTCAGCAGGACGGGAAGCGTCACCAGGCGGCCCGCGCGGACGCCGAAAGCGTCGGGTTCGGCGATCGGCGGCTTCGGGTCGAGCACGACGTCGAGCTGCTGGTCGCTCTGGACCGCCGCCTGCTCGGTCCGGTCGTCGAGCGTCCAGCTCTGGCTCGACGCGACGAGCGCCCCGTCCGGCACGGTCCACACCCAGCCGGTGCGCGTCTCGTTCA
>NZ_BADA01000154.1 GCF_000333395.1 Microbacterium sp. B19
TCCGCACGGCGAGGCGCGGTCCGGTACGGAGCCACCGCCCCACGACGACCTTCTGCTGGTTGCCGCCGGAGAGGTCGTCGACGCGCGTGTCGGCGGACGGCGCGACGACGCCGTACGCGTCGATGACGTCGTCGGCGGCCGCGCGCTCACGGCCCGGCGAAACGACGCCCCAGCGGGAGATCTGCCGCAGCACCGGGAGCCCGACGGTGCGGCCGATCGACCAGCCGGGCTGGATGCCCTGACGCTGGCGGTCCTCGGGCACGAGCACGACGCCCGCGTCCTTGGCCGCCGCGGCGCGGGCCACGACGACGGTCGCCACCGCGGTCGTCACGACCGCGCGACTTGGGCGCGTTGGCCTGCTCGCGAGCGAGCTCCTTGTTGGTGAGGTCGCCCTTGTAGATCCAGACCTTCACGCCGATGCGACCGAAGGTCGTCTTGGCCTCGTAGAAGCCGTAGTCGATGTTCGCGCGGAGCGTGTGCAGGGGCACACGGCCTTCGCGGTAGAACTCCGACCGGCTCATCTCCGCGCCGCCGAGACGGCCGGACACCTGGATGCGAACACCCTTGGCGCCGGCGCGCTGCGCACCCTGCAGACCCTTGCGCATCGCGCGGCGGAAGGCCACGCGGGCGGAGAGCTGCTCGGCGACACCCTGCGCGACGAGCTGAGCGTCGGCCTCGGGGTTCTTGACCTCGAGGATGTTGAGCTGGATCTGCTTGCCGGTGAGCTTCTCGAGGTCGGCGCGGATGCGCTCGGCCTCGGCGCCGCGGCGACCGATCACGATGCCCGGGCGGGCGGTGTGGATGTCGACACGGACGCGGTCACGCGTGCGCTCGATCTCGATGTTGCTGACGCCCGCGCGGTCGAGCGAGGTGGTCAGCAGGCGACGGATCTTGATGTCCTCGGCGAGGTAGTCGGCGTAGCGCTGTCCGGGCTTCGTCGAGTCGGAGAACCACCGCGACACGTGGTCGGTGGTGATGCCGAGGCGGAAGCCGTACGGGTTGACCTTCTGTCCCATTACTTGCTCGCCTTCTTGTTGGCGCGAGCCGGGGCCGCAGCAGCGTCTTCCGGCGTCGCGAGCACGACCGTGATGTGGCTCGTGCGCTTCTTGATCTGGAGG
This sequence comes from Microbacterium sp. B19, assembly GCF_000333395.1. Taxonomy (GTDB): domain Bacteria; phylum Actinomycetota; class Actinomycetes; order Actinomycetales; family Microbacteriaceae; genus Microbacterium. The sequence continues at coordinate 1,119 of NZ_BADA01000154.1, forward strand.
CGCGACCCTGTGCGCGGGGCTGGAAACGCTTGAGCGTCGTGCCCTCGTCGACGTACGCGTTCTTCACGTACAGGTCGGCGTCATCCAGGTACTCGTTCGTCTTGTCGGCGGTGACGCGAGCGTTCGCGATCGCCGAGGCGACGAGCTTGTAGATCGGCTCGCTCGCGCTCTGCGGCGCGAACTTCAGGATCGCAAGGGCCTCTTCGGCCTGCTTTCCCTTGATGAGAGCGACGACACGACGAGCCTTCTGAGGGGTCACGCGGATGTGTCGCACGCGTGCGATGGACTCCACCATTTCTCTCTCCTCTTACGCCCCCGCGTCAGCGGCGGCGGCCCTTCTTGTCGTCCTTCACGTGGCCGCGGAAGGTGCGGGTGGGCGAGAACTCGCCCAGCTTGTGGCCGACCATGGTCTCGGTCACGAACACGGGGATGTGCTTGCGACCGTCGTGCACGGCGATGGTGTGTCCCAGCATGGCGGGGATGATCATCGAACGGCGCGACCAGGTCTTGATGACGTTCTTGGTGCCGGCTTCGTTCTGCGAGACGACCTTGCGAAGCAGGTGCTCGTCGACGAAGGGGCCCTTCTTAAGGCTGCGAGGCATCTTCCTCTACTCCTACTTACGCTTCTTGCCGGCGGTGCGACGGCGGACGATCAGCTTGTCGCTTTCCTTGTTCGCGTGGCGGGTGCGGCCCTCGGCCTTACCCCACGGCGAAACGGGGTGACGACCACCGGACGTCTTGCCCTCACCACCACCGTGCGGGTGGTCGACCGGGTTCATGGCGACACCACGGACGGTGGGACGGACACCCTTCCAGCGCTTGCGGCCGGCCTTGCCCCAGTTGATGTTCGACTGCTCGGCGTTGCCGACCTCGCCGATCGTGGCGCGGCAGCGCACGTCGACGTTGCGGATCTCGCCCGAGGGCAGACGCAGCTGGGCGTAGGGACCGTCCTTCGCGACCAGACGCACCGAGGCGCCGGCCGAACGGGCCATCTTCGCTCCTCCGCCGGGACGCAGCTCGATCGCGTGGATCACGGTACCGGTGGGGATGTTGCGCAGCGGCAGGTTGTTGCCGGGCTTGATGTCGGCGCCGGCGCCGGACTCGACGATGTCGCCCTGCTGCAGCTTGTTGGGGGCGAGGATGTAACGCTTCTCGCCGTCCTTGTAGTGCAGGAGCGCGATGCGCGCGGTGCGGTTGGGGTCGTACTCGATGTGAGCGACCTTGGCGTCGATGCCGTCCTTGTCGTTACGACGGAAGTCGATCAGACGGTACTGGCGCTTGTGACCGCCACCGATGTGACGCGTCGTGATGCGGCCCTGGTTGTTGCGGCCACCGGTCTTCGACAGCGGGCGCAGCAGCGACTTCTCGGGCGTCGATCGCGTGATCTCTGCGAAGTCGGCCACCGACGAGCCGCGGCGACCGGGCGTCGTGGGCTTGTACTTGCGAATAGCCATTGTTCTTGTCCTCTATCCCGACCGTCAGCCGACTGCCGTGAAGATGTCGATGGTGCCCGACTTGAGGCTGACGATCGCGCGCTTGGTGTCCTTGCGCTTGCCGATGCCGAAGCGGGTGCGACGGGCCTTGCCCACGCGGTTGATCGTGTTGACCGAGGCCACCTTGACGCCGAAGATCTTCTCGATCGCGAGCTTGATCTCGGTCTTGGAGGCACGGGGGTCCACCAGGAACGTGTACTTGCCCTCGTCGATGAGCGAGTAGCTCTTCTCCGAGACGACCGGCTTCAGGATGATGTCGCGCGGGTCCTTGTTGACGGCGGTCATGCCGAGACCTCCTCGGTGGCGCCGGACTTCGACGCGACGAACGCGTCGTAGGCGGCCTTGGTGAAGACGATGTCGTCGGAGACGAGCACGTCGTAGGCGTTGAGCTGGCCGAAGGGCAGCACGTGCACGTACGCGAGGTTGCGCACGCTCTTGACCGTCAGCTCGTCGTCGCGGTCGATGACCACGAGGACGTTCTTGACGGCGCCGAATGCGGTCAGGACCGCGGCGGCAGCCTTGGTCGACGGGGCACCCTCGATGCCGAAGGACTCCACGACGTGGAGACGCTCGCCACGAGCACGGTCGCTCAGCGCGCCCAGGAGGGCCGCGGCGATCATCTTCTTGGGGGTGCGCTGGCCGTAGTCACGCGGCTTCGGGCCGTGGACGATGCCACCACCGGTCATGTGCGGCGCGCGGATCGAACCCTGACGGGCGTTACCCGTGCCCTTCTGCTTGAAGGGCTTGCGACCGGCACCGGAGACCTCGCCACGACGCTTGGTCGAGTGCGTGCCCTGACGGGCGGCGGCGCGCTGGGCGACGACGACCTGGTGGATCAGCGGGATGTTCGTCTTGACGTCGAAGATCGCGGCGGGCAGCTCCACGGAGCCGGCCTTCTTGCCGTCGGACTTGCGAACGTCGAGCGCGAGAGTCGAGTCAGCCATGAGATCAGGCACCCTTCACTGCGTTGCGGACGTAGACGATGCGGCCGCGCGCACCGGGGACGGCGCCCTTGACGAGCAGCAGACCCTTCTCGGCGTCGACGGCGTGCACCGTGAGGTTGAGGACGGTCACGCGCTCGCCACCCATACGGCCGGCCATGCGCATGCCCTTGAAGACGCGGCTCGGGGTCGACGAGGCGCCGATCGAACCGGGCTTGCGGTGGTTGCGGTGTGCACCGTGCGAAGCGGAGACACCCTTGAAGTTGTGACGCTTCATGACACCGGCGGTGCCCTTGCCCTTGCTGGTGCCGACGACGTCGACCAGCTGGCCGGCCTCGAACAGGCCGTCCACGGTGAGCTCCTGACCGAGCGAGTAGTCAGCGGCATCCGCGGTACGAACCTCGGTGAGGTGACGACGCGGGGTGACGCCCGCGGCCTCGAAGTGGGCCGTCAGGGGCTTGTTCACCTTGCGGGGGTCGATCTGGCCGTAGCCGATCTGAACGGCGTTGTAGCCGTCCTTCTCGACCGAGCGGAGCTGGGTCACGACGTTCGGAGCGACCTCGATGACGGTGACGGGAACGAGCTTGCCGTTCTCGTCCCACACCTGGGTCATGCCGAGCTTGGTGCCGAGGAGGCCCTTGGAGATCTTGGAGTTGATGTCAGCCATGTCGAACCTCAGAGCTTGATCTCGATGTTGACATCGGCCGGGAGGTCGAGGCGCATCAGCGAGTCGACGGCCTTGGGCGTCGGGTCGATGATGTCGATGAGGCGCTTGTGGGTGCGCATCTCGAAGTGCTCGCGGCTGTCCTTGTACTTGTGGGGCGACCGGATGACGCACACGACGTTCTTCTCGGTCGGCAGGGGAACCGGGCCCACCACGGTGGCGCCGGCACGGGTCACGGTGTCGACGATCTTGCGCGCGGACGAGTCCAGTCCGGCGTGGTCGTACGACTTCAGGCGAATGCGGATCTTCTGTCCCGCCATTGTCTGCTCACTCTCTTTCTCGCGTCTTACCCGACCAAGGGCATCGGACGCACGGTGGCGCTCTCGCGCCCTGGCACTTCCCCTCGCTCGCGCGAGAGATGCTGCACCGCTGTTCAGCTGTCAAACCGGATGCCATGGCATCCGGCCCGCCCCTCGCACGCACGCGCGCGGCTCCCGTGAAGGAGGAAGGGGTTTCGGTGTGTGTTCTGCTGCCCGCGGCCCAGGACCCTGCGCTCACGCGCCGCCTGTGCACTGCCCTGGCAGTGATCCTGGCGCGCGCCGAGCGCACGCCGGAATGTGGAACCTGGATAGTCTACGGGGCACTCGGGCGTGTCGCAAACCCGGGCGTGTCGCGCGCGGCATATCCTCAGCGCTCGATCTCCAACGCGGCGGCGCCGCCCCCGATTCCCGGGGACGGCGCCGTGTGAAAGAGGAGAACGGTCAGGCGTTGCCGATGTTCTTGTCGACGTTCGCGCGCACCTCGTCGACCTTGGCGTGGTGCTCGGCCGGGACGACCTTCTTGATCGCGTCGGCAGCGCCGTCGAGGATCTTGTCGCTGACCTCCTCGGCCTGCTCGCTCTTCAGCGCCTCTTCGATCTTGTCGCGATTCTCCTCGAGAAGCTGCTTGCCCTTGTTGATGATGTCGTCCACGCCCATGGCGGCCTCCCCTTCTTTCCCGCATCCGACCCCGTTGGTGAGTGCGGATCTCATTGTGACAACGGGCGCGCAGCGACGGAACGCCCTGGACAACGCTGCAGCATTCGCCTCACGAACGCAGGGATGTCCCCCAGGCGGCCCCGTCATACTCGAACGGTGAGGATGTGGGCGGCGTTCGGGGCGATGATCGTCGTCGTCGCGCTCGTGGCCTGCGGGTGCGTGCCCGAACCACTGCCGACGCAGTCCGCAACGCCCACTCCCGTGTCCACCGAGTCGGGTCCCGGCCCCGGGGACCGGCGCTCGGTCAGCCGACCTCAGCTTCCGAAGACCACGTGCGCGACGGTCTCAGCTCGACTAGACATGCCCGCAGGCGTGGCGGCCGATGCCCAGGAGGCCGCACCGCCCGACACGACACGTCTGCAGCAGGCACTGGACGCGTGCACACAGGACGGGGACGCCATCGTCGCGGTCAAGCTGGTGGCATCCACCAGCGGTCACGACTTCCTCAGCGCACCACTGACGATCCCTCAGGGTGTCTCGCTCGTGCTGGATTCGAACGTCACCCTGTACGCATCGCGAAAGCCCGGTGACTACCAGATCGCGGGCGCAACGACGTGCGGATCCGTGGCCGAATCCGGACGAGGTTGCCGCCCGTTCCTCACTTCGTCCGCCCGCAATGTCGGAGTCCAGTCGATTCCCTCAGCGAACGGCTCTCTCGGTCGGATCGACGGGCGCGGCGGAATGCAGATGTGGGGCAGCACCGAGTCCTGGTGGGACATCGCGGAGGTCGCTCGCGACGGCGGATTCCAGAACGTTCCTCGACTCCTGCAAACCGACGGAGCCGACAACGTCGTCATCTCGGACATCGAGCTGCGAAGCGCCGCCGGATACCACGTCTATGCCTCGCACGGGGACGGCTTCACCGCCTGGGGGGTCCGCGTTCGGACCCCCGCGACCGCCCGCAACACGGACGGAATCGATGTGGATGGAACGACGAACGTCACCATCGCGAACTCGTTCATCTCGGCCGGCGACGACGGCATCGGGATCAAAGCGTCGACCCAGCGGACGGCACACGTCAGCGTGTTCGGAAACCACCTCTACGGGACGCATGGGCTCTCGATCGGCGCGCTCACCGCGGGCGGGGTGGACGACGTCGTCATCCGCGGCAACACGATCACAGGGGTGGACGCCTTCGGGATGGCGAGCGAGACCTCCGTCGGCATCCGCATCAAGAGCGCAACCCGATTCGGAGGAAAGGTGGAGCAGGTGCACTACAAGGACACCTGCATCGACCAGGTCCAGCGCCCCATCGACATCGATCCGTTCTATTTCGATATGGAGGGCAAGACGACCCCGTGGTTCACGGGCATCTCGATCGACGGTCTCGCAGCCGTCAACTCGCCGCCCGGCGCGGTGACCCGCCTGAACGGCCTCGACGGCGACCATCCGCTCGTGCTGACGATGTCGAATGTCCAGGTCGATGCAGCCCGGGTGCGGTCGTCCAATGCCGAAATCGCGGCGAACGGAGTGACGTTCGGCGGCGAACCGCTGGCCCTCGACGGGCCCGACGTGAACATCGCCACCGCGCGCACCGCACCGTCCGCGCCATCCTGCACCTTTCCACCGTTTCCGAACGACTGACCCCGGTCGGATCGGCTTCTCTCACCCCGTGGCGCCGGGCGTCGGAAGTCCGTCCACCGGCGGCGTGGTCGGGTCCACCGGGAGCCCCGGAGAAGAATCGCTCGGGCTCGGCTGCGGGGTCGAGCCACCCGAGGAACCGCCCGGATCAGGAGTGGCGCCCTCGCCACCCTGCCCGCCGGGATCCTGCCCGTTACCGGGAGTCGCAGGCGGCGTGGTCGTCTGGCCTCCCCTCGAGCTGCCCGCGGACCGCGTGCCCGTCGTGGGCGGGGATGAAACCCCCAGTTCCTCGCGAACCCTGGCGTTCTCGGCTCGCAGGGTGCTCAGCGCCGCGGAGTAGGTGGACATCTCGGCCAGTCCATCACTCCCGCCCAGCTGCGCTTGCCGCAGCCCGTTCACGGCGTCCTGCACGGCCGCGCGGAAGCCTTCATCGGCGGAGTCGTTGGGCTCGATCTGAGATGCGGCGACGGACTCGATATTGGCACCCATGGCGCGGAGCGAAGTCCGGAAATCGCTGAGGACTTGGGCGAGCGACGACCGGGCGTCCCGAACCTCGGCGAGGAGAGCCGGGATACCGTCGCGGACCTTGCGGACGGCATCCAACCCCTTCCCCACCGAAGCCAGGGACGATTCGTTGATCCTGGGTCGCTCGTACTCGGGAATCGTGACCTTCTGCGGGTTCACGACTGCCGACGCCAGGCGCACACGTTGGGCCTCCGCGGCCTGCAGCGGACCCGCGTCCATCTGCCCCTCGAGGGAGGCGAACACCGGGGTGGCCAGCTCGCTCAGCCTGATCGCCTCGGCGACGGCATCGTCGTAGAACCCCGCCGCCGTCCGCAATGTCTGGAGATCGTTGTTGAGCTCCGCTTCCCGTTCGCGAAGACTGACCATCGCCTCCACCGCAGGGTTCGAGGTCGCCCGCTGAACCACCGCGAGACCGACGACGGCAACGAGGGCGACGGCAGCCAGCACCGCCAGACCGACACTCAGCCAGTTCCCCACCCTGCCGCGCCGCGTCGCGTCGAGGAGTGGACGACGCCCCGCGGTGGCCTGGTCGGGTGAGAGCCACTCGGGCCCCGCGGACGCACGAGGGATGCGCCGCGCCTTGTCGGCCGTGCCCACGAGCTCGGCCAGCCGCCCCGTATCTTCGGATGCCGCCCCGGCAGGAGCGGGCGCCGTGTCCGCGGGCGAAGACGCTCCGCCGGATGCATCAGCCGCGCCGAGCTCCACGCCGAAGAGATCGTTCAACTCGCGCGAGCGAGTCGGGATGCGGGACGGCGCGTTCTCCTCCCGCGGACCGACGAGATCACGCAGGGCACCCGCCGAACTCGATCCGGCCGGCTTTCGGTCGGACTCGGCGAACAGGGTGGACAGATCCTTCATTGGCACTCCAGGTAGCCCAGAAGGGCACGTATCCGCGGATGACGTAGGGTAGTTGAAAGGGCCGCAGTTGACGACGTGGATTTCCATGAGGATACCGCTCGATGTTGACCTGCACACCTGTAGTACACGGCACCAATTCCCCATCAGCGAATGGACGAGGCTTGGAACTGCGCGATTACCTCCGGATCCTGCACCGGAACTGGATTCTGCTCCTGTCTCTGACGGTCCTGGGAGGAGCGGGCGCATACGGCCTGTCACTTCTGCAGACTCCGTCATATGAGGCAACGACACAGCTTTATGTCTCCGTCCGGACGGACACATCCGGAGTCAGCGAACTCGCACAGGGGACGAACTTCGCCCGCCAGGCCGTCGCGAGCTTCGTGGACGTGGTGGATAGCGCCGTCGTCCTCGACCGCGTCATCGACGATCTGAACCTGAACGTCACTCCGCAGACGCTCGCGAAGTCGATCAACGCCTCCACTCCGGTCAATTCGGTCGTCATCTCGATCACGACGACCAATTCCGACCCGGAACTCGCCGCTGCCATCGCGAATTCCGTGGGCACCAACTTCACGGATGTCGTCGTCAATCAGCTCGCAAAGCCCTCGGGCGATTCCCCGAGCCTGGTCCGTATCGAGACGATCGAGCCCGCCCTCGTTCCCACCTCGCCCTCGACTCCGCGGATTCCGCTCAACGTCGGCCTCGGTCTCCTCATCGGCCTCGCCCTCGGTCTGGGTATCGCGGTGCTCCGGACGGTGCTCGACACCCGGATCCACTCGCTGCACGACATCCAGTCGGCAACCGACAAGCCCGTCCTCGGCGGTATCGCCTTCGACCCCGAAGCCAAGAAGCGCCCGCTCATCGTGCATGCCGACCCACGGAATCCGCGGGCGGAGTCGTTCCGCAGCCTCCGCACGAACCTGCAGTTCGTCGACGTGGACGGCGAGTCGCGCATGTTCGTCATCTCCAGCGCGGGACCGGCCGAGGGAAAGTCGACCACAGCGGCGAACCTCGCCATCGCGCTCGCCGAGACGGGCGCAAGAGTCGCCCTGGTGGACGGCGACCTTCGTCTCCCCCGCGTGGCTGAATACATGGGCATCGAGGGCAGCGTGGGTCTGACGGACGTCCTCATCGGCAGGGCGGAGCTCGTGGACGTGCTCCAGCAGTGGGGTACCGGCAGGCTGTTCGTGCTCCCGTCCGGCCAGACTCCCCCCAATCCCTCCGAGATGCTCGGAAGCCAGGCCATGCAGCGCACGCTCGAAGCCCTCTCGAAGGCCTTCGATTACGTCATCATCGACGCCCCTCCGCTCCTGCTCGTCACGGATGCCGCGGTCGTGTCCCGGTTCGCGAGCGGCGTCATCCTGATCGCGGCTTCCGGTTCCACCAAGCGCCCGAACTTCGCCGCCGCGGTCGAACGCCTGGATGCGATCGGCAGCCGGCTCTTCGGTGTCATCGTCACCATGCTTCCCGCCAAGGGACCGGACAGTACCGGTTACGGCTCGTATGCCTATGCGTCCGCGGGGACCAACAAAGACCTCGTTCGTGACGAGCCCGGTTCCCGCCGGTCCCGACGCGAGCGAGGGGCGGAAGACGAGTGACGTTCACGATCCTCACGGTCTGCACGGGGAACGTCTGTCGGTCGCCCTTCGCCGAGGTCGATCTCGAGCGGTACCTCAAGGACCTGGACGTGCGCGTCACGAGCGCCGGAACGGGCGCCCTCGTCGGTGAGCCGGTCCCGGAGCCGGGCCAGCGACTCGCCCGGGAGATGGGTATCGACCTGTCGGAACATCGAGGCCGCCAGATGCTCGAATCGGACGTGCAGGAGGCCGGCCTGATCTTGGCCCTGACTCGTGAGCACCGAAAGGCCGTGGTGTCCACGAGCCCGGCCGCCCTGCGGCGAACCTTCACCCTCCGAGAATTCGCTCGGATCGCCGACCATTTCGCCGCCGAAGCGGGCACGACGCCCGCTGGCGACGAGAACTCCTCGGACGAAGATCGCCTCACGAGTCTCGTCGCATTCTCTGCCCGAGTACGCGGAACGATTCCGCCCCCGGCCGAGAACGAAGACCTGGACATCACCGACCCGTTCCGTCAACCCGACTCCGTGTACCGGGAGTCATACGACGCAATCTCCCGCGCAGTCGAATCGATCGCTCGATTTCTCACCGCGGGTTCGACGCCCCCGGCACGCAATTAGACGGTTTCGTTCATCGCACGGAAAGTAAAAATACTGTTACGCGACTCCTTCGGTGAGCCGAGCCGGATAGCGTGAGTTGCACCGGGGGCGGGTCTACATGATCGGACACGCCTCCACACGCCGATCCAAACCCACGGGAGCCTCCGATCTTTGACTCTCTGCCCCGCCAATCGAAGATCCTCTGGATCGCCGCCTCCGGGGGTCATATTGCGGAGGCCGTGGCGATCGATTCCCGGCTGCATTCCTCAGACGATTCCCGCTGGGTGACCTTCGATACTGCGCAGACGCGGTCGCTGCTCGAGGGCAGGAAGCAGACGTATGTCCCCTACGTCGCGCCTCGCGATCTGGTCGCCAGCGCACGGGCAGCCCGTCACGTGTCGGCGCTGCTGAAGGGGGAGCGTTTCGACGCCTGCATCAGCACGGGTTCCGCCGTGGCGGGCCTGGCTCTGCCCTTGGTCGCACTGTCCGGGGTCCCGTCCTTCTACGTCGAGAGTGTCGCCCGGTTCCAGGGTCCGTCGCTGACGGGCCGGATCATGCACGTCGCCCCTCGAGTGCGAACGCTCACGCAGTCCCCCGCGTGGGCGTCCAGCCGATGGGCGTACGAGGGAACGATCCTCGACGGCTGGGAGTCGATGCCGCACGACCCGGCCGACCGCCCCCGGGGGGTCCTCGTCACGCTCGGCACCATCCGTCCCTACACGTTCGACCGTGCGATCGCCGCGGTCCTTCCTGCTCTGAGGCCGACGGACGAGGTCGTCTGGCAACTCGGCGTCACGCCCGCCCGGCCCGGCCTGCCCGGTCGTGCATCCGCAGACCTGCAGTACGAGCAGATGTCGGACGAGGTACGACGCGCAGACGTGGTGATCAGCCACGCCGGCGTAGGCTCCGTCCTCCTCGCGTACCAGTGGGGCAAGTACCCCGTTCTCGCAACACGCTCCGCGCGGCATTCCGAGCATGTCGACGAGCACCAGCGCGAACTCGCCGACGCGCTCATCCGCCGAGACCTGGCTGCCGAGCTCGATCTCGATGATCCGAACCGCAATGCCGAAGTCCTCGATCGCGCCGCCCGCAGAGGCGTGCGCCCTGCCCTGACCGAAAGGACCCCCGGTTCATGACATTCCTGGACTTCTCGCCACCTCCCGCCCAGGTCGACCGTCTGATCGTGCACCAGTTCGATCCCGCCCGCCCGTCTCCGGGAGGCATCGACACCTGCCTCCGGGGGGTGTGCCGCTACATCCCCGAGGGCTACCACGTCGCGGTCGCCGGAGTGGACACCGGCAGCGGCCCCGCCGGACGCAGAGTCGGGCAGTGGGAGCGCCATCGAATGGGCGTGCAGGAGTTCTGGTTCCTTCCCGTGACGGTGCTGGACCCCGCCGATCAGGCGCGCCGTATTCCTCACGCCGTTCGTGTCGTGGGGGGTCTTCTCCGCCACCGGCGCGCGTTGCCGCGACACCGCGTCCTGCAAGTGCACCGCATGGATACCGCGGCCGTCCTCGACGTCGTCTTCCGCGCTCCGCAGCTCTACTGCATCCACACTCAGGAGAACGGTCTGGTCGGCCGCACCTCCGATTCGTTCTGGCGCTTCCTCGGCGGCGCCCACCAGCGCCTCGAACGGCGCGTGGTCACGAAGGCGGCCGCGATCGTCGTCTTCAACGAGGCGTATACGGAGATCGTGCGGCGCTGGAATGATCGGGCCGTCTTCTCCCCCACGTGGTACGACCCCGCTCTGATCGTCCCGAACGGGCCCCACGCGGACGACCACGCCATTCTGTGGGTCGGTCGCCTGGAAGTCCCGAAGGACCCGCAGCTGGCTGTCCGGGTCCTCGAGGCAGTAGCGAAAGCCGACCCCGAGTCCCCGTGGAGCCTGCACCTGCTGGGGTCCGGGACCCTCGCCGACGAGGTGGCGGCGGTCGTGGCCACCCTCCCCGAAGGCATCCGCGAGCGTGTGCACCTCCACGGCCGGGTCAAGCCGGAAGACGTCGCCCGCAGAATGTCGGAGGCGGATCTCTTCCTGATGACCTCCTACGCCGGATACGAGGGATATCCCCGCGTCCTCGTCGAGGCGATGGCATCCGGTCTGCCGGCCGTGGTGACGGAAGGGAGCGACACCGGGGGCATCGTCGTCGACGGCGTCACCGGTTTCACCTGCGACCGTGACCCGGAGAATCTCGCGGCGGCGCTGCTGCGGGCGAAATCGATCGACCGCGCGCAAGTGACCGCGGCCGTCGCCGAACTCGACGCGCCCACGCTCGTGGAGCGCATGCTCGCCTTGCCCCGACTCAGTGAACAAGAAGGATCCCGCGCATGAAAGCTCTCATCACCGGTGTCGCCGGCTTCGTCGGCCACACGCTCGCCAAGCGCCTCCTGAGCGAGGGGCACGAAGTCGTCGGCATCGACGCGATCACCGACTACTACGACGTCTCCATCAAGCGGGCCAACCTGGCGTCGATCCCGGCGGAGGGTTTCCGGTTCGTCGAGGCGGACCTGAACGACGCGGATCTCGAATCGCTGCTCGACGGCGTGCAGTGGATCTTCCACCAGGCGGGCCAGCCCGGGGTGCGGAAGTCCTGGGGCTCTGACTTCGGCATCTACACGCTCGCCAACATCAACGCGACGCAGCGGCTTCTGGAAGCCGCGCGCAACACGCCCTCCCTCGAGCGGTTCGTCTACGCCTCCTCGTCGTCCGTCTACGGCAACGCCGAACGGTACCCCACGGAGGAGACCGATCGTCCGCAGCCGATGAGCCCGTACGGGGTGTCGAAACTCGCTGCCGAGCACCTGTGCAGCCTGTACGCCGAGAACTTCGGCGTTCCCACCGTCTCCCTGCGGTACTTCACCGTGTACGGACCCGGCCAGCGCACCGACATGGCGTTCACGCGCTTCCTGCGGGCGATCGTGACGGGAGACACGATCACCATCTACGGCACCGGCGAGCAGGTCCGGGACTTCACTTTCGTTCACGACGTCGTGGATGCCAATGTGCGCGCCGCATCGATCGAGAGCACCCCCGGTTCGGTCTTCAACGTGGCCGGTGGCACGAGCATCTCGGTCAACGGCGTGCTCGAACTCCTGCGGGAGATCTGCTCGGAGCCCGTGAACGTGGAGTACCGCGAACCGGTCGCCGGCGACGTCTTCCGGACCGGCGGCAGCACGGAGCGCATCACGGACGCGTTGCAGTGGGCCCCGAAGTTCACGCTGGAGGAGGGTCTTCGCGAGCAGTACCGATGGGCCCGCAAGACCTTCGCGTCGGCATGAGTGCGCCCGCAACGGCTCCCACGCCGACGGGGTGGCGCCGGATCCAGAACCGGCAGGACTACCGCGAGTTCCTGCGCGACGACCTCACCGCGCACGGCCTCCAGCGTTGGTCCTTCTACCTTGCCCCGAAGCACCCCGAACTGGCCTATCAACGACTTCTGCGTCGGGTCGAATACGCGCAGACGAAACGGGGAATCCTCGGTCGCGTTCTCTACGCCTTCCACCGCTTGCGTCTCGCGCGACGAGCGGTGATCACGGGCATCTCGATCCCCCCGGGAGTGTTCGGCCCGGGGTTGTCGGTGGCGCATCTGGGCAGCATCGTCGTGAACGACCGCGCCCGGGTGGGCTCATGGTGCCGCATCCACTCCGGGACGAACATCGGTGTCCACGACGGCGGCGTCCCCACCATCGGCACGCACGTCTACATCGCGCCCGGCGCGGTCGCGTTCGGCGGAATCACCGTCGGGGACGGGGTTGCCATCGGCGCCAACGCGGTTCTGACCACCGATGTCCCCGACGGGGTCACCGTCGGTGGCATCCCTGCGCGCGTGATCTCGCAGGGCGGCTCCGCAGGCTCGCTCCCAGAATGGTTCCCGCGGCTCGAAGAAAGAACCGACAATGACTGACAAGATCTGCATCCTCGTACCCGGGCTCTCCGGAGGAGGAGCCGAGTTCGTCGCCGGCCAGTGGGCGAGGGGTCTGGCCGAGTCCGGTCGCGAGGTCCTCGTGATCGCAACCCACAAGTCCGCGGTGCCCGATGAGGACCTTCCGTTCGAGCTCCGGACCATGGCATCCACGAGCTTCCCCGCACGGGTCCGGGAGCTCGCGGCGATCCTCTCCGCGACGCGGCCGGCGGTCATCATCTCGCTCATGCCGCACTGGAACGTGCTGTCGCTGCTGGCCACCTCGATTATGAGCGGCACCCGTCCGCGAACGATCATCAGCGGCCGGAACATCGAATCGGGCCTGTCGGCACGAATGGGGCGTTCCTATCGCGCGGAGCTCTTCCTCGCGCACCGCCTGTATCGCCGGGCCGACGCGTACGTGGCCATCTCGCACCCCGTGGCCGCGGAGGCGATCGCTTCGTACGGCCTCAAGCCGGAGAGGGTCTGGGTCGTCCCCAATCCCGCCGCGGGCAAGGTCGACCTCGACGCCGCGAGGCGTGCACGGCAGGAGCGGGCGGAGCAGACCGACCGTGGTCCGCTGCGACTGGTGATCCCGGGACGCCTGGTGCCTCAGAAGCAACCTGAGATCCCTATCCGCGTGGCCACTCGGCTCCGAGAACTGGGCGTGGAGGTGGACGGGATCGACTATTTCGGTGCCGGCCCCCTGCAGTCGAGGGTCGAAGAGCTCGCCCGCGAAGCGGGCGTGAACGTGACGATGCACGGGTGGGTCGACCGCTGGTTCGATCACGCCGCTCCCGGTTCCGTCCTCCTCCTCCCCTCCTATGCGGAGGGATTCGGCAACGTTTTCGTCGAAGCGGGGGCCTATGGCGTTCCCAGCGCGGCGACCTCTCGCGCGCTGGGTGTCGCCGACGCCATTGCGCCCGGGCTGACCGGGCAGCTCGCGCCGAGCGACTCCATCTCGGATCTCGCCGAGGCCGTCGCCAGAGCCGCCGAGCTGACCGTCCCCGTCGACCTGGACGGCTGGCTGCACAACTTCTCGCGCTCGTCAAGCCTGGCAATGCTCGAAAAAGCGATGTTTACATATCGCTAATTTGCGAGTGCTTTTCTCCGGCACTCCTTTACAGATAGCCTCTACCCACCGACGAATAGAGGTTCCATGTCTTCTACTCCCCCCGCAGAGGCAGCCCATTCTCGACGGGGCCTTCTCGGCGCGTCCGTGGCCGGAATCGCCGGAGGACTCGTAGCAGCGGTTTCTTCCGCCACCCCGTCCCATGCAGCCGATCCGGTGACCTCGGTGAATGGAAAAACCGGCGACGTCACACTGGGGGCGGCGGACGTGGGCGCATTGTCGGCGACCCAGATCGAAAGCGCCGTCGTCGTCGCCGCTCCCGGACGTTTCGATGGCATATTCCCGGACGGCTCGGCATCCAGTTCGCTCGGGCTCACCCGTGCCATCAATGCGACGCCCAACGGCGGGACATTGATCATCCCACCCGGGCAATACAACCTCGATACGCGACTCGAGATCCGAAAGGACATGACGCTCATCCTCGAGGGCGCGGAATTCACGCTCGTCGCTGCGAGCAACGGCACCCCACCCACGGGGTTCCTCGACGTCCGTGGGGCCTACGAAGACATCTTCCCCGTGCAATCCTTCACACCGGGAACGCAGACGATCGACAACCGGACGCTCCGGAACTATCAGATAAGTCTCAACACCTCGCCGCCCTGGGTTCGCGGGGATGTGATCAAGCTCATCGCCGACGACTCGATCGAGGGCGCACGACCCGGATCCGGCGGGCTCGCCTCCCGCGTCGGACAGTACCTCGTCGTGCGGTCGGTCAGCGGAACCACGGTGACCGTCGACGGCGAGGATCTCACCGACCCGTTCACCACCAATCTGCGGGTGTCGCGCCTCCGGAAGCAGAGCTTCCGGCTTCGTGGCGGAAAGGTGAACACGGCCGCGAGCGGGGTCGACTCCTGGTCGAATTCCACCGTCTATCTGCAGGACCTGTACGCGCCGATCATCGACAACCTGCAGATCGGTCTCGCCCCGTCGCAGATGATCCAGCTGCTCGGCTGCTACGGCTACACGCTCCGTGACTGTTTCCTCGGATACGGGCCGAACGATCCGAACGCGTCGCGCTTCGGATACGGGGTGCTCGACAACTGCTGCGCATACGGGACGATCCGCGGACTCATCGCGCACAACGTGCGACACGCATACACGGACGACACACCGCGACTGAACGCCGGCGACGGAACGGTCGGCGCCTACGGCCGCACCTTCAAGACGAAGATCGTCGACTCACACGGCCACGGCACCTCGGGGATCACGTGGGACACTCATTCGGCTTCGCAGGGCATCGAATTCCGTGCCTGCACCGCGGTCGGGTCCGCCCCGGCCGGCTTCGGACTCCGCGGGCGCCAGCACATCGTCACGGGCTGCGAGACCCTCGGCACCGATGAGGGACTCCTCGTCTACACCGAAGACTCGAATACCGACAGCTGGGGCCATGTCATCGCGGATCTGACGGTTCGAGACGCGCGAAAGAATGCGATCAACGCGACCGTCAACCTGAACGAGAATCGCCCGACGATGATCAGCGGTCTCGTCGCCGAGAACTGCGCGCGCGTTCTCTACTGCAAGAACGTCAACCTCATCGTGAACGACCTCGCGTACATCGCGCCGAGCAGTCTCCCGAACGGCAATGCTGTCGTCACCGCGAATGCCGCCGTCATCTCCGGCCAATCCTGGATGTTCGACTACAGCGCCAACACCGCCGGCACGGGCCTCCTCAGCGTCTCCAGCAGTGTGGCGTCCGTCACGCGCATCCAGGGAGCGGCCGTACGCTACGGGTCATCGGCCAACGCGCAACGCCATCAGTACTTCGCCCGCGGCGCGAACAACACCGCATTTTCGCGATTCGTACTCACCGGTGTCACATTCGATTTCGCCCCCGGAACGTCGCCCTACGGTCCGATCGCCAACTGCACCTCGATCGACCCCGCGTCGATACTCGACTGGATCGCCTACGAGGGCTCCGTCGCCACGTCGGCGGCAGCGTACCTGTGGAACACGAGCACGACGACGGCCGAACCGCATGGCGCGAACTACATCTCTCAGGCGATCGTGCGCGCGGCATCGAGCTCCGTGCTGGTCTTCTTCAACGTCGAGTTCTTCAGCAACCTCTTCGTCATGAAGGATGGTCGCCTGCCCGGCCAACAGGTTCTCCTGATCAATCAGTCGCCGAACAAGAACCTCACCATCCGCAACGGGGACGCGACATACAACGTGACAACACTGTCCGGCAACGACGTCGTCCTCACGCCGGGCCAACAGTTCCGCCTGGCGTGGAACGGCACGACCTGGCTCCAGGTGTCCTGACGCTCTCGTTCAGGCGCAAGGGGTCATCCACGCCTTGACGAACGCGGTCGTCTGATAGGCGTACTGATAGGCCCAATCCCAGAGTCCGAGATTCTCATCGACGCCGATGACCTGGACCTGGCCGCCGTAGCACCGGTCGAAGATGTATCGTGCACGCGCGACCTGCGGGGTGAAGGTGACGACGATGATGCGCGGCTCTTCGGCACCCACGGCCAACGTCTC
Source organism: Microbacterium sp. B19 (assembly GCF_000333395.1). Classification (GTDB taxonomy): domain Bacteria; phylum Actinomycetota; class Actinomycetes; order Actinomycetales; family Microbacteriaceae; genus Microbacterium. The sequence goes on from NZ_BADA01000154.1 coordinate 17,906, forward strand.
CGCCAGACGGGCCTCCCCCTTGGTGGTGAAGGGATCGGGCACGAGGCACCGCGCCCGATCGTCCTGACAGGCCGGATACTGCGCCGCGGATTCCGGCCCGTCGGGGGACACCGAGAGCACGACCTCGCCGATCAGCCCTTGTCGGAGAAGCCGCTCTGCAGCGTGCACTCGCGGCGGATTGGGCGGGCCGAGGACAAGCGCGTAATCCGCCTCCTCCGGGGGCGACTGCGGTGGCCAGACATACACGGGCAGACCAGCGATGATGGGCACGAGCAGCACCCCGAGGAGGACGAGCGCCGCCCGCCGGAGCCTCCGCCCGATCCCCACGGGCGTGGTCCGCTGGGAATGAGAGGACGGGGCGGATGCCACGAGGCTCACCGCGGGGAAAAAGCCAGGCCGCTTCCGATGGCGTCGCTGCGCTGCGACTCCGCTTTCGTTCCGATCGACCACATGAGCGCGCCGACGAGAGGCCAGAGGACCATGGGGGCTCCCTGACCGGTGAAGTAGGGGGCGATCGCCGACACGACCAAGAATCCGATCATCACGATCACTGCGGGCGCGGCGATTCTGCCGAGAACACCGCGCTGCGCCGCGATCATCGTCCCCAGCATGACCACGAGGAACAGCAACAACGCGATGAGTCCGATCAAACCGCTCGCGACGAGAGCCTTGATCCACTCCGACTCGGGCGACGGCCACATGAGAGCACGGGGCTTGAAGACCCACCCCAAGGAATCCCTGTACACGCCCTGCCCCCAGCCCGTGATCGGCCGCTCCAGCCAGCTCGGGATCCCCTCGGTGTTCCACAGGACGACGCGATACGCGATCGTCTGCGGCAGCCAGCGGAGGTCGTCGGGGATGTTCGACGTCGCCGTCGCCTGCTTGTCGAGGCGCTCGGTGATGAGCGTGCCGAACACCGCCCACGCCGCGATGCTTCCGACGCCGACGATCGCGATCAGCCGCGTGCCCACCCCCGCCAGAACAGCGGTGATGAGGATCAGCACGATGGCGACGATGATGGACGCGAACGTGAGCGTCGACACGATTCCGGCGGCGCTGGTGATGATCGCGACGAGAGCGAAGGCCGAGACCTGACCCGCCGTCTTGCGGCGCAGGATCAGGAGTGCGCACGCGCATG
>NZ_BADA01000153.1 GCF_000333395.1 Microbacterium sp. B19
CGGCGTCCGCAACCGATTCGGGACGCCGTTCTCGAGATCGAGCCGGAAGTGCTTCACCTCGGGGTGCCCGCCGTACTCGCCGATCGACCCGTCGGCGCGCACCACGCGGTGCACCGGCACGACGATGGAGAACGGCGTGTTGGCGCACGCGGTGCCGACAGCGCGCGCGGCACCGGGGGAGCCCGCCATGATCGCGACTTCGCCGTATGACGCGACCTCCCCGTACGGGACACGCCGGACGGCCTGCAGGGCGTCCCGGGTGAACCCGGTGACGAGGCGCCAGTCGAGAGGGATCTCGAACGTTCGGCGCTGACCGTCGAAGTATTCGTCCAGCTGGGCGATGGCATCCCGAGCGGGTCCCGGATCGGGGTCGGGAACGACGCCCAGGCGGTGGGCGATCGCGGCCCGCGCGACGTCGACGCCATCGTGGGCGACGTCGAGATGAACCAGGGCGTCGTCGAGGAACGTCAGGAGGATCGGGGCGAACGGGCCGTCGTACACGGTGCTGGTGGCTGTGCTCATTCCCTCATCCTCATCACGCCGTTCGGACGCCGCAGCGCGGCGGGCACGATCGGTGGATGGATCCGCGAATCCGGCCACGGGGGAGGAAGGGCCGATCGTCCGGCGTTTCGTGCAATCCCGCGAAACTCGGGCCCGCTGCGCACCATCCACGGGTGCCCGGCTTAGTCTGGCAGGTGTGTGGCGAGCTGAGGACGGCGTCGTGACGGGCGCCGAGGGCGACGTTCCGGCGTCGATCGATCCGGGCGAGCTGCGACTGTCGGAGCCCGGCATCGTGGTTCGTCACGTCGCCGACCCCGAACGCCAGCGCATCCGCACGGAGGCGGCGGCTCTCGGGGGACGCTCGACGCTGCTGCGATTCGACGATGCGCGTGACGCCGGCATCGACATCACGAAGGCCCACCCCGGCTCGTTGCCGCAGTTCATCACGGGGCGCGCGACGCTGCTGTCCAACCTCTTCCGCGACGAGGTGGCCCTGCGCACCGCGCGCATCGCCGCTGAACGCATCACGGCGAAGAACGTCGAGCTGCGCACCGCGCGCGGACTCGAGCCGGTGCACCTGGCGGTGGGCCTGGCCGCGTGGAAGATCGGGGGAGTGGAGTGGTCCGCCCCCGTGCTGCTGCGTCCGCTCGCCATCCGCCGGCACAACGGCGACTTCGAACTGAAGCTCCACGGCGCGTTCGTCATGAACCCCGAGCTCGCCCGCGCGTTCCGCACCCACCTCGGCATCCAGATCGACAGCACCGCGCTCGCGGGCCTCGCGTACGACCAGGGCGTGTTCAAGCCGCAGCCGGTGATCGACCACCTGCGCCGCCTCACCACCCACGTGCCGACGTTCGTGGTCCATCCACGCCTGATCATCTCGTCGTTCGCCGACGTGGGGTCGGGAATGGCGCGCGCCACGGAGCACCTCGACGCCCCGCTGCTCAACGCGCTCGCCGGTCACCCGGACGATCGAGCCCGCATCATGGTCCGGCCCGCCGATCCGGTGCTGACGACCCCCGATGAGCGGACGCCGGCGGCAG
>NZ_BADA01000152.1 GCF_000333395.1 Microbacterium sp. B19
ATCTTGACCCCTCACGCGCGAGAAGAAGGGGCCTATGCCTCTTCGGCGGGGTGGGCGCTCACGGGGGTGCCCGTCAGCGCGGCGGTCGTCACGCGGCGGCGCGAGCGACCCTGACCGGGAGCCTTGGGTTCGGGCAGAGCCTCGAGCACCGATTCCAGGAGCGCGTCCTTCTCGGTACGCGGGGCACGCGGCTCGCGCTTCTTGCGCGGGCGCTTCTCGCGCACGGGCGGCTCGACCTTGGCATCCAGGACCGCCTCCACGGAGGCCACCACGGCGGCTTCGACCACGGCCGGGTCGTCGACCGTCGGGTGGATCGTGGATGCCGCGATCTGCGCGAGCGCCGACTTCACGCCCTCGGTGATGACGTGCGTGCCGCCGGTCGGGGCTGCAGAGCCACTGTTGCCGTTGCCGCCGTTCGTGCCGTTCCCGCCGTTGCCGACCGGGGAGCCGTTGCCCCCGCGCGCACCACCACGGCGGTTGCCGTTCGTGTTGCCGTTGCCATTGCCGTTGGTCGGGGCCGAGCGGTGCTTGACGACCGGGTCGTGGTGCACGATGACACCGCGGCCGGCGCAGACCTCGCACGCCTCGCTGAACGTCTCGAGCAGACCCAGACCGAGCTTCTTGCGGGTCATCTGCACGAGGCCGAGCGAGGTGACCTCGGCGACCTGATGCTTCGTCCGGTCGCGGCTCAGGCACTCGATCAGCCTGCGCAGCACGAGGTCGCGGTTGGACTCGAGCACCATGTCGATGAAGTCGACCACGATGATGGCGCCGATGTCGCGCAGACGCAGCTGGCGGACGATTCCTCCGCCG
>NZ_BADA01000151.1 GCF_000333395.1 Microbacterium sp. B19
AGACGGGGCCATACGTTCCGCCCTCGACCTTGATCGTGAAGTCCTTCTCGGACCCCTGCGGGCGGATGACGATGCGCTCGGCGGGGCTGTCGTCGATGGTCGCGACGCGGTGCTGCTCGACGATCTCGCCCAGCGCGAACGTGAGCTCGCGCAGACCCGCGCGGCTGACCGTGGAGATCTCGAACACGCGGAATCCGCGCGCCTCGAGGTCGGGGCGCACGAGGTCGGCGAGATCGCGCGCCTCGGGGACGTCGACCTTGTTGAGCGCGACGATCTGAGGGCGCTCGAGCAGCGGGAGCTGGCCGTCCGGAACCGGGTACGCCGCCAGCTCGGCGAGGATGACGTCGAGGTCGCTGAGCGGATCGCGGCCGGGGTCGAGCGTCGCGCAGTCGAGCACGTGCACCAGGGCGGTGCAGCGTTCGACGTGGCGGAGGAACTCCAGGCCGAGGCCGCGGCCCTCGCTCGCGCCCTCGATGAGGCCCGGGACGTCGGCGACCGTGAAGCGCACGTCGCCCGCCTGCACCACACCGAGGTTCGGGTGCAGCGTCGTGAACGGGTAATCGGCGATCTTGGGGCGCGCGGCGGACACCGCGGCGATGAGGCTCGACTTGCCCGCAGACGGGAAGCCCACGAGAGCGACGTCGGCGACGGTCTTCAGCTCGAGGACGACATCGCCCTCCCAGCCGGGCGTTCCGAGCAGCGCGAAGCCGGGAGCCTTGCGCTTCGGCGAAGCCAGCGCGGCGTTGCCGAGGCCGCCGAGGCCTCCCGGGGCGACCACGAAGCGCAGGCCCGGGGTGAGCATGTCGACGAGCACCGTGCCGTCGGGATCCTTCACGACGGTACCGAGCGGAACGGGGAGCTCGGTGATCTCTCCCGCGGCGCCGGAGCGGTTGTCGCCCATGCCGAACCCGCCGTTGCCCGCCGAGCGGTGCGGCGAATGGTGGTACGACAGCAGCGTGGTCACCTGGGGGTCGGCGACGAGCACCACGTCGCCGCCGTGTCCGCCGTTGCCGCCGTCAGGGCCGGCCAGCGGCTTGAACTTCTCACGGCGCACCGATACGCAGCCGTTGCCGCCCTTCCCCGCACGCAGATGCAGGGTGACGCGGTCGACGAAGGTGACCATGAGAATCCTTTCGACGGATGCCGGGGGGTGAGGGCGGGGCCGCTTCGGGCCCGTGGGGTGCGGGGTGCGCCCGTGGGGTGCGGGTCGTGCCCGGGAAAGACGACGAGGGGGCGGGCGCAGTGCCCACCCCCTCGGGAACGCCGTGTGCTGCGGAATTACTCCGCGGCGGCAGCGACGATGTTGACGACCTTGCGGCCGCCCTTCTGACCGAACTCGACCGAGCCGGCAGCGAGGGCGAACAGCGTGTCGTCGCCACCGCGGCCGACGTTGGCGCCGGGGTGGAAGTGCGTGCCGCGCTGGCGGACGAGGATCTCGCCGGCGTTGACGGCCTGGCCGCCGAAGCGCTTCACGCCGAGGCGCTGTGCGTTGGAGTCACGACCGTTGCGGGTGGAGCTTGCGCCCTTTTTGTGTGCCATCTCTGCGTCTCCTGGCTCTTACTTGATGCCGGTGATCTTGACGCGCGTGAGGTCCTGACGGTGGCCCTGGCGCTTCTTGTAGCCGGTCTTGTTCTTGAACTTCTGGATCACGATCTTCGGACCGCGCTCCTCACCGAGGACCTCGGCCGTGACCGAGACCTTCGCGAGCTTGTCGGCGTCGGTCGTGACCGTCTCGCCGTCGACGAACAGGACGGCGGGCAGCTGGATGCTCTCGCCGACCTTCGCCGCCTGGCGGTCGAGCACGACGATCGTGCCGACCTCGACCTTTTCCTGCCGGCCGCCGGCGCGCACAACTGCGTAAACCACTTCACACCTGTTTCGTTCGGGAGCGCACGGCTCCGGTTGTCTGATGACGTCGGGAGGGCTTCATGCCCTGAGTCTCGGTGCGATCCGGCCGACCGAAGCCGACGGGGTCTCGCGTCAATCGCGCGGACACGACGCACCAAAGGACGAGTTTAGCTCACCCGGCGGCATCCGGCAAAAGCATCGGGACCGCGTGTCGGCCGTAGGATCGCGGAGTGGCGATTCTCATCGACGACCCGCAGTGGCCCGCGCACGGCAGGCTTTGGGCGCATCTCGTGAGCGACGCGAACCTCGACGAACTGCACGCGTTCGCCGCCGCGGCCGGCATCCCGGCCCGCGCGTTCGATCTCGACCACTACGACGTCCCCGACGAGCGCCACGCCGACCTAATCGCCGCGGGCGCCGAGCACGTGGGTGGCCGCGAGTTGGTGCGGCGCCTCCGCGCCTCCGGTCTGCGCATCACCGCCCGCGAGCGTCGCGCCCGCTGAGGCGCGCTGCGCCTTCGCGTGAGG
>NZ_BADA01000150.1 GCF_000333395.1 Microbacterium sp. B19
ATGCCCCCTTCCGATGGAGGGATCCCACTGTCCTGGGGCTCAGGGAGCCAGACGTTCCGCGGCCGCAGCGATCCGCTGGTCGGTGGCGGTCAGCGAGAAGCGCACGTGCTGCGGGAAGTGCGCGCCGTAGAAAATGCCCCGGACCGACCAGGATGCCGAGGTCCGCGAGGCGTCCCACGCTCTCCCAGGCGTCTCGGCCCTCCGTCGCCCACAGGTACAGGCCGCCCTCGCTGCGGTCGACGCGGAAGCCGGCCGCCTCCACCGCGGGCTTGAGGACGGCGCGACGGCGGGCGTAGCGCTCGCGCTGCTCGGCGACGTGCGCGTCGTCGCCCAGCGCAACGGTCATCGCGCGCTGCACGGGACCAGGAGGCATGAGGCCGAGGTGCTTGCGGCCCGTCAGCAGGCGCGCCACGATCTCGGGGTCGCCCGCGAGGAACGCGGCGCGGTAACCGGCGAGGTTCGACTGCTTGCTGAGCGAATACACCGACAGGACGCCGGTGAGGTCGTCGCCGACGACCGCCGGGTCGAGCACGCTCGGTACGCCCGCGGTGTCCCACGGCGCATCCCAGCCCAGTTCGGCGTAGCACTCGTCGGACGCGAGGACCGCGCCCAGCTTGCGGGCCCGGGTCACGGCATCCACGAGCTCGTCGGTCGAGAGGACGCGACCGTCGGGGTTGCCGGGCGAATTGATCCAGACCAGGCGCGTGTTCTCCGGCCACTCGGACGGATCGTCGGATGCCACGGCCTCGGCGCCGACGAGACGGGCACCGACCTCGTACGTCGGGTACGCGGCGCGCGGGTGCACCACGGCGTCACCCGGACCGAGGCCCAGGAGCAGCGGCAGCAGGGCGACGAGCTCTTTCGAGCCGACGGTGGGGAGCACGTGCGCGGGGGTGAGTCCCGGGACTCCGCGTCGACGGGCGTACCAGTCGACGATGGCCTCGCGCAACGCGGGGGTGCCCATGGTCTGGGGGTACGCGTGCGCGTCGGTCGCCGCGGCGAGGGCCTCGGCGACGACGGCGGGCGTCGGATCGACGGGCGACCCGATCGACAGGTCGACGATGCCCGCGGGGTGACGGCGGGCACGCTCGGCGTACGGCGCGACCGCATCCCAGGGGTAGTCGGCGAGGTCGGCGACGCCCACGGGTCAGTGACTCTGCGGAGGGAGCGCCGAGATGACCGGGTGATCCTTGGCGATCACACCGACCTTGGCGGCACCGCCGGGAGATCCGATGTCGTCGAAGAATTCGACGTTCGCCTTGTAGTAGTCCGACCACTCTTCGGGGAGGTCGTCCTCGTAGTAGATGGCCTCGACGGGGCACACGGGCTCGCACGCACCGCAGTCGACGCACTCGTCGGGGTGGATGTAGAGCGAGCGTTCACCCTCGTAAATGCAGTCGACCGGGCATTCGTCGATGCAGGCGCGGTCTTTGACATCGACACACGGGAGGGCGATCACGTAAGTCACCCGCTCAGTCTACGCGGGACGGCGACGGGGACCGGGCCGAGCGGCCGTGTCCTATGATCCGTCGGCGGACTGGACGCGCAGCTT
>NZ_BADA01000149.1 GCF_000333395.1 Microbacterium sp. B19
TCGCGGGATGCTGAGCCTCGGCGCCGCTGACTTGCTGACCTCCGGCCCGCTCTTCATCGTCGGGGGCATCGTCGCGGGAGCCGGCGTCGGCCTCCTCTTCCGGGGAGCCCTCGCGACGGCCGGGTCGCTCGCCGACCCTCGCACCCGCGGCGAGATCACCTCCGGCGTCTTCCTCCTCGCGTTCGCCGGCATGACCGTGCCGCCCCTCGCCGTCGGCGTCGCGCTCCTCGCCCTTCCGCTCGTGCCGGTGTTCCTCGGCTTCGTCGTGCTGGTGCTGGCCCTGTCGATCTGGGGCGGCCTGGTGATCCTGCGCGAGACCGCGGCGACCGCCTGACGCGGGGGCGGGTCGGCGCCCTGCCCGGGCCCCGCCTTCGCCCGGTGAGTGTCCAAGACACGCCGTATCGGCCCCACCCGACGCGGCGTGTCTTGGACACTCCACGTCGTCGCCACCCTCGTGTCCGATTTCCGCCGGTGCATGTCGGTGGGGGATGGCAGGGTGGATGCCATGACCCTCACCGCCGCCGACGCTCGGGGCTTTGACGAGCGCTACCGCGTGATCCAGTCGCGCGACCGGCGCTTCGACGGGCAGTTCGTCACGGCGGTGCGCTCCACCGGCATCTACTGCCGTCCGAGCTGCCCGGCTCGCACGCCGAAAGAGGCGAACGTGACGTTCTACGCGACCTCGGCGGCGGCGCACGAGGCGGGCTACCGCGCGTGCAAGCGCTGCCTGCCCGAGGCCGCGCCGGGGTCCCCGGCGTGGGACGTCCGCGGAGACGTCGCCGCGCGCGCGATGCGTCTCATCGCCGACGGCGTCGTCGATCGCGAGGGCGTCCCCGGGCTCGCGCGGCGGCTCGGCTACTCCTCCCGCCACCTCGGCCGCCTGCTCACCGCCGAACTCGGCGCGGGGCCGCTCGCGCTCGCGCGGGCGCAGCGCGCCCACACGGCCCGCGCCCTCCTCGTGGGCACCGACCTGCCGGCATCCGATGTCGCGTTCTCGGCGGGGTTCTCGAGCGTGCGGCAGTTCACCGAGACGATCGGCGAGGTCTTCGGCCTGTCGCCGACCGCCCTCCGCGCCCGTCGCTCGCGCTCCTCGGGCACCGTTCCGGTCGGCGAGATCGACCTCGCGCTCCCCGCGCGCGGACCCATCGACACCGTCGGTCTCTTCGGCTGGATGCGCGCGCACGCGATCCCCGGCGTCGAGGTCGGCGGCGACGCCTCCTTCGCGCGGGTCATCCGGATGCCGGGCGGACCCGCGTGGTTCGAGGTGCGGCGCGACGCCGACTCCCGGCTGCGCCTGCGCGCGCGGCTCACCGCCCTCGCCGACCTCGGCACCCTGATCGCGCGCGTCCGGCGTCTGTTCGACCTCGACGCCGATCCGCTCGCGATCGACGAGGCGCTCGCCCGGCATCCCGAGCTCGCCCCCGCGGTCGCCGCGATTCCGGGCGTGCGGGTGCCCGGAGCGATGGATGCCGCCGAGATGCTGCTCCGCGCGATGATCGGCCAGCAGATCAGCGTCGCCTCGGCGCGCACCATGCAGGGGCGACTGTCGGCCGAGCTCGGCGAGCGCGTCGACATCGGTGGCATCCCGATGACGCTCTTCCCCGACCCCGCGGTCATCGCCGCACACGGCTTCGACGTCCTGCGCGGACCCGCCGCGCGCCGCCGCGCGATCGTCGAGGCCGCCGCCGCGCTCGCCGACGGCTCGCTGCCGCTCGGCCCGGGCGACGACGGCGCCGAGCAGCGGGCGCGGCTCCTCGCGATGCGCGGGATCGGCCCGTGGACCGCCGACTACGTCCGCATGCGGGTGACCGGCGACCCCGACGTGCTCCTGCCGGGCGATGTGGCCGCCCGCGCCGGCGCGGCGGCGTTGGGGCTCCCGTCCGATCCGGCCGGCTTCACGGCCTGGTCCGAACGCGCGGCTCCGTGGCGCAGCTACGCGATGGCCCACTACTGGTACGCCGCGCCCGTCACGCAGGCGTGGCGCACCCCGACCCCCTCGATCGAAAGCGAGCCCTCCCCGTGAGCACCGCGACCCTCCAGTTCCTCGACACCCCCGACGGGCCGTTCGCGATCCTCGCCGACGACGCCGACCGGGTGCTCGTCGCCGGATGGACGGACGACACGGATGCCGTGCTCGCCCGGCTGCGCCCGGCCCACCGCCCCGCCGAGATCGTGCCGGGCGAGACGCGCGCGGCCGCGGCCGTCGTGGCGTACTACGGCGGCGACCTCGCCGCGATCGACGACGTGGAGGTCGTGCAGTTCGGCACGCCGCTGCAGCAGCGGGGGTGGGCTGCGCTGCGGAGCATCCGGCCGGGGGAACCCCTGACCTACACCGGATTCGCGACGGCCCTGGGCTCGCCCGCGGCGGTGCGCGCGGCGGCATCCATCTGCGCCCGCAACGCGCCCGCGCTCTTCGTGCCGTGCCACCGCGTGCTGCGCGGCGACGGGACGATGGGCGGCTTCGCGTGGGGCGTCGACGTGAAGCGCCGGTTGCTGGAGCGCGAAGCCGCGGCCTGACCCCGCCGCGCAACCTCAGTGATCCGCGCAACCTCAGCCGAATGGGGCCGGATGCCACTGACTCTGTGCAGATCGCGGAGGTTGTGCCGCGGCCTGACCCGTGCCCGGACCCCGCGCCGCGCCAGTCGCCCGCAGAATCCATCCTTGCCCCCAGCTGACTCTCAGGCATATCCTGGAAAGCTGCCGCGCCACCCCCCTGAATTCTGCGGCTGCGCACCGAACGAGGAGGATGCCATGGACCAGATCGACTCCACCGTCGTGCGTGCCGCCTTCTCCGTCGTCGCCGCGCGGCGCCCGTAGCGCTCCGACCGCTCGCGCATCGCACGTCCCGGCGGACTCCGCCGGCCCTTGGCATCCCCTTCCCGCGCCCATCCGGCGCGTCGCTTCGACCCCACGAGGATCATGACCACCGCAGAAAACCGCCCTCAGCTGTCGACGCTCCGTTCCCTCGCGCGCCTGCTGCCGATCGCCCGGCCCGTGCTTCCCCGGCTCGTGCTCGGCGCCGTCAGCGCGCTCGGCGCGAGCGTGCTCGCACTCGCCATCCCGCTCGTCCTCGAGCAGCTCGTCGCCGGTCCGATCTCCTCCGGCGACCCTGCGCAGTTGGCGTGGGGTGCCGTGCTCATCCTGGGCCTCGGGCTCGCAGAGGCGGGCATGGTGTGGCTCCGGCGCTGGTTCGTGCTGGCGCCCGCGACCCGCGTCGAGTACGACCTGCGCCAGTCGTTCTACTCGCGTCTGCAGCGCCTGCCCGTCGCGTTCCACGACCGCTGGCAGTCGGGGCAGTTGCTGTCGCGCATGATGCAGGACATCAGCATGCTGCGCCGCTGGCTCGCGTTCGGCCTCATCCTGCTGGTCGTCAACATCCTCACGATCGCGATCGGTGCGGTGCTGCTGTTCCGCTGGCACTGGCTGCTCGGGACGCTGTTCCTCATCGCCTCGGCGCCCCTGTGGTACGCGGGCTACCGCTTCGAGAAGCGCTACGGCGCGCTCACGCGGCAGAGCCAGGACCAGGCGGGCGACCTGGCGACCTCGGTCGAGGAGAGCGTGCACGGCATCCGTGTCCTGAAGGCCTTCGGTCGCGGCAAGCACGCGCTGCAGAAGTTCACGCGGCAGGCCGAGTCCCTCCGCGAGACCGAGCTCGGCAAGGCGCGCGCGGTCGGCTGGATCTGGTTCTGGCTCGTGCTGCTGCCCGACATCGCGTTCGCGGTGTGCCTGGGCGCGGGCATCGTGCTCACGCAGCTCGGTCAGCTGCAGGTCGCCGAGCTCGTGGCGTTCTTCGCCATGGCGACGGTGCTGCGGTGGCCGATGGAGTCCATCGGCTTCCTCTTCTCGTTCCTGCTCGACGCGCGCACCGCGACCGACCGCATCTTCGAGGTGTTCGACGAGCAGAACACGATCGTCGACCCGGCCGAGCCGCGCACGATTCCCGCGCCCCGCGGCGAGCTCGTGCTCGAGGGAGTGCATTTCCGGTACCAGGATGCCGCGGACTCCGAGCCCGACCTCCTCGACGGCGTCGACCTGACGCTGCGGCCGGGGGAGACCATGGCGCTCGTGGGCCTGACCGGTTCCGGCAAGACGACGCTCACGACGCTGCCGGGGCGTCTGTACGACGTCACGGGGGGCCGCGTGCTGCTCGACGGCGTCGACGTGCGCGAGCTGCGGCTCGCCGAGCTCCGGCGTCATGTCGGCATGGCCTTCGAGGACGCCACGCTGTTCTCGCAGACCGTCCGCGCGAACGTCCTGCTCGGCCGGGAGGACCTCGAGCCGGGGTCGCCCGAAGCCGAAGCGGTGCTCACCGAGGCGCTGCAGGTCGCGCAGGCGCACTTCGTCCACGACCTCCCAGACGGTCTCGACACCGTGATCGGCGAGGAGGGGCTGAGCCTGTCCGGCGGCCAGCGTCAGCGACTCGCGCTCGCGCGCGCGGTCGCGGCGCGCCCCGCCGTGCTCGTCCTCGACGACCCGCTGTCGGCCCTCGACGTCGACACCGAGGCCCTCGTGGAGGATGCGCTCCGCGAGGTGCTGAGCGAGACCACGGCGCTCGTCGTCGCGCACCGTCCCTCGACGGTGACCCTCGCCGACCGCGTCGCCCTGCTGCAGGACGGCCGCATCACCGCCGTCGGCACGCACTCCGACCTGCTGCGCGAGAGCGAGGCGTACCGGCACGTGATCTCGAGCCTGGAAGAGGCCGAGGCCGAGCGCGAGGCGCAGACCGGCGCGATCCCGATCCTCCGCACGGACGGCTCGGGTGTGGCATCCACCGACGAATCCCAGCCCGCGAAGGAGGCGACCCGATGAGCGCGACCACCGTCACCGGGACGAGCGGCGAAGACCGCTCGGACTACACGCGCGACGAGAGCCGCGCGATCCGTCAGCGTTCGCTGCGGCTGCTCGGCTCGCTCGTGTCGCCGCTGCGCTGGCAGCTCGTGCTCGCCGCCTCGGTGCTCGTCGTCTCGACGGCGCTGCGTGTGGCCGGCCCCGCGCTGATCGCGATCGGGATCGACACGGCCCTGCCCGCGGTGGTCCAGAACAACGACTGGATGCCGACCATCCTCGTCGTCGCGATCTACCTCACCGCCGGGATCGGCGGGGCGGTGCTGATCGGCTGGTACGTCGTCGTGGCGGCGCGGTTGACGCAGGCGATCATGCTCGACCTGCGCAAGCGCATCTTCCTCCACACCCAGCGACTGAGCCTCGAGTTCCACGAGTCGTACACGTCCGGCCGCATCATCTCGCGCCAGACGAGCGACCTCGACACGATCCGCGAGCTCCTCGACGGCGGGCTCAACGAGCTCGTGTCGGGCGTGCTGTACGGGCTGTTCACGCTCGGCGCGCTGTACCTCCTCGACTGGCAGTCCGGGCTCGTGCTGACGGTCATGGGTATCCCGCTCTACCTGCTGATGCGCTGGTTCTACCGCCGCTCGCAGGTGGTCTACCGGGAGTCGCGCGTCGTGAGCGCACAGGTGATCGTCAAGTTCGTCGAGACGATGACCGGCATCCGCGCCGTGAAGGCGTTCCGGAAGGAACCGCGCAACGACGAGGAGTTCGGCGACCTCGCGGGCCAGTACCGCGACGTCAACATGCGCTCGATCCGGCTGTTCGGAACGTTCGAGCCGGCCCTCATGGCGGTGGCCTCCGTCTCGGTGGCCGTGGTGCTGCTGTGGGGCGGCGGCCGTGTGATCGGCGGGGCGCTCGAGATCGGTGTGCTCGCGGCCGCGGTGCTGTACGTGCGGAACTTCTTCGCCCCGCTGCAGGAGGTCGCGTTCTTCCTGAACTCGTACCAGTCGGCGACGGCGGCGCTCGAGAAGGTGTCCGGCGTGCTGGAGGAGGAGCCCACGGTTCCCGATCCGACCGACCCCGTCGACCTCTGGAGCGCCCGCGGTCACGTGCGGTTCGACGAGGTCACGTTCGGGTACTCCGACGACCGCGTCATCCTGCCGAACTTCACGCTCGACATCCCCGCGGGGCAGACGATCGCGCTCGTCGGCACGACCGGTGCGGGCAAGTCGACGCTCGCGAAGCTCGTGTCGCGGTTCTACGACCCCACGCGTGGGGCCGTGACCCTCGACGACGTCGACCTCCGCCGTCTGCACCCGAAGGACCTGCGCCGCGCGATCGTCATGGTCACGCAGGAGGCGTACCTGTTCAGCGGAACGGTGGCCGACAACATCGCCCTCGGCAAGCCCGACGCGACGATGGACGAGATCCGCGCGGCCGCCCGCGCCGTGGGCGCCGACGGGTTCATCGAGAAGCTGCCCGACGGGTACGACACCGACGTGAACAAGCGCGGCGGACGCGTGTCGGCGGGTCAGCGCCAGCTGATCTCGTTCGCCCGCGCGTTCCTCGCCGACCCCGCGGTGCTCATCCTCGACGAGGCGACCGCGTCGCTCGACATCCCGAGCGAGCGGCTCATCCAGGACGCCCTGCAGACGCTGCTGGCCGACCGCACGGCGATCATCATCGCGCACCGGCTGTCGACGGTCGCGATCGCCGACCGGGTGCTCGTGATGGAGCACGGCCGCATCATCGAGGACGACACCCCGGCCGCGCTGATCGCCGGCACCGGCAAGTTCGCGCAGCTGCACGCGTCGTGGCGGGAGTCGCTCGTCTGACGGAGCGGGAGGGATGCCACGGCCTCGGGGTCGTGGCATCCCTCATTTCCGGCCTCATTTCCGGTCGAATGTGACGCTCGCCACACGCGCTGGTGATCGCGTCGAAGCGGCCGGGTGATTCGGTCGTTCGCCCCCTGGCACTCGCACGAGTGCATGTATACATTTTCTCTCGGTCCCCCGCTTCGCGGAGGGCCTCCGCGCTCCGGAAGTGCGCGGAGCAGGAGCGAGGGGGATGTGTCGGTGACACGAGGGGCAGTCGACGCGCGAGACGCGCGGATCATCGGCGAATGGATCACGGGGCGCCACGCGTCGTTCCGGCGGGCGGTGTTCTGCGCACCGGGCGCGCCCGTCGAGCCGGCGGCCGCGGCGGTGACGGGGGACGATGTCCTGCTCGTCCCGTCCGACACCGCCATCGAGTCCGCGGCGCACGTCGTCCGCTTCGACGGCGCCTTCGACGAGGTCGGCGATGTCCTCCACGTGGCCGGGCACGCGGTCGAGCTTCAGCACTATGCCGCGGCCGCGTACGTCGAACTCGTCGGGCCGACGGCGATGCGCTTCCTCGACGCCGACGGGTGGCGGGCGTTCCTCGCCGACGCCGACCTCGCGCGCGCCGCCGGTGTCTTCACGTCGCCGATGACCGACCCGCGGCTTCGTCTCGCGGATGCCGACGTGTTCGACGATCCGTTCGCGTCCACCGCCCCGCGAGCCCTGCACGTGCACGCCGACGGGCACCTGACCGCGGGTGCGCAGGGTGCGGTGCTCGGCCTCGCGGACGACCTCGCGGGCGTGCTCGCGTCGCAGTGTTCCCGGTGGGAGGCCCTGGCCGGTATCGTCGCGCCCGCCGACCTGACCCGCGACCTCTCCGCCCGACCGTGGCTCGGACGCTTCGTGCACGCCGCCGAACTCGCGGGGGTCCTCAGGCTCGAGGCTTCCGATTCCCGGATCGACGGGTTCGGCTGGTCGGCGGCCCCCGACGAGGGTCAGGACGGCGGCGGGGTCGCCCGTGCCGACGGCCCGTTCCTCGTGCGGACGCCCGACGGCGTCCTGCTCGTCGACCTCCGCACGCGCCGGCGTCAGCGTCTGCCCGAGCAGACCGTCCGTGTCGTCGCGACACTGCAGGCGTCCGCCGATGCGACCGCGGCGGCGGATCGTCTCGCCCGCACCGAGCGGCTGTCCGCCGAGGCCGCGCGAGCGCTGTGCGCCGAAGCGGAGCGGTTGCTGGGCGTGCGACCGGGCGTACCGGCGGCGGCCGATTCCGTGGCCGTCGGGGCGGGGGCGTGACGCCCGTCTGGTCGGCGATGTCGCCCGCGGACCTCGCGGTCGCCCCGGACCGTGTCGCGGTCTCGGCGCGCGGGCACCGCGTGCGGTTCGCCGACGGATCCGACCGGCTCTGCGCCACCAGCGGACTGTGGAACGTCCCGCTCGGCTACGGTCACCCCGGGATCGCGGAGGCGGTCGCCGGCGCCCTGCACGAGGCGTCGTACCTCACCCTCTTCCGCGGCGTGCATCGGCCGGCGCAGGAAGCCGCCGCGGCGCTGATCGACCTGGCCGGGGTCGAGCGCTATCGCCGCGTCATCTTCTCGACCTCGGGCGGCGCGGCCAACGACGCCGTGATGAAGCTCGCGCGGCAGTTCCACATCGAGTCGGGCGAACCCGCCCGCACGCTCGTGGTCGGGCTTCGCGGCAGCTACCACGGCACCATGTATGGCAGCCACGCGCTGAGCGGTGACGCCCTCGGCCAGGCGGCTTACGCGCTCGATCGCCGGGCGGTGCGGCACGTCGACGCCGCCGACCCGGGGGAGCTCACCGCCCTGCTGCGGCGCGAGGGCGCCCGCGTGGCGGCGGTCGTGATCGAGCCCGTCCTCGGTACGGGAGCGCACCCCGTCGCGGAGGCGTTCGTCGAGGCGGCGCTGGACGCGCGCGACGAACACGGCTTCCTCCTCGTCGCCGACGAGGTGGCCACGGGTTTCGGGCGCACTGGCCCGCTGTTCGCGTCGGGAGAGTGGTCGCGGTCGCCGGATCTGCTGGTGCTGTCCAAGGCCCTGACCAACGGCGCGCTCGGTGCCGCGGCGGTGCTCGTCGGTCCCCGTGTCGTCTCGGCGTTCGCCGGCCGGCGCGCGACGTTCGTCCACGGCGAGACCCAGGCCGGAACGCCCGCGGTCGCGGCGGCGATCCTCGCCGCGGTCGACGAATACCGACGGCCGGCGATCCTCGCCGCCGCCACCCGCGTGGGCGTGGGCGCCCGGGAGCTCGCCGACGCGCTGGTCCGCGACGGGCTCGCCGTCGAGGTCCGCGGCCGCGGCGCGTTCCTGGCCGTGGCCCTGACCGGCGGCGACGGCGCGCGGCTCTCGCCCGAACGGATCCCGGATGCCGTCGCCGCCATCGCCGCGGCCGGTGCGATCGTGCATCCGGGGGTCGATGGCATCCAACTCATCCCGGGCTACGGGTACGACGACGCCGCGTTCGCCGAGCTCGACGCAGCGATCCGCGCGGGGCTCGCCCGCGTGACGGAGGCGGCCGCGTGAGCGCCGTCCCGCGCCGCGGGAGGTCGACGCTCGTCGCGGGGTCGGGCATCGCCCGCGCCGTGTGCGCGCGCGTGACGACCGGACGCCGGACCCTGGTCGTCGTCGACGCGCGCCTGGCGCCGCGGGCCGAGGGCCTCGCGCGTGCCGTTGCGGTCGTGCCGCTCGTCGTCGGAACGGTGGATGCCGGGACGGTCGTCGCTCTCGCCGACCGCCTGTCCGACGCGGGGGCGGAGTCGGTGGTGGCCGTCGGTGGGGGAACGGTCCTCGACGCGGTCGCCGTCGCCGCCCTGGGCCCCGCGACCGTGGCGTGGGCGCTCCAACGGGCCGAGGGCGTGGCGGTCGTGCCACTGCCCGCGCCCGCGAACCCGCCGATCGAGGTCGTCGCCGTCCCGACGACCGTGGGCACCTCGGCGGAGACCAACGCCGTCGCGATCGTCCGCACGAGCGCGGGCGCGCGGGTCTTCGTCGGCGAAGCGGTGAGGCCGCGGTACGCCGTCCTCGACGCGACGCACTACGCCACGCTCGACGCCGCCGACGTCCGCGCGGGATGCCTCGAGGCCCTCCTGCGTCTCGCGGGGGTCAGCACCGCCGACCGCGCCCACCCCCGCGCGCACGCGCACGCCGTCACGATCGCGCGCGCTCTGCTGGCCGCGGGTCACAGCGCCCTGACGCTGGCGTCCCGCCTGCGGATCGCGCGTCTCAGCGCGGCGACGCAGCGCAGCGCCGCCCTGCGCGGGCGTGCGCCCTTCAGTCCCCGCCACTGGTATCTCGCCAACGAGGTCTCCTTCGTCGCCCGAACGACGAAGATGCGGGCGACGGCCTCGGTCGTCTCCCGCGTGTGGCAGCGCATCGAGGACGGCGACACCCGCTGGGGGTCGGCCGAGCCGTTGGAGGCGTTCTGGCGCGAGGCGACCCGCGATGCGCGGCTTCCCCTCGCCCCGGCGGCCGGCATCGACGCCCTCATCGCGCGCTGGGGACTGCCGCTCGCTCCGCGACCCGACGCGGAGGCCCGGGAGGCCATGGCCATCCGGGCGGAGCGGTGGTGGGGCGGTCGGGGGCCGGCGCTGTCGGGCCTCTCGGCCCCCGACGTGCGGGACGTCCTCGATCGGGCGCGGTGGGACCCGAACCCACCCGCCGAGGCGTCCCGCCTCCGCCCCACGCACACGTCGACACCCGCGGGGGGAGGTGAACACACATGACGAGTCTCACGATGAGCCCTCCGCTGCAGTTCGAGGAGCTGGATGCGCTGGAGGCACCGAGCTGGGAGAGCTTCTACCAGGGAGTCCTGGCCGGACTCACGGTCGTCGGCATCGGCGTCGCGATCGCGACCTGAGCATCCCGGACGCACCGCGTCAGCCCTCAGCCTCACCGAAGGAGGTGACTTGCACATGACTTCCACCCTCGACTTCGTCGAGCTCGACGCACTGGACGCCCCCGACGACGGATGGGACTGGTTCCGCGGCTTCAGCTACGGCGTGGCCCTCGGATTCATCGCCCTGGCCGCCACCTGAGCCATCCGCGGGAGGCCGGGTTCCCGGCATCCCTCCCTTCATGCACCCGAGGAGGTGACTCATGTCCAACGATCTCGCACTTCGCTTCGAAGAGCTCGACGAGCTCGACGCGCCCCTGGAGTGGTGGGAGCACGCCGGCTACATCATCGCCATCATCGGCGCGACGGTCGCCATCGCCACCTGACCCGTCGAGGGGGAGACGCCGGGCGCGTGTCCCCCTCGACTTCCGCACCCCCCCCCAGAGAGAGGTTCCATGACCGCCCCGCTCACCGATTCCGTGCGCCGTCAACTGGCCGACGCCGGGTGCGTCGCCGCGCCCGGCGACGTGTACGCCGGCGACGGCGCCCGGTTCTACGACGACCTCGTCGGCCCCGACCGGTCCGAGATCCGCGAGGTGCTCGAGATCGCGCGTCGCGTCGGACCCGACGTGCTCGACCTCGCCGCCGGAAGCGGACGCATCACCCTGCCGCTCGTGCGGACCGGCAAGCGCGTCACGGCGCTCGACCTGTCGGCCGACATGCTCGCGCGCCTGCGCGCGGCGCTGCCCGCAGGAACGACC
>NZ_BADA01000148.1 GCF_000333395.1 Microbacterium sp. B19
AAGCCGCGAAAGTACAGGGACGCCGTGTCGAAGAGGAGAGCTTTTCCGGACGGGATGCCATGTGCTCAGGGTAGTGATGCCGTGCGGGAACCTAGAGTGTCGGGGTGTCCTTCGGCGTTCGCTCCCCTCGACCGGCGGCCTCGGCGCCGTGCCCGTGCGGGCGCGCGGCGTTCGGCGAGTGCTGCGGGCCGCTCCTCGACGGCGCGGCCGCGCCCTCGGCGGAACGGCTCATGCGGTCGCGGTACACCGCGTTCGCGCTCGGCGACGCGGACTACCTCGTGCGGACGTGGCATCCACGGACCCGCCCCGACGACGTCGATCTCGACGACGGCACGGTGTGGGAGGGACTCGTCGTCGAGGAGGCGGGCGAGGACGGGGATGCCGCGACGGTGACGTTCCGCGCGTCCTGGCGGCGCGGCGCGGACCGGGGCGTGCTGGCGGAGCGGAGCCGGTTCGTCCGGCGCGGCGGGCGCTGGGTGTACGTCGACGGCGACGTCGACTGACCCGTCAACCCCGGCCGCGGTGTCGGCGGGGGTGCGTAGGCTCGCGAAGCGACACCCGACGAGAGGACACGCATGATCCCCGATGCGCTTCGCGACCTGCTCGAGAACCCGAACTACGGCGCCCTGGGCACCGTCCGCCCCGACGGAACGGTCCAGGTCAACCCGATGTGGTTCGAGTTCGACGGCGAGCACGTGCTCTTCACGCACACGACGACCCGCCAGAAGTACCGCAACCTGCAGGCGAACCCGTCGATGAGCTTCATGGTCTTCGACCCCGACCAGCCGTACCGCTACATCGAGGTACGCGGACGGTTGGTGGACGAGGTGCCCGATCCCGAGGGGGCGTTCTACGTCCGTCTCGGCCAGCGCTACGGCAACGCGGGGCAGCAGCCGCCGCCGGATCGCGCGGACCGCGTGGTCCTGAAGATGTCGGTCGAGAAGGTCGGAGGTCAGTGACATGGAACGCATCGTGATCATCGGTGGGCACGGCAAGGTCGCGCTGCACCTCGCGGGTCTCCTGGCCGAACGCGGCGACGAGGCGATCTCGATCGTCCGCAACCCGGACCATCGCGCCGACGTGGAGGCCGCGGGCGGGAAGCCGCTCGTGCTCGACGTCGAGAAGGCGGACGTCGACGCGCTCGCCGAGGCCTTCGACGGCGCCGACGCCGTGGTGTGGTCGGCCGGTGCGGGCGGCGGGTCGGCAGAACGCACGTACGCGGTCGACCGGGATGCCGCGCAGCGCGCGGTGGACGCGGCGGCGAAGGCCGGCATCCGTCGATTCGTAATGGTCTCGTGGATCGGGTCGACGCCGGATCACGGCATCCCGAAAGACGATCCGTTCTTCGCGTACGCCGACGCCAAGCTCGCGGCCGACGACCACCTGCGCGCGAGCGACCTGGACTGGACGATCCTCGGTCCCGGGACGCTCACGCTCGACCCGCCGACCGGGCGCATCACGACCGCGCCGCAGGGCAAGGGCGAGGTCGGGCGCGCGGACGTCGCGGCGGTGGTCGCCGCGACCCTCGTGCAATCCGCGACGATCGGCCGCTTCATCCGGTTCGGCGCGGGCGACACGCTCATCCCCGAGGCGCTCGTGGCCGACCCGGAGCTCGCCGACTCGGAGCTCGCCGACCCGGAGCTCGCCGACCCGGAGCCCTGAGCTGGTCCGGAGCCCTGAACCCCGACCGGCTCAGTCGTCGTCCTCGGCGTCGTCATCGGGATCGTCCACGACCACGATGACGCCGTCGGGGATCGGGTCGCCGAGCAGGGGCTCCGCGGCGAGCGTGAGGTCGATCGTGGCCCGCAGCAGCCCGCCCATCGTGGCCGAACGCAGCAGCTCCATCTGGTCGAGTTCGCCGAGTGGGGCGATCGCGGCCACCTGCCAGGCGCGCTCGAGCGGCTCGTCCGACAGCTCCACCTCGGGATCCCAGCGGGTGGTGCCGTACTCCCGCGCACGACCGAGGACTCGCCGGACCACGCCCTCGGCCTCGTCGAGCAGGGGCTCCAACGCCTCGTTCCATTCCAGCTCGGGAAGGGCCCGGACCTCGGCCCGCGGGTACGGGGCGTCGTCGAGCCATTCGACGATCTCGAACCGCTCGGCGCCGCGCGCGACGATCGACATCTGCCCGGCCTGCGGCACGACGTGGCTGAGCCGCGCCATCGTGCCGAGCGTGAAACGCTGGTCTCCGCCGCCGGTCTCGGCGCCCCGCTCGATCAGCACGACCCCGAACTCCGGGTCCACCTCGTCCAGCAGCATGCCGAGCATCACGAGGTAGCGCTCCTCGAAGATCCGCAGCGCGAGGGGCGTGTGCGGGAAGAGAACGGCTCCCAACGGGAACATCGCGGTACCCATGCCGACCAGTCAACCAGCGCTGCGGGGCGCGAGGGTCGTCGGCGCCGAGTTCACGCGGGCTCGTCGCTCAGCGTCTCGTGAATGCGATGGAGGTCCATCAGCAACGAGCCGATGAGCACCCAGTGCTCGGGGGACGGCGTGCGGATCTGCAGCGGACGCGTGAGCGCGGGTTCCTCGGCGACCGGGTCGCGCTCGGTGTCGGCCTCGAGGCTGAAATCGAGGCGCACGTCGTGCGCGGCGCGGTGCAGCTGCTCGGCGATCGCGCGCACCGACGGGTCCTCGACGATCGAGGACGTGTATCCGTCGTAGACGGCGCGCGTCATCCCGACGGTCTGCGTCACGACGGGGGTGAAGCGATCGAGCCGTGCCTGCATCTCGGCGAGGTCGGCGCGGTGGCGGGAGCTGCGGGGGTTGAGGGACAGCGAGTCGGCGCCGTCGCGGATCGCGTCGGCCGCGGCATCCCGAACCGGCCGAAGCAGGCGCGCCTCGAGCAGGAGGCCCTCGAGGGCCTCGCGCGTCTGCGGCGTCTCGAGGGCATCGGCGAGACGCTCGAGGGCCGCCGCGAGTTCGCGGCCCAGGATGTCGACCTTGGACCGGGCATCGGGCACGAGCACGGGCGGGACGAGGGCCGTGTTCACCAGGATGCCGATGATCGCGCCGATCACCGTCTCGATGACGCGGTCGAGCGCGTAGTTCGGTGTCGCGGTACCCAGAGCCAGGACCAGCACCGCGCTGATCGCGACCTGGTTCGTCGCGCCGGGCGACATGCGAAGCGCCCACGCCACGACGAGCGACACCGCGCCCGCGAGCAGGATGACCCACGTCGGCGAGCCGAGGAAGATGCCGAGCACCGAGGCGATCACGACGCCGACGATCACGCCGACGCTGCGCTCGACCGCGCGCGTGAACGACTGGTTGATGCTCGGCTGGACGACGAGGACCGCGGCGATCGCGGCGAAGATCGGGGGCGGGCCCGGCACGAGGAGGTCGGCCACGACCCACGCGGCGATCATCGCCACCGCCGTCTTGGCCACCTGCAGGAACGGCCCCCGGCGCGGGGCGCGGAAACTCAGGCTTTCACGCGGGAGTCGCAGCGGGAGGCGCATGGATCGAGCGTACGGTGCGGTCGGGCTCAGTCCGGCCGATCCAGCATGGAGGCCGCGTTGTCGGCCACCCAGTCCATCAGCGGGAGCATGCGCGTCATCAGGTCGCGCCCGAGCGCGGTCAGTGCGTACTCGACGCGCGGCGGAACCTCGGGATAGGCCGTCCGCCGCACGAGCCCGTCGGCCTCCAGCGTCTTCAGCGTGCTCGCGAGCATCTTCTCGCTGATCCCCGAGATGTTGCGGCGGAGTTCGCCCCACCGCTGGGTGCCGTCGGAGAGCGCGACGAGGACCAGCACGCCCCACTTGCCCATCACGTGGTCGAGGACCGTGCGCGTCGGGCACCCGTCCGAAAAAGCTTCCGGCCGCTCGGCCCGGATTTCCGCAAGACTCACCATCACGCCAGTACCTAACTCGAAAGTGGGTACCGACATTCCGGAATGTGTCTCGGATGCGCGCGTTGGTCTCGGCGTACCGACCGAAAGGACACACCATGACCCTCCTCGTCTCCGCCGCCAACGGCCACCTCGGACGCCACGTCCTCGACGCTCTGCTCGAGCGCGGGATCCCGGCATCCGACATCGTCGCGGGCGTCCGCACCCCCGCCAAGGCCGACGACCTCGCCGCCCGCGGCATCCGTGTCGTCGAGTTCGACTACTCCCGGCCCGAGACCCTGACCGCCGGGCTCGAGGGCGTCACCCGCGTCCTGCTCATCTCGGGCACCGACCCCGACCGGGCCACCGGCCACCGCAACGTCGTCGAGGCCGCGCGGGCCGCGGGCATCGAGCGCCTCGTCTACACCAGCGCGCCGCGCGTCGACGAGATCGAGTACGCCCTGGGCGCGGACCACCTCGCCACCGAGCGTGCGATCGCCGCGTCGGGACTGGATGCCACGATCCTCCGCAACAACTGGTACACCGAGAACTACCTCGACTCCGTCTCGCGCGCCGCGGAGTCCGGCGTCATCGTCGCCGCCGTCGGCGACGGCCGGGTCGCGAGCGCCAACCGCCGCGACTACGCCGAAGCCGCCGCCGTGGCCCTGACCACGGACGACCTCGCGGGCCAGACGCTCGAGCTCGCCGGCGACGTCACCTGGACGTACGACGAGCTCGCCGCGGCTGCCGCCGAGGTCCTCGGACGCGCGGTCGTGTACCAGCCGGTCTCGGTCGAGCAGCTCGCCGCCGGTCTCCAGCAGGCGGGCCTGGATGCCGGGACCGCGGCGTTCGTCGCCGGCATCGACGACGCGATCGCCCGCGGCGCGCTGTCGCAGACCGACGGCACCCTCGCCCGCGTCATCGGCCACCCGACGACGCCGCTCGTCGAGGGCCTGCGCGCCGCCCTGAAGGGCTGACGCCGACCCGCGTGAGGTGCCAGGATTTGTCGCCCGAGGCGCAGCCGAAGCGACAAATCCTGGCGACTCACGCGTCCGCGCGAGCGGAGTGTGCGAGCGAGCGCCGGGCCGTCAGCTTCCGTTCGCGCATCGCGAGGAACAGCGGGAACGTGAAGGCGAACGCGGTCAGCCCGGACAGGACGACGTACAGCCACGCGTGCCGCATGCCGAGGCGCCGAGCCTCCACGAGCAGGAAGATGCTGCCGGCCACGGCCACGACGAGCAGGTCGACGGTGATCGACGACACCGCCGGGCCGCTGGTCACGAGGTCGCCGAGGAAATCCGCCATCTGCACCACGGCCAGGACGTTGAAGGTCCAGGTTCCGACGAGCCCGAGGATCGACAGCACGAGGAACGCCACCGACAGCGGGGTCCAGTGCTTGGTGAAGTCAGCCATGGACCGATCGTGGCGGTTCGCCCGCCCCCGATCCAGCCCCGCCCCGCTGTCGGTGCCCCGCGCTACGTTCGAGGGATGGATGCCACCCGAGCCACCGCGCTCCTCGACGAGCTCGACCGTGCCGTCGAGCGGCGTCTGCGGCACCTGACCGCCGACGCCGAGAGCCTGCGGCACGATCGGGCGGATGCCACGGCCGACGACGAGCACGACCCCGAGGGGTCGACGCTGTCGGGGGAGTGGGCGCACGTCGACGCCCTGGCGCGCGAGGCGCGCGTGGAGCGGGACGAGATCCAGGCCGCGCGGGAGCGCGTGGCATCCGGCACCTTCGGGGTGTGCGAGGTGTGCGGCCGTCCCATCGCGGACGCACGCCTGGAGGCGCGGCCGACCGCGCGACGCTGCATCGCCTGCGCGACCTGAACCCCCGCGTAGGCTCGCAGGGTGGAACCGCTGCTGATCGTCCTGCTCTTCGCCAACGCCGTCTTCAACGCGGTCGTGTGGCCCCGGTTCTATCCGCGGATCGCGAAAGACCCCCGGGCGCGGGATGCCGCGGGCAAGCCGACCCCGTTCCTCATCGTGCACACGGTGCTCATCGCGCTCGCCCTGGTGCTCGCGCTCGCGTCTGTGGTCTCGGCGATCGCGGCGCTCGTCGCTTAGCAGCGGAAGCGCACCCTCGAGCGGACGAGAGTGCGCCTCCGATACTTGCGTCAGCGGCCGAGGCGCGAGTGCAGTTCTTCGACCGTTCCCTTTATTCGCTTCAGGGTCAGAATTACCCACACGGCGAACCACACGGAAAGGCCCGTCAGAACGAGAGGGAACAAAAGGCCGATCAGTCCCAAAGCGGTTGCCGACGTGGTCATTTGGTTCTCCTTGAGGTTGTGATGCGATCGCGGTGACGGTCAGAAGACGCCTGTTACGAGGTTGCCGTTCTTGACGATGGCCTCGACGCCGCCCTCGAGCTGAGCAACGTTATTGGGATAGGTGAATTTCGACCACCCCTTCACCCAAGCGCCGACAGAAGCGTTCTCAGTGCGGCGGGGGATGGTGAACCACTTTCCTTCCCAGGTGGTGAAAGCGTACGTATTGATCACCTGGCCCCATGGGTCGCCCACGACGGTGGTGTAGCTGCCGGACGCGCCGTACCTGACGTAGTACTCCATGTAGGCGAATCCGTTGCTGCCCCAGATCCGGTAGCTGCCCGTCAAGGCGCGGGCGGCAGAGCCCGAGGCTGTCTGGGATGCTACCGGTTCGACTCCTACCTCGAGTACCGTGCCGTTGCTCAAGGTTACGCGCTGTACGTCCCGTTCGCCGGCGTTCAGACGCACGCTTGCCTTCAAGGATTCCTTGGCCTGCTCCCACTCATCGACGAGTGCGCTCTGCTCGCCTGCGGACAGATCAGAGGAGCCGAGTTATGCAGCGATCAACGAATCCCGGTCGCTGAGGTCGGTATCTGCCGACGCGGCGGCCCCGCCGACCGATAGGCCAGAGATAACTAGTCCGAGTATGATGCCGCCTGCGCTGAAGCGGCGTGCTTTCGACGTGAATGCCATTGGTCCCCCCCAGGTGGATGAACTGCGTACCCGAATGGGTAGCGTCCCCAGCATTCCTGGCCGTCACTCGGAGCAGCATGAGCGTCTTTCCAAGAAGTGTGGTCGCAAGTCGCTCGTGATCGCAGACGCGATCCAGTAGTATCCCCGCTGCAACGCGGGATCCGTCTGTAGAATGAAGGGGCGGGTTCGCCCGCCGCACCTCGTGCATCTACCTACCGGACCGGCAAGGCGGCACCGCCCCCTGCCCCGGAGATCCTCATGCACCACCCTGCCCCGACCGTCGCGCACCGCTCGCTGATCCACCACACGGGGTTCTGGTTCTTCCCCGTCGCGTTCGTCGCGCGACTCCCGTTCGCGATGATGACAGTCGGCGTGCTGGCGCTCGTCGTCGCGGTGCGCGGTTCCGTCGCGCTCGGGGGACTCACGTCGGCCGCCGTCGGCATCGGCGTCGTCGTGGCGGGTCCGATCCTGGGTGACCTCGCCGACCGGTTCGGGCAGTCGCGAGTGCTCGTTCCCACGGGCCTGGCCAATGGCATCCTGCTCGCGCTCTTCCCGATCGTCGTGGGCTCCCCGATCGGTGACGGCTTCGTGCTCGCGGCCGCCGTGGCGATCGGCCTCACCGGCCCGCAGACCGCGGCGATGTCGCGTAGTCGCGTGATGGCGTTGATCGGCGACCGGATCGCGCCCGACCGGCGCGAGCGCACGTTCTCGCGCGCGATGGCGTACGAGTCCGCCGCCGACGAGACCGCGTTCGTCATCGGCCCGTTCGTCGTCGGGGTGCTTGCCGCGGTCCTCGCGCCGTGGGCGCCGATCGTCGCCGCTGCGGTCCTCAGCCTCATCTTCGTCACGGCGTTCGCGCTGCACCCGACGGGTCGCGTCGTTCCCGTGGCGGCCGAACGCGGGGCGATGGCACCCGCGCGCGAACTGCTCCGGCCGCCGGTTCTCATGCTCGTCGTCGCCGTCGTCGGCGTGGGCGCGTTCTTCGGTTCGACGCTCACCTCGCTCACCGCGTTCATGGAAGCGCGCGGAGCCGCCGAAGCCGGCGCCCTGCTGTACGGCGTGATGGGCGTCGGTTCGGCGGTGCTCGCGCTCGCGGTGGCGGTGCTTCCCGCGCGCTTCTCGCTCCGGTGGCGGCTCGTGACGTTCGCGATCCTGCTCTTCGCCTCGGCGGGGGCGTACTCGGTCGGCGGGTCCGTCGTCACCGTGACCGCGGTGCTGTGCCTCATGGGCGTCGGGGTGGGCCCGTCGCTCGTGACGCTGTTCAGCCTCGCGGGACACCGTGCCCCGGCCGGGCGTACCGCCACGACGATGACGGTGCTCGCCTCGGCGCTGACCCTCGCGCAGGCGCTGTCGTCTGCCATCACCGGTGCCGTCGCGGAGCGGGTGTCGGTCGAGACGGCGATGCTGTTCCCGGCCGGGGCGGCGCTGATCGTGCTCGCCATGGCCGCGGTCAACCTCGTTCACGCGGGACGGTGGGATGCCGCCCGCCCGTCGTCGATCGGATAGACCCGGCGCAGGATCAGACGCTGCCCGAACGTCCAGAGGGTCGTGACGGCGAGGTAGAGCCCCGCGGCGAGCGGGACGAACAGCGCGACGACGGCGGTGGTGAAGGGGAGCACGGCCGTCATCACGACGACCGCGCGCGGGGTCGCCGGATCGAACGGCGGGCGCAGGAAGCGCCGCGTGAGCTCGCCCGCGCCGGCGATCACGGCGACGAGGATCCCGAGGAGCAGCACGGTCGTGGCATCCGCGCTCCCTCCCGTGACGGCGGCGAGGAGGCTCGTGCCGAGCGGGACGCCGGCGAGCTGCTCGGTGAGCAGGGCGTTGGCGTGTCCTGCCACCGTCGGGTGCAGGAACACGGCGTACAGCAGGCCGACCACGGGTGCCTGCGCGAGGACGGGGAGGCATCCCGCGAACGGGGAGACGCCCGCATCGCGATACAGCTGCAGGGTCTCGCGCTGGAGTCGTTCGGGGTTTTTGCCCCAGCGTTCGCGCAGCACGCGAAGGCGCGGGGCGAGCCGCGCGCGGTCCCGTTCCGCCCGGGCCTGGGACACCCCGACGGGGATGAGCACGGCGCGGACGACGAGGGTCACGAGCACCACGGCGAGCGCGGCCGCCGCGGCAGCCGCGAGCGGGGAGAGGAGAGAGGTGAGGGCCAGGAGGCCCTGGGTGGTCAGGTCGAGCAGGGCCGCGAGCGGCGGCAGGGCGAAGAAGTCCAAGGAATGTCCGTTCGTGGGAGCGATCAGGGCGTGATCGGCCACGAAGGGGTGCCGCCGCGGCGCCGTCGAGGGCGCGGGGGCGTGCTACGCGGCCGCGGCCGCGCGTCCGGGAGCTCGCGGGCGCGGGTGGCCTGCGGCGTCGGGATCGCTCTGCGCGAGCGGAGCGGAAGGATCGATGGGGCGCGTCGCCATGGTCGGCGGCGAGCCGGACAGGAGCCGGAACACCACGACGGCGATCGCGACGGTCAGCACGACCGCGGCGGCCAGCGCGAGGGCCAGCAGCGGGGCGGGTGACGAACCGCCGTCGGGGACGAGCGCGAGCTCCGTGGCGACGAGCAGGAGGTTCAGGGCGCTGAGGAACGACGCGATCATCCCGTGCCCCCTCCCTCTGGTCCAGCCCTCACGCTACCAGCGGCGCGGTGGCTACGCTTTCGAGCATGACGACTCTCGTGATCACCGTGGTGGGCGACGACCGCGCCGGGCTCGTGGCATCCCTCGCCGACATCGTCGACGCGCACGGCGGCAACTGGGAGACGAGCGAGCTCGCGGAACTGGCCGGCGCCTTCGCCGGAATCGTGGAGGTGTCGGTGGCGCCCGAGCGCGCCGACGACCTCCGGGCCGCGCTCGAAGCCGCGGCCGGCACGCTGCGCGTCACGGTGCACGGTCCGGCACCCGCGACGGCCAACCCGGCCCGCACCGTCGCCTTGACGGTCATGGGCAACGACCGTCCCGGGATCGTGCGGGAGATCACCGGCGCGCTGAGCGCCCGCGGCGCCAGCATCGCGCGGATGTCGACCGAGACGACGGATGCCGCGATGGCGGGCGGTCGCCTGTTCGAGGCGTCGGTCACCGCGACGCTGGCCGAGGGCGGCGGGGTCGACGAGCTGGTGGAGGACCTTCAGGGTCTCGCGGCGGAGATCCAGGTCGACGTCACGCTGATCGACTGACCCGCACGCGCGCGACGAGCGCCGCGATCGCGCGCCACCCGACGAGGAACAGCAGCAGGGTGATCCCCGCGACGATGACGAACGCCAAAGCCACGCCCTGACCGCTCAGCGCCCGGAGCAGCATTCCGGCGACGAGCGTGACGGCCCACACCGGCAGCCCGGTGCGCAGCGGGGCGGCGGGGCGCCGCCAGCCTCGGCTCACGATCCAACCGATCAGCAGCCCCGCGAGGAACGGCCACGCGGTCGTGGCGAGGCCCGATCCACCCGGGCCGAGGATGTCGCCGTCGTGGGTCGCCCGCCCGATGGCGGCGAACACCACCACGAGCACGACATCGAGGAGCAGGGCGAGAACGGCTGCGCGGCGGATCGTCACGCTCCATCCTCGCACCGCCGGGTCGCCCGCCCGACCGCATATCGCGGACGTATCGGTTCGTGCAGACGCCCGGACAACGTCGCGCGCGGTCCGATGGAGTCTCCCGATCCCTGGAGGCCCGATGTCCGCCCGTCCCGCTCCGACGTTCACCGCCGGTCGCATTCTCGCCGCCACCTTCGCCGTCGCCGCGGTCGCCGGGCTCACCCTGGCGCCGCGGTCGTGGGCCTGGCCCGCACGCTCGTGGGCACTCGACGCCGTCGCTCTGCTGCCGACGCGGTGGGCCGACTTCCTGCTCGGCGGGGACGCGGATCGAGCGCTGAACATCGCGATCTTCGTCCCGCTGGGTGCCGCGATCGCCGCGCTGCTTCCGCTCCGCTGGGTGCCGGCATCCGTGGGGGTGGGGTTCGCGATCTCGTGCGGCGTCGAGATCGCTCAGACGGTCATCCCGGGTCGTGTCCCCGACGTCGCCGACATCGTCGCCAACACCGCGGGAGCGCTCGTGGGGACCGTGCTCGTCCTGGCCGTGAGGCTCATCGCGCGGCTGTGACCGGCAGTCGACGGGGGAGGTGCAGGCGGGCACGCAGCCCGCCGTCCTCGCGCGGCCACAGCTCGAGGAGCCCGCCGTGCGCCCGCGCGATCGACACGACGATGGCGAGTCCGAGCCCCGCGCCGTCGCGGGATCCGCGGGCGCGGCCCGCACCGCGGA
>NZ_BADA01000147.1 GCF_000333395.1 Microbacterium sp. B19
AGGCTTCCGAGCGCCCGGCCTCGACCCCGCGACGCTCCCCGGCCGCCTGGACTACCGCCCCTCCCCCTTCACCGGCTGGCTGCAGGACCGCCTCGAGCAGCAGTTCGCGTTCGTGTGCGTGGACAGTGTCTCCGACCTTTCCCGGCACCGGATGGCGCTGACGATCGCCGGCCAGACGAGCCAGGGATCGCGCGGTGCGCACGGCGGCTCCGTCCGTCAGAGCATCCTCGGGTTCTCCAGCCGGGTCCGACTCACCGAACTCGGGGACGAGATCGTGGGCGTCCGCCGTGACCTGGACCGGGCGAAGGCCGCCGTCGACGAGGCCGCCGCAGCCCTCGACGCGTTCGACGATCGCCGCAGCGCCCTCGAGAGGATCGCCGACCTCACGTGGGACCAGGTGGACACGGCATCCGTCGATCGTGAGATCGAGCGCTGGACGGAGACGCTCACCGAGATCACCGCCGGCAACCCCCGGATCGCCGAGCTGCAGGAGCAGATCTCGGGCACGCGCGCCCGCGCCGCGCGGCTGCGGGAGGAGATCGGCAGCGCCAAGACCGAGCAGCAGCGTCTCGCCGCCCGCTGGGCCGAGGTGACGGACGAGGTGGATGCCGCGCACGTCCGGCTCGAGGATGCCGAGGACGCGGGGCTGACGCTCACCGACGACGAGGCCGCGTACCTCGACGCGCTGTTCGTCGCACCGTCGGGCGACGCCTCGTCTTCGCAACTCCTCGCCCGGTTCGACACCGCTCTCGAATCCGCGTCCAAGCGGCTGCTGGAGGACCAGCGCGCAGCGCAGGAGACCTGGAGCGAGCAGCGCGAGAGCCTGCGCCGCACGCTCACGGCGTTCCTCGACCGGTGGCCGAGCCCGAACCTGCTCGCCGACCCCGACGAGTCGCTCGGCGACTTCGAGCGTATCCTCGCCGACCTCGAAGCCAGCGGACTGCACGAGCTCGAGGCGGAGTGGCGCGACAGCCTGCTGCGGCTCTCCGGCAACGACCTCACGAACCTCGACGCGTCGCTCACGCGCGCGCTGCGCGAGATCCGCGACCGCATCGCGCCGATCAACGACATCATGCGCGACCTGCCGTTCTACGACGACGAGCACCGTCTGCAGATCGTGCCGCGCGAGAGCCAGTCCGAGGTGCGGCGGCGATTCCGCCGCGAGCTGCGCGACGTGCGCGCGGCGATCGACGCCGCCTCGACCGACGAGGAGCGCGAGGCCGTGTACGGCCGGATGTCGCGACTCATCGACCGCATCCGGCCCACCGCGCCCGACTTCGCCGACCTCGTCGACGTCCGCAATCATGTGCGGGTGAGCGCCGAGCGCTTCCGTGCTGCGACCGGCGAGCACGTGGCCCTGTACGACCACATCGGCGAGAAGTCCGGCGGCGAGTCTCAGGAGCTCATCGCGTTCATCGTCGGTGCGGCTCTGCGCTACCAGCTCGGGGATGCCGGCGCCGAGCGCCCGCGCTACGCCCCGGTGTTCCTCGACGAGGCGCTCATCAAAGCCGACGCGCACTTCACCAAGCGCGCGATCGGCGCGTGGCGCGGCCTCGGGTTCCAGCTCGTCATCGGCGCCCCGAACGACAAGTACAGCGCGATCGAGCCGCACGTCGACGTCGAGTACGACATCCTCAAGGACACCCGCGGACGCTCGTGGGCGAAGGCGAAGGTGGCGCTGCCGGCGGAGGCGTGACGAGCGCGCGGGACCCCCGGCACCGCACGATACCTCGCCGGCTAGAACGGCGGCGGATCGGCATCCACGTCCCGACCGAGCGGAGAGATCCACCGATACTCGCCGCCGGGGGCGACGGCGGGGCTCCACCGCGTCTCGTGTCGGATCCGGTGGTGATGTCGGCACTCAGGCGCGAGGTTGTCGTCGTCGGTGGGGCCGCCCTCCGCCCACGCCCGCAGGTGGTCGAGGTCGCAGTCGCGCGCCGCGCGGCCGCACCCAGGGAAGATGCACGTCGGTGACGTGATCCCGAGCCAGCGGCGCAAGGCCGTCGGTACGCGGTACCGCGTCCGGTCGAGCGCGAGGGGCACGCCCGTCACGGGGTGCGTCAGCACGCGGATCCACGACGTCGCCTCGCCCGCCAGGCGCCGCGCGGTGTCGAGGTCGATCGGACCGTAGCCGTCGAGGGTCGCGGGTGCGTCGTCAGCTCCGAGAAGGGTGAGCGCCGGCACCGTCACCACGACGGCCGCGCGATTCTGACGGCGCTCTCCGTCGTTGCCGGGACCTGCGAACCCGGCAGCCATCAGATCGGCGAACGCGTCAGCCCGGAGTTGCGCGAGGGTCCGTTCCTCGTCGCCCCGGGTACGGAGGTGACGAGCCGCTCGGTCGACGCGCGCGATCACCTGCGACGCCTGAGCGGCCGGGAGGAACGCCGTGAGGATCGCCATGCCGTCGAGCTCGGGGGTGAGCCAGACCCCACGATCCTGGGCCGCGCGACGATGCCGCGTTTCGCGCGACTCCGGGTGCACCCGCTCCCGCAGCGCACGCGCGGATGTGACGAACCGCGCCGGCGTGAGCCGGAGCGCGCGATCGACAACGCCCGTGTCGAACTCCGCCCAGGATGCCGAATCGTTCGGCAGCGACGCGGCGAGCCGAGCCGTCTCGGCGGCGTGCCGCTCGGAGACGTTGCCGTCGGCGAAAGCCCGCCACAGGTTCGGGCATCTCCGCTGCAGGATCTCGGTCTCGGCGGCACGCGCACGGATCGCCTGCTCCGACATGCGCAGGCGCACCGCGATCTCGGCGACGACGGCTCGTTCGGCCATATCGTGCCGATCGCGCCGGACAGCGGCGACGGTCCGGCCCCGCACATCGATCCACGCCGGGTCGAGGGTCGGGTCCTCACCGACCCACGGCGTCGGATCCGCGCGAGCAGCGTCTACGAGGCGACGGATCAGCGCCGACTCCGCCGCCGCCGCGCGGTGACGGTCCTGCGAGCGCGCGGCGAGAGCGCTCATCGTGCCCGCCAGCGCGTCCGCCCCTCCGTCCGGCGTCGCGTCGTCCTCGGCCATCCACGACTCACGCTCGTCACCGTCGAGGAGACCGACACCGACGGCCCAGGCCGTGTCGGCGTCCGCCTGAAGGTCATCGTCGCTGTACCAAGGCACGTCTCGCCCCGCGTCGGTCGTGGACGACCGGCGTCGGGGAAGTGCGAGCGATGCCATGCTCCGACACTACGAAGGGCCTCCGACATCGCGGGCGGCTGCCGCGCGAGACGGCGACGCACGGCGAGCGACCCCCGACCGCAACTTTCAGACGGTGACGAGAAGCCGCTCCGGGTCGCCGACCGCCTCCGGGAGCCCGAGGGCATCCTGGATCCTCACCGCGCCCAGCGCGGGGTCGGCCACGACGCGCGCGGCGAGTGACCGGACCAGCACGACGACCGCGCCCGAGCCGACCTGGGGGCCGGGGTCGATGGCCTCCAGGAGTCCCCGCAGCCGGTCGTCGTGACAGCGGTCGTCGTCCGCGCCGATCCACTCCAGAAGCTCAGCGAGACTCCAATCGGAGGTGATTGGACCGGGAAAAGCATGGAACGGACGGGAGTATCGGGTCATTGGACCACACTCGCGCATCCGATCGCGCCGCGAAAGATTCCAGTTCCCCACGCGTGGCATCCATTCCATGACACGATCTGCCGGAAAGAAGCACTTCGCTCCTACGCCACGGTGAACCGCACATCCTCCGTGATCCGCACAACTTCTGACGCAATCCACGGGCGTTCTCAGCCGGGTGCGCCGACTGAGACTGTGCGGATGACCGAGGTTGTGGCGGCTGGGCTGCGGGTGGCGGAAGTTCGTCTCTCAGTACGAGTTCTGGGTAAGGGGTGCGTTGCCACTGCCCTGCCGGGCGTCGTCGAGGCGCAGCGCTACCCCCTCTCTGCGATGTCAGAGGCCTAAGGGAGAATGTGGCCATGTCTTCCGTCGCCCCGGTGCTCGAGTTCGCGGCGCTGATGAGGCGTGACGTCGCCTGGCAGCTCATCCGCGCAGACCTCGCCCCCGTGATCGCGGGCTTGCTGGGCACTCACCTCGCCGGACAGACACGCCGGCGCGACGCCGAAGAGCTCTACGAGCGACTCGACGTCGATCTCGAGCAGCTGCGCGCACAGGGCATGAGCCTCCCGCTCTCCGGGCAGGGATACTGCGCGCATTGGCGATCGTCGGGCTTTCTCATCCGCCGCCCGTCCGCAGACGCGCGCGGCGAGACGCTCGAGCTCTCGCCCGACGCGATCGCCGCCATCCGGTTCCTGCAGGCGCGCGCCGCTCCTCGCTCCGCGGCCACCGAGTCGCGGCTGGCGAGCATCGCCGCCCTCGTGCGGCGCCTTGCGATCGACACCGATCCCGACGCGGCCACGCGCATCTCCCTCCTCGAAGACGAGAAGGACGCCATCGACCGACGAATCAAGGCCCTGCGCGCGGGCGACGAAGGCACCCTCGACCCCGACCGGGCGCTCGAGCGGCTGCGGGATATGCTCGCGCAGGCAGCCGACGTCCCGGACGATTTCGCTCGTGTCCGCGGCGAGTTCGAGACGCTCAACACCGCCCTTCGCGCGCAGATCGTTGAGTCCGAAGGGTCACAAGCCGCCGTCATCGACGAGGTGTTCCTCGGTATCGACCACATCGCCGACTCCGACGCCGGGCGCAGTTTCTCCGCGTTCTCTCAGCTTGTGCTCGATCCCGCGCTGAGCGCCGCGTTCGAGTCAGATATCCGTCGAGTGCTCGACCGCGACTTCGCACGCGAACTCACGCGTGATGAGCGACAAGCCCTCCGTACATTCCTCTCGACGCTCAAGGAGCGCAGCGCCGAGATCCACGACGTCATCACCCTCTTCGCCCGGGCCCTGCGACGCTATGTCCAGTCGCAGGATTACCAGCGCGACCGCGTATTGCGCGGCCTGCTCCGCGAGGCGATGCACGCCGGCGTCTCCGCTTCGGAGCGCGTCAAGCCGTGGCATCCCACACGACTCCAGCTCGACCTTTCAGCCGTTACCCTGGCGAGTGCCGGAATCGTCGATCTTCACGATCCGTCCGAGTTCGTCTCCCTCGAGCCGCTGGAACACCACGCGCCCGCGGTTGCCGATCTCGAGGAGCTGCGTGCGCTCGCACGCGAGACTGAGATCGACTTCGACGAGCTCACCCGCGACGTCAACGCGATGCTGTCAGAGACGGAGACCTGCACCGTTGCCGAGGTGCTCGCACGCTTCCCCGCTTCGCAGGGAGTCGGCAGTGTGGTCGGGTTGCTGGCACTCGCGGCCGAGCAGGGGACGGTCGACGACGACGACGAATCCCTCACCTGGCGCGGCCTCGACGGAGTGACTCGCACGGCCGTCGTCTCCACGCATCGCTTCACCGGGAGGATCTCATGACCGCCGCCGAGATCACGGATGCCGCAGAGTCCGCACCATCGAGCGAGCTCTGGGTCGGCGACACCGGCGGGCTACCCGACCGCACGCGTCGTGTCCTGCTGCGGCTGGTTCGCGGGCCGTACCTGTCCGGTGCGCGGGAACCGCAACTGTGGTCGGTGCTGCTCAGCGACGAGGCCATCCTGCGTTCGCGCGCGGCCGATCTGTTCCTCGAACTGGTCATCGACCGCGACAACGAGTTCGCGTTCGTACGGAACGCCCCCGCAGAAGAGGCTCCGAAAGCTGTGCGGTCGGAGCGGCTGACCTTCCTCGACACGGCGATGCTTCTCGCTCTCCGGCAGACGCTGCTCAGCGAAGAAGGGCGCGGACGGGTCATCGTGGGCCAGAACGAGATCTTCGAACAGTTGACGGTGTACCGCACGCCCGACCGTGACGAGAAAGACTTCCTCAGCCGCCTCAACTCGTCGTGGCACAAGATGCTGAACAAGTTGCGGGTGCTGCATCCCGTCGGCACGGATCGCGCCGAAATCTCGCCCGTCCTGCGGCTGATCGTGGATGCCGAGCAGGTACGCGCCATCACCGCCGAGTACGAACGCCTCACCGACGAGCGTGTTTCGGCACTCACTTCGCGCGACGACGAGGACGCGATCGCTGACGTCGAAAGCGACCACTCGGAAACCGACATGGCCGAAACCGAGGAGGCCGACGGGTGACGACGCTGACCTTCCCCGACGAAGAGACTGAACACGCCGACCCGACCGATCAGTGGCGGCTGGCCCGGATCGAACTCGTCAACTGGGGTACTTTCCGCGGGTTCGTATCAATCGACGTGGCTCGTCAAGGGCACCTCTTCACCGGCGCCTCCGGCTCGGGGAAGTCGTCGCTGCTGGATGCCATCGCCGCCGTTCTCACGCCCGACAAGTGGCTGAGGCTAAACGCCGCCGCCCAGGACGGCAACTCGCGCCTGAGCGATCGCAGCCTCATGAGTTACGTCCGCGGCGCCTGGACGAAAGAAGCGCACGACACCGCAGATCGCGCGACCACGACCTATCTTCGACCGCGGACCACCTGGAGCGGCATCCTCCTGCGCTACGAGAATCCCCTGGGAGAACCGATCACGCTCGCCCGAATCTTCCACGCGCCCGGCGCCCGGGTTGAATCGGCGGCGCTGAAAGATGCCCGGCTGTTCACTCGCACCGATGTAACGCTCATGATGCTCGAGCCGCACATCGAGGCCGGAATCGACGCGCGGCGCATGGCGAAGGCGCTCCCCGACGCACTGATCACGACCGGCGGGCGGCACGGCCGTTTCCACGACCGCGTCGTTCGGCAGTTCGGCTTCCGCAGCGACGCGACTCTGCAACTGCTGCACAAGACGCAATCCGCCAAGAACCTCGGAACGCTCGACGCCCTGTTCCGCGGCTTCATGCTCGACATGCCGGGAACGTTCGCTCGCGCCGACAACGCGGTGGAGCAATTTGTCGAACTCGACCGCGCCCACATGCATGTCGTCGACCTCCGCCGTCAGGCGGAAGCGCTGCGGGGCGTCGATGAGACGATTACGGCCTACGACGCGGCATCCGCCGAGGTCGCCCGCACCGTGGAACTGCTGGACGCCGTCGAACCGCACACCGCCACTCTCAAGCGGCAGCTCGCTCGCGAGGCGCTCGGCCCCGCTCGCGCCGCTGTGGCACGGGTCGAGGCTGCCCGTCACGATGCCGGGCGCGACAGAGATCTCGCCGCCGAGGCCCTCGCATCCGCCGAAGCCCGCGTACGTCACGAAGGCGGAACTCGCGTCGAGGTGCTGCAGACGCGCCTCGACGCGGCGATTCGCGAAGAGCGCACCGTCGAACGCCAACGCGCACTCCTGAAGAGCGATCTCGCGCAGATCGGCGCGCCCGTCCCGGACGATGCCGCCCAGTTCGCCGAACTCGTCGCGGTGGCTGCCGCGGAGGCGCAGCACGAGATCGCCGCGGTGTCGCACGACGTGCGCGACGCCGCCAGCGAGGCGCGCAAGGCACTGGCCCGTATCGACGACCAGCTCGCCGCGCTTCGCGAGCACCGCAGCAATCTCGATCCGAGACTTCTCGGCGCACGGCGGTACATTGCCGACACGCTGGGGGTTCCCGAAGCGACTCTGCCGTTCGTCGGCGAGCTCGTCTCGGTGGCGCCGGAGCACGCGCCGTGGCGCGGCGCCATCGAACGCACACTAGCCCCGCTGTCGACGACGCTGCTCGTCACCGACGAACGTCTACCCGAGGCGCGGCGCGCGGTGAACGCCCGGCATCTCGGCGTACGCCTGGTCATGGAAGCCGTTCCCCCCTCCATCGAGGAGCGTCGACGTCCGCGCGATGCGCGGTCGCTCGTGCACCGGGTGGTGGTCGCAGAGACCGCGTTTCGGGCCTACGTGCTCCGCCGCATCGCCACCGACTTCGACTACGCCTGCGTCGACCATCCCGACGAACTCGACGGTGTAGAACGCGGCGTCACCATCACCGGACTTCTCAAACGCTCGTCCCGCCGCTACGAAAAGGACGATCGCTCCGGCGTCACCGATACCGCGCGCTGGGTGCTCGGCGGCGACACCGAAGCGCGACTCGAAGCGTTGCTCGCTCAGCGGCGCGTGGCGGAGGCAGAGATGCACCGGGCGACGGCCGCGGATGGCCGTGCCGACACCGAACGCGAGGCCGCCTTGGCCCGGCGCGAGGTGTTCCGCCGGGTGAGCCGTCACGCGTGGGAACACGTCGACGTCGCCGGAGCATCCGCGCTGGTCCGCGCTCGGCAGGCGGAGCTCGATGCGCTGACGTCGGCATCGTCATCTCTGAACGAGGCGCAAGGCGCGCGGGAGCGGGAGGCGGCGCGGCTCGCCACCGCGACGGACGAACTCGAGCGCCTGCTCCGCGCGGAAGGAAGCGCCCGCGATGCGCTCAGCCGGGTCAGTGAACAGCTCGCCAAGCTCGAACGTGCACCGGCCCCGTCTGTTGATGAGCGCTGGACACGGGTACTCGACGAGCGCTTCCGAGCCGAGCGACGGTCGCTGACGCTCGACACCATCGACGAGGTCGCGCGTGCCGTCCAGACCGCGCTCTCTCGCGAGAAGGACGCCGCTGCACGACGCGAGAGCGACGCGGCGGCGGCGTTCGCCGGGCGAGCCGCCCAGTTCCGAGCAAAGTGGGCAGCGCCGTCCGCAGAGCTCACGGCCGAGATCACCGATCGCTATGGGTATCGACAACTGCTCGAGGGCATCCTCGCGCGCGGACTTCCTGAGAAGGAAGGCGAGTTCCGGCGCCTCCTCCGAGAGAGAGCGCGGGACGTCGTCGCGCACCTGCTCGCCGACCTGCGTGATGCGCCGGGACTCGTGCGCGAGCGGACTCTGCCGGTCAATGCCTCGCTGGGCCGCTCTCCTTTCGACGGGACCGATCGATTCCTCGAGATCGACGTGCGAACGAGCCGCACGCCCGAGGTCGAGGAATTTCTCGCCGACCTTCGGCGCGTCGTCGAAGGCAACTGGTCCGATGAATCGGCGACCGGGGCCGAGGAGCGGTTCGCAGTGCTCCAGCGTGTGATCGGCCGTCTCGGGTCCAAGGACCGCGTCGACC
Source organism: Microbacterium sp. B19 (assembly GCF_000333395.1). Classification (GTDB taxonomy): domain Bacteria; phylum Actinomycetota; class Actinomycetes; order Actinomycetales; family Microbacteriaceae; genus Microbacterium. The sequence continues at coordinate 8,969 of NZ_BADA01000147.1, forward strand.
TCGATTGGCGCGCCCGCGTGCTCGATACCCGGCTGCACGTCACCTTCCTCGCCCGCGAGAAGGACGCATCGGGCCGAGTGGTGCGCGTGTACGACTCCGCCGAGGGTCTCTCGGGCGGGCAACGTCAGAAACTCGTGATCTTCTGCCTCGCCGCAGCGTTGCGCTATCAGCTGACCGACGGCGAGTCGGACACTCCGCGTTTCGGGTCGATCGTGCTCGACGAAGCGTTCGACAAGGCCGACAGCCGCTACACCCGCAACGCGATGAACGTCTTCCGGGCCTTCGGTTTCCACATGATCCTGGCCACTCCGCAGAAGCTCCTGCAGACGTTGGAGCCGTACGTCGGCGCAATCACCTCCGTCTCGAACCCGGAACGCAATAGTTCGCGCCTGGCGAATGTCGTCTTTCGCGAGACTTCGGCCAACCAGGACGACCGCGAGCGCGGCGGTGACCAGACGTGATGGCTCCTGTGACAGTGGATGCCGCTCGCAGCAGGGCACAACGGATGTTCGAACGTGAGGCGCGCGAGTGGGCCGCGGCAGGTCGCGACGACATCGTCCTCGACGTTCCGCTGCACCCGCCGACCGAGCGAGTGGCCCTCGCCGATCTCGACGCGGCGCGGCGCTGGGTAGACGACTGGCGGCGATGCGAGCGCAGCGAGGCGATCACTTTGTCGTGGCACACGCGTACGTGGTCGCGCGTCGGATCGCAGGCAGTGCCGGAGCGCCTCCGCCTAGAAGGGCCCGCCGCGATCGCGTCCTTCGCAGGACAGGACGCCTCCTGGACACGCCTGTCTCGCCGGCTCCGCGCGCTGCGCGATCTCATCGGCGAGGAAGCGGTCGCACCACTGCGCATGCACGCACGCACCATCGACGAGCTCGACGACGACGACTTCGCCCGCCTGTGCGATGTCGTGTCATGGTTGCGGGCGCATCCCGTCTCGGGCCGGCGCGTACGCGAACTGCCGATCCGCGGCATCCATACGAAATGGATCGAGAAACGCCATGCGTTGCTGGAAGCCCTGCACCGCGCCGGAACCGGCTCCAGCGGACTCGGATTGCACGAACCGGATCCGCTCGTGCGTATGCGCGCGCTGGATCCCGCCCTGGCGGTCGGTGGCCTGACCGACGTTTCCGCTCCCGTCCGAGACCTGGCCGCCCTCGACCTACGCCCAGAACGCGTTTTCGTCTTCGAGAACCTGGCGACCGTGCTGGCGATGCCTCCCGTCGACGGGGCGATCGTCGTCCACGGCGGAGGTCACCGGGTCGGAATGCTCGCGCGTGTGCCGTGGGCGCAGAAGGTGACCTACTGGGGTGATCTCGACTCCCACGGGTTCGCGATCCTGCATCGGCTGCGCGCGAGCGGAGTCGCTGCGACCTCCGTCTTGATGGATGCTGCGACGGCCGCCGCCCATCGGGATCTGTGGGGACTCGACCCTGAACCGAACGTGGCCGTCCTCTCGCTTCTTACGGAAGAGGAGAAGGCAACCCTCGGCTTCCTGAGCAGCGCGGGCAACGTCAGGCTCGAGCAAGAAAGAATTCCCTGGGACTACGCGCTGCGGGCGCTGATCCCGGCCTGACGAAGGTGGCACGGCTCGTTTCGTGTGAGCGCCGCCATCGTCACGGCTTGCGACTCACATCGGGCGAATCACCGATCCTGCGCCCTCGCGACCCGGCCACCGCGCCCGCACAACCTCAGCGATCCGCACGACCTCAGCCGCAATCCACCGCACGCCGCTTGCATCCCGCGAATCACTGAGCGACCGCCGCGGAGCGCCCCACCCCGCGCCCGCACGCTCACAGCGAACGCGGCCTCGGGAATGTCCCACCCCTTCTCTACGCTGGGTGCTGAGGGCGCGGGAAAGGCGGTTGCGGATGCAAGGACTCGAGGTCACGGTTCTGCTCGGGCTCGCGATGCTCGTGGGGACGGTGCTGGCCCCGCGGCTGCGGGTCGCCACGCCGCTCGTGCTCCTGGTGATCGGGCTCGCGCTGGGCTTCGTGCCCGAGCTGCGGCAGATCGAGCTGCCGCCCGAGACGGTGCTGCTGCTGTTCCTCCCCGTCCTGCTGTTCCGCGAGGCGTGGACGACGTCGCTGCGCTCGGTCCGCCGGTCGCTGCGCTACATCGTGCCGATGAGCACGCTGCTGGTCGTGGCATCCGCCTTCGCCGTCGCCGGCGTCGCGACGTGGATGGGCGTGCCGTGGGAGGCCGCGCTCGTGCTGGGCGCGGCGGTCGCGCCCCCGGACGCCACCGCCGTCGCCGCCCTCGGCCGCCTGCTTCCCGAGCGCACGTTCATGAAGCTGAAGGCCGAGAGCCTCACCAACGACGGAACGGCGTTGGTGCTGTACTCGATCGCGGTGTCGCTCCTCATCGGCAACCAGGTCACCCCGTGGGAGATCACGGGGATGGTGGTCCTGTCGTACGTGGGCGGTGCGGCCGCGGGTGTCGCCGTCGCCGCGCTGGCGTACCTCGCCCTGCGCCGCATGGAGTCCACCCTCACGATCAACCTGACCCTCGCCCTCGTCCCGTTCGTGGCCTTCCTGGTCGCCGAGGTCGCCCACGCCTCGGGCGTGCTCGCCGTCGTCTTCGCGGGACTCATCGTCGCGTGGATCGCGCCGCGCATCACGACCGCGATGTCGCGCCGAGCGGCGGATGCCACCTGGCCCTTCGGCGTCTACCTCCTCAACGGTGCCCTGTTCGTGCTCATCGGCCTCGAGATCCAGCTCGTGCTGCACGAGATCTCGCCGTCCGAGATCGGCATGCTGCTGCTCATCACGCTGGCGGCCTGGATCGTACTCGCGATCGTGCGGTACATGTTCCAGTGGTTCTTCTCGCCGTTCTCCCGGCCCGGCACCGGATCGTCCCGTTCCCTGCGACATCGGTCCCGCGTCGTCAGCACCGTGGCCGGGTTCCGCGGCGCGGTGTCGCTCGCGATCGCCCTGTCGGTGCCCCTGACGACGGCCGACGGCACCCCCGTGGCGGGACGCGACGCGGTCGTCTTCATCACGGCCGGCGTGATCGTGCTGACCCTGCTCGTGCAGGGCCCCCTCCTCCCCGCCGTCATCCGGTGGGCCAAGCTCCCCGCCGACGACGCGGCGGTCGAGGAGTTCGAGCTCGCGCAGCGCGCGATCTCGGGCGCCGCGCTCACGGCCCTCGACGATCTCGCCGCCGAGCACGGCGTGAGCGACCTCGTCCGCGACCGCGCACGACAGGAGGGCTACGAGCGACTCGAACTCGCGAACGCCCGCGCGGTCGCGCGTCAGCGCGCGGCCGAGGAGCGCGACCGCGAGAACGACGACATGGATGCCGGCGGCGACGACGCCGCGTCCCGGATGGGGCCGATTCCCCCCGGCATGGACGGAGACGACGACGGCCGCCGGCCCGCCGGGCAGCTGGAGATGATCGCCGTGAGCGACGACATCGACCTCACGCAGCGGTCTCCGATCCTGCGGCACAAGGAGGCGACACGCCTCCGGCTGGCGATCCTCGACCGCAAGCGCGAGGTGCTGCTGCGCCTGCGGCGCGAGGGCACGATCGACGACCTCGTCGCCCGCCGGATCCTCGCCGATCTCGACATCGAGGAGATCCGCGCGCGCGGCATGGAACGCGCCACCGACTGAGCCCGGGTCCGCCGCCGCGAGCCGCGGAAACCCGCGGTCAGCGCCGCCCCGCGGCTGCGCCATAATCACCCCATGTACGGAGAACGTCTCGCACGCTGGGAACGTGCGGCACAGTGGCCGATGGTCGTGGCGGCCGTCGTCTTCCTCGCCTCGTATGCCGCGGAGATCCTGGCGCACCCGGGCGGCGTGGTCGGCACGATCGCCGAGATCCTGCAGCGGGTGACGTGGGTGGCTTTCGCCGTCGACTACGTCGTGCGCATCTCGATCGCCGAGAACCGGTGGCGCTGGTTCTGGCGCCACCTCCTCGACCTCGCGATCGTCGCGCTGCCGGTGTTCCGGCCGCTCCGCCTCATGCGCTTCTTCACGATCATCGCGCTCATCCAGCGCAACACCGAGTCGATGCTGCGCGGCCGCGTGGCGATCTACACGATCGGCGCGACCGCGCTCACGGTGTTCGTCGCCGCCCTCGCCGTGTACGACGAGGAGAGAGGCAGCAACGGCCCGATCTCGTCGTTCGGGGATGCCGTGTGGTGGTCGTTCGAGACCATCACGACCGTCGGCTACGGCGATTACTTCCCCGTCACGATCGGCGGCCGCATCGTCGCCGTGGGGCTGATGATCGGAGGGATCGCGCTCATCGGTGTCGTCACGGCCACCCTCGCGTCATGGATCGTGCAGCGCGTCTCGATGGAGAACGAGCAGGCGACCGCGGCGACCGAGGCGCAGGTCGAGGCGATGCGAGCGGAGATCGCGGAGCTCAAGGACCTCCTCCGCGCGGGGCAGCCGTCACCCGCAACCCCTGTCCCGCCGGCCGAGCCCGACCCTAGGCTCACGCCATGAGCGAGCCCACGCAGGACCAGCTGGAAGCCTCCGACAAGGTCGAGAAGCGCACGATCGGCGGCGAGATCCGCTACTACCTCAAGGACATCAAGGCCCACTGGCCCGTCGTGGTCGAGCAGCATCCGGATGCCGCGGGGCACGAGGCCTGGTGGACGGCCGACGGGAAGTTCCACGCCACGCACGATCAGCTGCGACGGGATGCCATGATCGGCGGCATCGTCTGACGAGCGCGGCGGATCGCCCCCGCCGGAACGGGCGCCGGACCGAAAGCGAGCGACGGACGTCCGGCCGCGAGCGAGGAACTCGCGTCAGGCCGGGAGCGCCACCCCGTGCAGCGCGTCGACGACCGGCGCCAGTTCGGGTTGCTTCTCGGCATCCGCGAGCACGCGCTCGAGCGCCTCGTCGTGGACCGGACGCGCGCGCTCGTACAGTGAGCGCCCGGCCGCGGTGAGTTCGGTGTAGATCCCGCGTCGGTCGTCCGCGCACAGGACGCGCGTGAGCAGGCCGCGGTCTTCGAGGCGGTTCACGAGCCGCGTCGTCGCGCTGGGGCTGAGTGCCGCCGCGCGCGCGAGCTGCTGCATGCGCATGTGCCACCCGTCCTGGCGGTCGAGCGCGTCCAGCACCGTGTACTCGACGACCGACAGCTCGACGACACCGAGCGCGCGCTCGAGCTCGGCTTCGATGAGCCCGTGGAGCGCCGCCAGCGTGCGCCAGCCGCGTGCGCGGATCTCGACGGCGTCGTCAGCGATTCCCATGGGCGCACTCCTCCTCGATACTTGCTTGCGCGCTTTACTTGCGTGTGCAATTATTTCCCTCGCCGCTGCAAAAGAGCGCGCGTGCAACTATTCGAGTGTATCAGGAGACCCCTCATGCCCCTAGGACTCATCGCCCTCGCCGTCGGCGCATTCGGCATCGGACTCACGGAGTTCGTCATCATGGGACTGCTGCCCGAGGTCGCGGCAGACTTCGCCGTCTCCGAGTCCTCAGCCGGCTGGCTCATCTCCGGGTACGCCCTGAGCGTCGTGGTGGGCGCCCTGGGCCTCACCGCGGCGACGACCCGGCTCCCCCGAAAGCCCGCGCTCCTCGGCCTCCTCGTGCTGTTCGTCCTGGGCAACGCGCTGACCGCACTCGCCCCCGACTACGGCGTCGCAATGGTCGGCCGCATCATCGCCGCGCTCTGCCACGGCGCGTTCTTCGGCATCGGCTCGGTCGTGGCGGCGAGCCTCGTCGTCCCTGAGAAGCGCGGCGGCGCGATCGCGCTCATGTTCACCGGCCTCACGGCGGCGAACGTGTTCGGCGTGCCGTTCGGCACCTTCCTCGGTCAGCAGTTCGGCTGGCGCTCGACGTTCTGGGTCATCGCGGGAATCGGCATCCTGGCCTTCCTCGGCATCCTCACGCTCGTCCCGAAACTCCCGCGACCGGATGCCGAGGTCCGCCTGCGCCACGAGCTGCGGGCGTTCCGCTCGGGGCAGGTGTGGATCTCGCTGGTGGTCACGGTCCTCGCCTACGGCGGGATGTTCGGCGCCTTCACCTACATCGCGTACACCCTGACCGAGGTCAGCGGGTTCGACAGCGGCGCCGTGCCGTGGCTGCTCGTGCTGTTCGGGATCGGTCTCGTCATCGGCAACGCCCTCGGCGGTCGCCTCGCCGACCGCTCCATCGACGGCACGCTGCTCGTCGCGGTGTCGGCGCTGCTCGTGGTCCTGATCGCCTTCGCGGCGTTCGCGGGATCGAGCGTCGCGACGGTCATCGCCCTGTTCCTCATGGGCGGGTTCGGGTTCGCCACGGTTCCCGCGCTGCAGAGCCGCACGATGGTCTCCGCCGGCTCGGCGCCCACCCTCGCCTCGGGTGCCAACATCGGCGCCTTCAACGTCGGCAACGCCCTCGGGGCCTGGCGGGCGGCATCGGCATCGCGCCGGCCTCGGGTACACGTCCCCGCTGTGGATCGGTGCGGGGATCACCGCCGCGGCGGTCGTCGTGCTCGCCCCCACGATGGCGCGCGGGCGCCGGTCCGGGGCAGCCCCCTCCGTCGGCGACCGGGACGCCGCTCTCGAGTCCGCCCAGCGCTGACCGGCGGGGTCCGACGCCGAGCGTCAGCGCATCAGATCCAGGATCCGCAGTCCCGCGCCCACGGCCCACGACTGCGTGAGATCGGCCAGCTGCGGGACCTCGTTCAGCATCGCGCCGGTCGCGGAGATCGTGACGATCGTGCCGTCGCGGACGACCTGGACGCTGCCGATGTCGACGACGGCCCCGCCGTCGTAGTGCCCGCCCGCGGTGAGCGCCCAGGCGCCCTCGGCACCGAGACGGGGGTCGTCGATCGTCCACCCGAGCGCGTCGTAGTCGCTCTCGATGTAGCTCGGATCGCGGTGGATGCCCACCCCGAACCCTCCGTAGTTCTGCATGTCGAGGGAATTGGCGGCGGCCTGCGGCGTGATCCAGGTGCAGCTCAGTTCGCGCCCGCTCGAGCCCTCGACCTCGCCGTTGTCGGCATCCGCGGCGATGACGAGATCGGATGCCTCGGGACCGAGCGCCGAGTACACCTCGTCGCAGGTCGGGTAGTCGCCTCCCCCGGTCGCGGGGGACGCACCGGCGTCGGGGGTGTCGGGAGTGTCGGTCGATGCGGGGTCCTCCGCGCCGGCCGCGGGTGCCGGTGGCACGTCGGTGGCCGGAGCGACCGCGCCGCACCCGACAAGGGCGACGGCGGCGGCGGCGCAGAGGAGAAGGACAGCGGATCGCGGCGGTCGGGGGAACACGCAAGGCCTCCTGGGCGGAGTCGTCGGGGGGACGCGAACTTTTCTACCAGCACCCGGCGCCGGCGCGCGAGCGCGGTCAGGGCCGCACGCTCTCCACACGGCTCCGCTGACCCGGGTTCAGTGCCAGGGCTTCACGCTCTCCACCCGGGCTCCGCTGACCCGGGTTCAGTGCCCGGGCTGCACCAGCCCGCTCTCGTACGCCGCGATGACGAGCTGCGCCCGGTCGTGCGCGCCCAGCTTGATCATCGTGTTCTTCACGTGGGTCTTGGCCGTGTGCGGCGAGATGAACAGGTCCGCCGCGATCTCGTCGTTGGAGCGTCCACGGCCGACGAGCCGTAGCACCTCCCGCTCGCGTTCGGTGAGGACGTCGAGCGCGGGCGAGGGACGGGGAGCCTCGGATGCCGCACCCCGCACGTACTTCTCGATCATCGCGCGCGTGGCCGCCGGCGACAGCAGCGCGCCGCCGTCGTGCACGGCACGCACGGCCTGCACGATGTCCTCGGGCTCGGCGCCCTTCCCGATGAAGCCGCTCGCCCCCGCCCGGAGCGCCGCGACGACGTAGTCGTCCTCCTCGAACGTCGTGAGGATGAGGACGCGGGTGTCGCTCAGGGCCGGGTCGCCGCAGATGAGCCCTGTCGCCTCGATGCCGTCCATTCGCGGCATCCGGATGTCGCAGACGACGACGTCGGGGCGGAGGGCGCGGGCGAGGTCGACGGCCGCTTCGCCGTCCGCGGCGTCCCCGACGACCTCGACGCCGGGCGCCGCGTCGAGGAGGTCGCGCACCGCCGACCGGATGAGGGCCTGATCGTCGACGACGAGCACCGTGGTCACGCGACACCTCCGGAAGCGGGGCGGGCACCGGCCGTAGGGGCAGCGAGAGGAAGGCGCGCGGCGAGCCGGAACCCGCCGGGCGCGGGACCGGCCTCGAGCGCACCGCCCACGGAGTCGACGCGCTCGCGCAGCCCGACCAGGCCGAAGCCCGACGGTGGGAGGTCGGGGTCCGCGGGAACGTGGTCCAGCGGGTTGGTCACGACCACCTCGAGCACATCGCCGTCCCGCCGCAGGAGGACATGGACCCGGCGCGCCGTGCCGTGCTTCAAAGCGTTGGTGAGCCCTTCCTGCACGACGCGGTAGGCGACGATGTCGACGCCGAGCGGCACCGGCTCCCCCTCGGTCTCGTCCCGCACGACGACATCCCACCCGGCGACCCGGACCGATTCCACGACATCGCCCAGGCGGGCGAGCCCGGGCTGCTCGCGGACGCCGACCTCATCGGGCGTGCGCAGGACGGTCAGCATCGACCCGATCTCCCCCAGCACGTCGCGCGATGCGGTCCGGATCGTGGCGAGCGCCTCCCGTGCCCGCTCCGGCCGCGTCTCGAGCGCCGACGACGCGACGCCCGCGTTCAGGCTGATGACCGAGATCTGGTGGGCCATGGCGTCGTGGAGGTCGCGCGCGATGCGCAGCCGCTCCTCCGTGACGCGGCGACTCGCCTCCGCCTCGCGCGTCTGCTCCGCGCGGCGGGCGCGCTCGATCACGGCCAGCACGTAGGCGCGGCGCGAGCGCGTGGCATCCCCCACGGCTCCGGCGAGCGCGACCGAGAGTCCGATCTGGAGGAAGCGCGTGTCCATGCCCGTCGTGACCTCGACGACGATGCTCGCCGCGACGACGACCCCGACCGCGGCGACGCTCACCGGGAACGCGGCGCGACGATCCAGGCGATTGGACACGCCGTACGCGGCGATGACGACCGCGAGGCCCGCCCCGGGCGCGAGGGTGCCGAGGGCGAGGGCCGCGACATACAGCGCGATGCACACCCCGAGGGCCGTGCGGGGCCACCGGCGCCGAAACGGGAGGACGGCCGCGGGCAGCACGGCCAGCGCGAACACGAGCGGGCTCGACGGGCGCAGCTCGGGAAAGGGTACGGGCGCGAACGCCGGGACGATCACGAGCACGGCGGTCACGATGTCGCGCACCCACACCGGAGCCGAGGGCAGCAGGCGCGGGGCCGCGTCGATCGTGGGGGCGGGTCGCATCGTCCCAGTCTGACGCCCCGCGCGGCGCGGA
>NZ_BADA01000146.1 GCF_000333395.1 Microbacterium sp. B19
TCCGTGTGCCGTCCCGTTCCGCGTTCGGCTCCACAGCACGTTCATAGTCGTCACCTACGACTTACTTGACCGGCGCTTCCATCCTGAGCGGCGTGACTTCACCCGTCCCTCTCGCGCGCTGGTGGCGCGAACCCTGGTGGGCGCGGCTCACCCTCCTCGGCATCGTCGTCGCCGCCACGGTCCTCATGACCTGGAACCTGTCGAAAGGTGGCGACTTCTCGTTCTACGAGGCCGCGGCCCGTTCCATGTCGGAGTCGTGGCACGCGATGCTCTTCGGCGCCTTCGACCCCGCGTCCACCATCACACTGGACAAACTCTCCGGGTTCGCGGTGCCTCAGGCTCTCGCCATCGACCTGTTCGGGATGTCGACGTCGTCGGTCGCACTGCCGCAGGTGGTCGAGGGCATCGTCACGATCCTCGCGTGCGCGGTCGTGGGACTGCGCTGGGGTGGGCGCGGGATGGGCCTGGTCGCCGCCGCGGCGGCGGCCTCGACGCCGATCTTCGTGTCGATGTTCGGGCACCCGATGGAGGACGGCCTGCTCACGATGGCCCTCGCCGTCGCGCTGGTGTGGTGGCAGCGGGCGACCCTGACCGGCCGGTGGTGGCCCCTGCTCGTGGCGGGACTGTTCATCGGGGTGGGCTTCCAGGCGAAGATGATGTCGGCCTGGTTCGTGCTCCCGGGGCTCGTGGTCGCGACGGCACTCGCGACGGTCGGGGCCCGTCGCGCCTGGGGTCGCGCGACGGTGTTGATCGCGTCGGCAGTCACGGCCTCAGTGGCATGGATGGCCGTGGTGAGCCTGGTCCCCCCGACCGCTCGCCCCTTCGTCGACGGATCCACGAACGACGACGTCTTCGCGATGGTGTTCGGCTACAACGGTCTCGACCGGCTGATTCCGGATGCCGTCGCGGGTGCCGTCGGCTCCCATCCCTCCGGCGAGGGCCTTCAGGGCCTCATGAACGCCGTCATCGCAGCGGCACACGGCTCCGCTCACGCGGCGGCAGCCCACGCCACTGCCGCCGCGCTGGAGAGCTATTCGCCGACGAAGCTCATCGAGATGCCCCTGGTGACGCAGATCGGGTGGCTCTACCCCGCGGCGCTCGCCGCGATCGCGTTCGGGATCATCCGGTGGTGGCCACGGCGGGCCGGGGCCGCAGACCCGGTGATCGGACCCGATCGCGCCCACCGGGCTCTGTTCATCGCCCTCGTCCTCTGGACCGCGACGTCGGCGACCGTGCTCAGCGCGGCGCGCGTCCCTCACACCGCGTACGTCGCCGCGCTGGGGGTCCCGCTGGCCCTGCTCACCGCGTTCGCCTGGGGGGAGGCCGTCCGGTGGCGGTCGGCTCCTCGGCTGGGCGCGCGCCTCGCGGCCCCTGTGCTGCTCGCCGCGCAAGGCGGGTGGTGGACGTACCTCTCCATCCAGGGGCGGATGCCGTTGATTCTCGTCACGGCGGCCGTGATCGTCTGGGCCGCGGGTCTGACGCTCACGCTTGCGGCTCTCGCGCGCCCGCAGCGCACGTCCGAGCGGGCGCCCGGGCGCCGGGTGTTCCCGGCGATGCTCGCTCTGGCGATGCTGTGCGGCCCGATCGCGTTCAGCTCACAGGTCGTCGATGCGGCCCGTGACGGAGACGGTGGCGATGCCTACGTCGGCGTCCGCACCAGCTCTCCCCAAGCCGACGAGGTCTTCCACGCTTCCCCGCCGACGCCGTGGGGCGGAACCCCCGGACTCAACGCCGCGATGAGCCAGCTCGTCGCGCAAGCGCGCAAGGACGGCGGTGGAACAGACGGCGGGCCCCTGTTCGTGAGCGACTCCTGGGCGGTGTCGGGACAGGTCATCGCGGCGACAGGTCAGAGCGTGCTGACCGACGGCGGCTATTCGGGCGACGCGGTGGTGTTCCGGGAGAGGGACCTCCGCGACATGATCGCCCAGGGCCACCACCTCTTCGTCGTCACCTCTCCTCCGAGGTCTCCCGATCCCGTGCGGGCGTTGGTGAAGGACGATCACTGCCGGAGCGAGGGCACGTGGGACCTCACCGCACCGAAGGAGGGCGGAGAGATGGACGGCGTGACGGGCGTCACGCTCTACTCCTGCAGCTGACGTCGACCGGCGCACCGGCGAATCGGGGCCGCCCCGCCCCGCCGGTAGACTCGAGCCAGTGACCACCACCCGCGCCGAAGCCGCTTACCTGCGCTCGGTCACGGCGTTCAAGAACCCGATGCTCGATCTGCTGCACGGGCGGTTCGCACCGTTCGTCGTGGCCGTGCTGTCAAACGTGTTCTCGCCCGACCGTCCCGCGGTCGCGGTCGCCGACGCGCACGTCGAGGTCGCCGAGGCGATGGACGAACTGCGCGCCGCGGGGTACGACACCGAGGACGACCGACGCATCCCCGCCGGGTCCGCGCGCGACATCTGCCGCGGCTGGGTGCGCGTGGGCTGGCTGAGCCTCCAGATCGAGGACGACGTCGAGGTGTACCGCCTCTCCGCCCACGCCGTCGGAGCGCTCGAGATCGCGGGGCGGGCGGGCGGCGGGCGCGCACGCGTGTCACGGTCCCGGGTGCGGACGCTGCTCGACGCCGTCGAGCGGCTCGCGCGCGACGCCGAGACCGATCCCGAGCGGCGCCGCGAGGCCCTGCTCGCCGAGCGGGCGGCCCTGGATGCCGAGATCGCGGCGCTCGACGAGGGCGTCATCGAGCCGCCCGACGACGAGCACCTCCTCGAGGAGGCGGAGAACGTCATCCACCTCGCGCGCGAGCTCCCGGCGGACTTCTCCCGAGTCGCCGAGTCGATCACCGCGATGCAGCGCGACGTCGTCGCCGAGCTGCGCCGCGACGCGCGCCCGACCGGCGACGTGCTGCGCGAGTACCTCGAGCGCGGCCGGCACGTCATGCAGGCAACGCCCGAGGGCCGGGCATTCCAGGGCGCGCTGCGCCTGATCGGCGACCCCGAGCACATCGACGACCTCACCGAACAGCTGCACGCCGTACTCACCCAGCCGTTCGCGCGGCTCATGACCCCCGAGCAGCGGGGAGAACTGGATGCCATCGCCCGCCGCGTCGAGGCGGGCGTGCTGGAGGTGCTCACGGCCCAGCGCCGCGCATCGCACGTCATCACCGTGCAGGTGAAGACGCACGACCCGATCCGCGACCGCCAGGTCGACGACCTGCTCCGCTCGGTCATGGCAGGGTTGCACCGGTGGAGCCAGACCAAGGCCCCGGGCCGCGTCGAGCCGGTGCGCACCCTGCCGCTCGCCGACGTCGGCCATCTGCGTCGGTCGCTGAGCGACGTCCGTCCACCCGGTGCTCCCGAACCGCTGTCGACCGACGAGGCCGACGTCGAGTTCGTCGACGCGGACACCCGCGCGTGGGGCGGTCCGCACTACGCCGAGCTGGAACGCTACGTCGAGACGCTCGGTGAGCGCTTCGACCTCGCCGAGGCCTTCGCCGGAGCGGAGGAGTACACCCGCCGCCCCGTCGATCTGGTCGGCCTCCTCGAGATCGCTCACCGTCGTGGACTCGCCGAGGGCGACGAGGTCTCCGTGGTCGAGGCGGTCCGCCCCGACGGCACGACCCGCCGCTTCGCTTTCACGGCGGTCACCGCCGTCCGCCCGACAGAAACGGATGCCGATGACTGACGTCGACACGTCCGCCCACGCCCCCACCTCCGACGACACGCCCGCCTTCATCGCCCCCGTCGCGATGGAGAACGACCCCGACGCGCTGTTCGCCGGGGACCGCGGCATCCTGGATGCCGATGTGCGACGCGTCCTCGTGCGGATCCTGCAGCGCCGGTTCCTGCTCGCCGAGAACTCCCCCGCCGAGTGGAAGCTGCTGCTGGAGCACCAGCAGATGATCGAGTCGCGCCCTCACGACCTGTTCGTGCGACTCGTCGTCGACCACGATCGCTGCGTCGCGTACAAGGAGCAGGTCCGCAGCGACGAGGTCGACGTGCCGATCCTCCTCAAGGACGAGGCGTATTCGCGTGCCGAGACGCTCGTGCTCGTGTACCTGCGCACGGTGTTCCAGCGCGAGACGACCGCGGGTGCGCCGTCGGCCCGCGTCGACGTCGAAGAGGTCGAGCAGACCGTCCTCACGTACTTCGCCGAGTCCGACGGCACGCGCGCGAGCCAGCAGCGCGCCGTGCGCACCGCGATCGCGCGCCTCGACCGTGAGGGGATCATCGAGGAGGAATCCGAGGGGCGCTACCGCATCGGCCCTCTCATCGAGATCGTGCTCAGCGCCGAGGTGCTGCGCGAGCTGCAGCGGTGGTTGGACGAGCAGACACCGGATGCCGAGCCCACCCCGTCCGATGACGCCGGGAACGTGGCATCCCTTCGCGAGGAGCAGAACGCATGACGATGCTCGAGACCCTGTTCGGCCTGATCCCCGCCGCGTCGCGCGGTCAGCAGTGGGTCGCCGAGGAACTGCAGCTCATCAACTGGGGCGGCTACGACGGAGAGCACCGCGTGCGCTTCGCCCCCACCGCGACGCTCCTGTGCGGTGGATCCGGTTCCGGGAAGTCGACGCTCATGGACGCGTACGTCGCGCTCATGATGCCGCACACGACGCCGTTCAACGGCGCCTCCAACGGCGCGGTGGTCGGCCGCCCGCGCGGGCAGGAGCAGCGCAACATCCTGTCGTACGGCCGCGGCAAGCTCGACGAGTCGCGCACGGACGAGGGCACGAAGGTACGGGTGCTGCGCGGCGACGGCACCGACACGTGGACGGCGATCGCGATGACGTGGGTCGACCACGACGGCGCCCGCTTCACCGCCGTGCGCGCCTGGTACATCCCCGCGGCGGCGCGCGTGCTCGACGACGCCGTGAAGGTGCGCGGCACGATCCACGGCGCCTTCGACCTGCGCACGCTCGAGCGGGCGGCCTCCCAGCACCTGTCCGACTCCGCGGTCCGCGCGACCGGTCTCGACACCCTCGCCACCGACCGCGAGTTCTCCGCGCGCCTGCACGCCGTGCTCGGCATCGGCGCCGCGGGTGCCGGAACGAAGGCCATGAGCCTGCTCGCCCGCATCCAGGCCGGACAGCAGATCACGACCGTCGACGACCTCTACAAACGCATGGTGCTCGAGGAGCCCGAGACGCTCGCGACCGCCGAGGCCGTGGTCGCGCACTTCGACGGCCTCGAATCGACGCGCACCCGCATGCTCGAGGCGCGCCAGCAGGTGCGGGCGCTGCAGCCGATCCGCACCATCACGACCCGCATCGACGACGCCGCCGAACGCGTGCGCATCATCGAAGCGCTCGGGCGCTTCGGCGATCCGGCGTCGCGCGCGTCGCTCTGGCGCGCGCAGCGCCGCATCGACCTGCTCGGCGCCGTCGAGGACGAGCTGCGCGACCGCACCCACGCCACCGACGCCCTGGTGCGCGAACGCCAGGCGCTCGCCGACGCCGCCGAGGCGGAGCGCGACGGCCTCGTCGACGTCCTGCGCGCCGCGGGCGGCGATCGACTCGACGCCGCCCAGCGCGAGCTGCGGGGGCTGGAACGCCGCCGGGCCGGGATGCAGCGCGACCGCGACCGCTTCGACGCCGCGCTCGCGACGCTCGGCACCGAGGTCGCCGACGCGAAGGGCTTCGCGGCGCTCGTCGACGAGGCGCGCCGGAGCCTCGGCGACACGGATGCCAAGTCCGCCGTGCGCGACGCGTTCGTCGCCGCCAGCAGCCGGCATACGGCTCTGCGCCAGCAGCTCGCAGCGTTGGAAGCCGAGCACCGCCGCACGCAGACCCGCGACGACAACATTCCCCCGCGCCTGCACGAGGCGCGCGAGGCACTGGCGGAGGCGGCGGGTCTCACCGGGGCCGAGCTGCCGTTCGTCGCGGAGCTCGGGGA
>NZ_BADA01000145.1 GCF_000333395.1 Microbacterium sp. B19
GCGCCCGCCTTCAGTTGCCGCGGTACGGGTCGGAGCCCGGCGCGGTGTCGTCGCTCGTCGTGACGCGGAGGGTGCCGTTCAGCTTCCACGTCGCGCGGGGAGCGTCGGGGCCGATGTCGCGCGGCACCTCGACGGTCATGTCGACGAACGAGTAGTTGACCGCCGCGCCGCGGCCGGTGAGGTACGACCACATCTCGCGGCCGAGGTCGGTCCAGTCCGTGATCGAGTGGCCCTCGGGGCCGGTGGAGTTCGCGAACGGGTCGGTGGTGGTGGTTTCGGACATCGTCCCAGTCCTTTCGGTGTTCGGGGGCACCAGGCTCCCACCGGGCCGAATCACGCACGGAGGGATTGCGTTCCGGGGCGAGTTGCGGGATAACCCGCCGCCTCAGTCCGCGAGACTGCATCCGCCTGACGAAACCACTGCAGCCTGCAGTGGACTTGTCAGGCGCGTGCAGTCTCGGCGTCACCGGACACCGCTCGCCCGGCCCGCTCAGCCCACCTCGTCCCACAGCGGCGTGAGGGCCATGAGGCGGGCGTCGCGCCAGCGGACCCGTGCGTCCCAGTCCTCGAGCGGCAGCGCCGCGCGACGCTCGGCGGCGACGCGGGCGACGAGCTCGGGCGTCCACGGGTCGTGCTGTCCTCGCTCGGCGCCCATACGGGCGTACGACTCCCCCATCCGCTCGGCGTGGGCCGCGATGCCGCCGCGCACGTTGAGGTCGCTCGTCTCGAACGGGCCGATGATGCTCCACCGGCGGCCCAGGCCGCTCCGGACGACCTCGTCGACGTCGGCGGCATCCACGATCCCGTCCCGCACCAGGCAGTAGGCCTCGCGCAACAGCGCGCCCTGCAGCCGGTTGAAGACGAAGCCCTCGATCTCGCGCCGCAACACGACCGGACGCAGGCCCACGGAGCGGTAGATCGCGGCGGCCCGGTCGACGGTTCCGGATGCCGTGACGGGAGCGGGGACGACCTCGATCACGGGCAGCAGGTACGGGGGGTTGCCCGGATGCCCCACGACCACGCGTGCGGCGACGTCCGGCGCCAGGCCCGCGGCGAGCACCGACGGAGCGATCGCCGACGTCGAGCTCGCCAGCACCGCATCGGAGGGAGCCACCGCCGCGAACCGCGCCAGCACCTCGCGCTTGAGGTCGGCCCGCTCGGGGGCGCACTCCTGCACGAGTTCCGCGTCGCGCGCGGCCGTCGCGGCATCCGTATGCCATCCGATCCGCGCCGCGACGACGGGAGGCTCCTCGTCGAGGAGCCCCGCGTCGGCGAGCAGCCGCAGCCGCGCCTCGACGTCCGCGCGACCGCGGTCCAGCGCGGCGTCGTCGATGTCGAACACGGCAACGGTGCGGCCGGCCCGGGCGAAGAGCACCGCGAACGCGACGCCGATCGCGCCCGACCCGACGATCGCGATGGGCCGAGTGCTCACTCGCCCCACCAGTCGCGATCGGCGGCGTGCCCGCGGCGGAGGATCTCGAGCACCGCCTCACGGGTCAGCTCGCGCGGGTTGTTCGCGGTGAGGCGGGTGGCGAGCAGCGCCTGATCGGCGACGAAGCCGAAGTCGTCGGGCGACAGGCCGAGGGTCGCGAGATCGGTCGGCGCGCCCAGCGCCCGCAGCAGTCCCTCGACGGCGCGGATGCCCTCGCGCGCCCGCTCCTCGTCGCTCGCGGACGCGTCGCCGGCACCGAGGAGCCGCGCGATCTCGGCGAACTCCGCGATCCGGCTCGGCAGGTTGTACCGCATCACCCAGGGCAGCAGCGCGGCGACTCCGAAGCCGTGCGGCGTGTGGGTCAGGTTGCCGATCGGCGACTGGATCGCGTGGGCTCCCGCGGTGCCCGCGGTGTTGATCGCCATGCCCGCGCAGTACGACGCGAACATCGTGTCGGTGCGCGCGGACAGGTCGGACCCGTCCGCCGCGACGGCCGGCAGCGACCTGCCGAGCAGCGACAACCCTTGCCGCGCGTACACGTCGGTCAGCACGTTCTTCCCCGCGTAGAGCTTGGTCGCGAGTTCCTCCGGGGTGGGGTTCTTCGCGCGACCCGTGAACGCCTCGACCAGGTGCGACAGGGCGTCGGCGCCCGTCGCGGCGGTGAGTCCGGGCGGGCAGGTGAGGGTGAGCTCGGGGTCGATGACCGCGACCGTGGCCTCGAGGTGGGGGCTCGCGACGCCGACCTTCATGCCCCGCTCACCGTCGAAGACGACCGAGATGCAGGTGACCTCGGCGCCCGTGCCGCCCGTGGTCGGCACGGTGACGACCGGGACGCCCGGACCCGGGACGAGGAACTCGCCGTAGTAGTCGCGGACATCGCCGCCGTTCGCGAGCACGACCGCCGAGACCTTGGCGAGGTCCAGGCACGACCCGCCGCCGACGCCCACGATCACGTCGATCGGCACGGAGCGGTAGCGCTCCGCGACCTCCATCACGTTCTCGCGCGGGAGCTCGGCCTCGGTGCGGTCGAACACCTCGACCTCGACGCCCGCGGCGCGCAGGCCGTCCGCGATCTCGCGGAATTCGGTACTGGATGCCATCCGCTCATCGGTGACGAGGAGGGCGTGGCGGCCGATCTCGGCGACCACGCGCGGCAGCTGGCGGCGCTGCCCCGGCCCGAACAGGACCGAGCGCGGCTGCCGCAGCAGCCCGAGCGCGAGGTCGTTGTCGGTGCGGACGGGGGCGGGCAGGACGGTGGTGTCGCTCACGAGAGGGCTCCTTCTTCGTCGACGGTGACGGCCAGGTACTTCGGCTCGAGGAATTCGTAGATGCCGTCCTGTCCGCCTTCGCGGCCCAGGCCGGACGCCTTCACACCGCCGAACGCGGCGGCGGGATCGGCCATGATCCCGCGGTTGATGCCCACCATGCCGAAGTCGAGTCGCTCGGCGACGGCGAACGCGCGGGACAGGTCGCGCGTGAAAACGTAGGCGGCCAAACCGTACCGGGTGTCGTTGGCGAAGCGGATGGCATCCGCCGTGCTCTCGGCACGGTAGATCGCGGCGATCGGGGCGAACAGCTCGCGGTGGCAGACGTCGCTCTCGCGGTCGTGCACCTCGAAGACGGTGGGTTCGAAGAAGTACCCGTCGCCGTCGATCGCGCGACCGCCCGCGAGCAGCGTCGCGTCGATGCGCTCGAACTCCGCGACCAGGTCGGCGACACCATCGCGCTGGCGGGCCGAGATGATGGGGCCGACGTCGGTTCCGGCGTCGAAGCCGCTCCCGACGCGCAGCGCCTTCGCGAGGGTCACGAAGCGCTCGATGAACGCGTCGGCGACCCTCTCGTGCACGATGATCCGGTTCGCCGCGACGCACGCCTGACCGGCGTTGCGGAACTTCGCCACGATCGCCTGCGCGGCGGCGGCCTCGACGTCCGCGTCGTCGAGCACGACGAACGGTCCGTCGCCGCCGAGCTCCATCGAGGCGTTGACGATTCCGGGCGCAGCCTGGCGCAGCAGCGTCGACCCGACCTCGGTGGAGCCGGTGAAGCTCACCTTCCGCAGCCGCGGGTCGGCCATCACCTCGGCCGAGATCGTCGACGACGACGTCGTGTGCACGAGGTTCACGACGCCGGGCGGGAAGCCGGCCTCGGTCAGAACCGACACGAACAGCGCGCACGTGAGCGGCGTCTCGCGCGCCGTCTTCACCACGGTGGTGCATCCCGCCGCGAGCGCCGCGCCGGCCTTGCGCGCGATCATCAGCAGCGGGAAGTTCCACGGAGTGATGAGCAGCGTCGGGCCCACCGGCTGGTGGGTCGTGACGATCCGGTATCCGCCGCGCGATCCGTGAGCGAACGAGCCGTGCAGGTGCGCGATCTGCTCGGTGTACCAGAGGAAGAAGTCGGCGCTGAGCTGGAACTCCGCCCGCGACTCGGCGAGCGGCTTGCCGCTCTCGAGCGTCATGATCTCGGCGATGGCATCCCCTCGTTCGAGGAGCAGCCGGTGCGCGCGGGAGAACAGGTTGGCCCGGTCGCGCGGAGGGACGGCGGCCCACGCGGCTTGCGCGGCGGCCGCGGCATCCAGCGCCGCTTTCCCGTCCGCGGCGGTGCCGTCGGCGACGCGCGCGATCTCGATTCCGGATGCCGGGTCGTACACCGCGAAGTCTCCGTCACCGGCGCGCCACTCGCCGTCGATGAAGAGATCCAGGGGCACGGAATGCCCGCGCAGAGTCGCCGTTCGCGACGGCGGAGCGAGAGTGGTCATCGTTGATCCTTTCCGGAATCGTCATCTCGTATTACGGTAATAGCGACACCCGCCGTCGCACGGCGAGTGTCTCGATGTGAGACAGCTCCCGAAAGGCCGGTCGCCCATGCCCGTCATCGAACGGCACGCCGCTCCCCTGCGTCAGCAGGTGCTGCTGCTCCTGCGCGACGAGATCCTGGAAGGACGCCGCGCGCCCGGCGAGCGCCTCCGCGAGAACGACCTGTGCGCCGCGTACGGCGTCTCCCGCACCGTCATCCGCGAGGTCCTGCGCCAGCTCGAGAGCGAGAGCCTCATCTCGGTCCTCCCCGGCCGCGGCCCGATCGTGGCGGTGCTCACCAAGCGCGAGATCGAGTCGCTGTACGAGGTCCGCGCCACCCTCGAGGGCCTCGCCGCGGCCCTGTTCGCGCGGCGCGCGAGCCCCGCCGACTGCGCCCGCCTCATCGACCATCACGCCGCGATGACCGCGGAATACCTGCACGGCACGCTCGCGAGCCGGGAAGAGAGCAAGTCGCAGTTCTACCGGATCCTGCTGGCCGGAGCCGACAACGACGTCCTCTCCGACCAGCTGGCCGGAGTCCACACCCGCATCGGCCTCTTCCGGCGCTATGCCTTCCTCGACGACGCCCGCGTGGCGCAGTCGTTCGACGAGCTGACCGCCATCGTCCACGCCGCGGCGGTCGACCGCGATCCGGTCGCCGCGCGGGCCACGAGCGAGCACCACATCGAGCTCGCCGGACGCCTCGCCGTGCTCGAGTACGAGCGACGCGTCACCCCCGACGGCGGGCTCGTGCACCTCGACGAGGTCGCCGTATGAGCGCCGAGCGGCCCATTCCCCCGCGACCACGAGTGGGGTACTCTCAGCGCACCCGACAGCCCGCCCATCGCATCCGGATCCTCTGATCCGCATCGACGGGCGAGCGAGCCCGTCCTCGACGAAGGAGTCGAAGATGACCACAGCCTCCGCGCGCCTCATCGAGCAGGCGAAGAACGAAATCCTCAGCGCCACGTCCGCGACGGCCGCCCTCCGCCCCGACCTCGTGACCTCGTGGCAGCGTTCCAAGGACGCCCTCGGCTCGCCCGATCGCATCCGCGACGTGCCGCAGGTCGGTCTCGACCTGCTCGACAGCCACCTCCTGGAGATGTTCCAGGCCCCGCTCGCGCGCGTCTCCGACGAACTGGACGGCACCGGCCTCGGGCTGCTGCTCGCCGATTCGGAGGGCCGCATCCTCCAGCGGTGGACCCACGACCGCGCCGCCGCCGAACACCTCGACCGTCTCGGCACGGTCCGCGGTGCCGTGCTGTCCGAGGAGACCGTCGGCACCAACGGCGTCGGCACCGTCGCCGCCACCGGCCGCAGCGTCCAGATCACCGGCAATGAGCACTTCGCCGAGTTCTACCGCTCCGCGGTGTGCACCGGCAGCCCCGTGCGCCACCCGCTGACCGGCCGCCTGCTCGCGGTCGTGACCCTCTCCACGCGCATCACCGAACGCCCCGAGCTCCTGCGTCCCCTCACGCACTCGATCGCCGCGCAGCTCGGCCAGCACGTGATGGATGCCGAGCGCCCGGCCGCCCGCACCATGCTCGCCGCGTTCCTCGCCGCCTCCCGTGTCCAGCAGGGGCCGGTCGTGGCGCTCGGCCCGGACGGGCTGCTGATGCAGAACCAGCGGGCGTCCCGCCTGTCCACCGCGGACATGGCCCTCGTACAGCGCCTGTGCGCCGAGGACTCCCGCGGTGGCCGCGTCAACGTCGAACTCTCGACGGGCCACGCCGACGTGCAGGTCACCCGGCTGCAGGACGGTGCCGGCAGCGTCGCCGTCGTGAACGTCGGAGAACGCCCCGTCACCCACGGCGGCTTCGGCCCGCTGCGCCCGGCGCTGGCGGGCCGGTCGACCGAGTGGCTCGCGGTCGCGCAGACCGTGGCCCGGCACCGCGAAGCCCGCACTCCCCTGCTGATCGCCGGTGAACCCGGCACCGGCAAGACCTCCCTCGCTCTCGGGCTGCCGCACCGTCCGGGCGCGGCGCGCGCGGCCACGGTCGTCGACGCGGCCGAACGCCACGTCCTCGGCTCCCGCCGCTGGCTCCACCGCCTGTCGGAGCGACTCGCCGCCGGCGCGCCCGTGGTGGTCAAAGGCATCCAGACCCTGGATCCGGGCTCGCTGTCGGGAATGGTGTCGCTCATCGACTCGACGCCCACGCGGGGTGCGGTCCTGCTCACGCTGTCGGTCGCCGACCGCGCCGAGGCTGGCTCGTTCGCGACGCGCGTCGGCTCCCCCACGACGTGGGTCCCCGCGCTGCGGGACCGGACGGGTGACGTCGGCCCGCTGTGGCGCGCCCTCGCCGACCACGCCGCGCCGTCCGCACACCTCGAACCGACCCGCGACGCGCTCGCCGCCCTCGAGGCCCACGCGTGGCCGGGGAACATCGTGGAACTGCGGAACGTCATCGAGCAACTCGCGCTGAGCGGCCGTCGCGGCTCGATCGGCGCGGCGGATCTGCCGATGTCGGTCCGCGGCGCGCGGTCGATGACGATGATCGAGCGGGCCGAGCTCGAAGCGATCCAGCGCGCGCTGCAGGAGGCGGGCGGCAACCGGTCGCGCGCCGCCGAGATCCTCGGCCTCTCCCGCGCCACGGTGTACCGCAAGATGAAGACGTACCGCCTGACGGCCTGACGGTCGGTATCCGGTATCCGGTATCCGCGAGACTGCATGCCGCTGACGAAACCGCCGCAGGCTGCAGTGGGTTTGTCAGGCGGATGCAGTCTCGGCGAAACGGCCCCGCCCGCCCCCACCCGCCGCCTGCGCCCGCCTGGGCCGCAGCCACGGCACGCGGAAGGGCGGAGGCACCCGACGCACCTCCGCCCCGTCCCGCACCCGTCCCGGGTCAGGACTCCCGCGCCATCCGCCGCACGGCACGGCGCCGCACGAGCACCGGCACGAACTCGCGGATCACCACGACCAGCACGAGCACGATCGCCTGGGTCAGCAGCTGCAGCGCGTCGGGCCAGCCGACCGAACGCAGCAACTGTCCGAGTTGCGTGAGGAACAGCGCGGCCACCGCCGTCGCCGCGATCGAGGAGATGCCGCCGGTGAGGGCCGTGCCACCGAGAACCACCGCGGCCACCGTCGGCAGCAGGTATTGGTCGCCGAGAAACAGCGCAGGGGTCTTCGTGTAGCCCGCGAGCAGCACGCCGGCGGCGCCGTAGCAGAGGCCCGCGAACCCGTAAGCCGCGATCTGGTACACCCGCACCCGTACCCCGACGACGGCCGCGGCGGGTTCGCTGACCCCGACCGCGGTGAGACGTCGGCCGATGATCGAGCGCTGGGTGACCACGGCCGCGACGGCGATGACCACGATCGCGATGAGGGCCGTGTTCGGGATGCCGAGCGTGCGGGCGAGCGCGAAGCGGTTCAGCTCGTCGGCTGCCCCCGAGGGCGTGCCGTTCGCGATCGAGAACACCGTGCCGAGGAGCACGGCGTTCATCCCCAGGGTCGCGACGAGCGGCATGATCCGGAGGCCCGCGACGATCGCGCCGTTGAAGAGCCCGAAGACGCCCGGGAGCACCACCGCGGCGACGACCGCCGGCCACACGCCCCAGCCGTATTGCTGCGGCAGGGCCGTCGCGAGAACCGCGGCGAGCGCGATCATGCCCGGCACCGACAGGTCGAGCCCGCGCTGCTGCACGATGAGCGTCTGCCCGGCGGCGGCGATCGCGAGCACGGACGCGAAGGGGAGCATCGACAGCAGGGGCGCGGCATCCAGGCTCCCCGGTGCGATGACCGGACTCACGAGGAACAGCGCCGCGGTCGCGACCGTGATCGGCACCCAGCTGCCGGCGAGCGCCCTCCGCCATACGGCTTCGGCCGAGCGCCCGGTCGGGGGGACGGGGAGCGAGGTGGTGGTGGTCTCCGGCGCGGAGCGCGGAGTGTCGATCCGGGTCATGAGGCACCTCCGGGAGAAGCGATGGCGGCGCCCCGCGGGCGACGTCGACGGCGACCGCCGCCGCGCAGCGCGGCGTAGAGTCCGGCCGCGGCGAGCGTGACGAGGCCGGGCAGCCAGTACGACCAGGCCTGCGACAGCCCCAGGAACGGCGAGACGTTGAGGATCTGCTGCACGAGGAACGCCGCCGCGATGACCGCGATGAACGAACCGCGCCCGCCGAAGATGCTCGTTCCGGCCAGGACCACGACGGTGACGGATGCCAGCGTGTACGACAGCGAGGGACGACCGTCGCCGATGCCGATCTGTGCCATGAGGATCACGGCCGCCGGGAGCACCAGCAGCGAGCAGAGCACGTACGACAGGAACCGCACCCACCCGACTCGGATGCCGAGGCGGGCGGCGGCCGCGTCGTGCGAGCCCACGGCCCGCAACTGCACTCCCCAGCGCGTGCGGCGCAGGGCGATCTCGAGCAGGACGAGCACCACGATCCCGGCGATCGTCGCCACGGGGACGAGGCCGACGCGGGCCTGGATCAGGTCCGAGACGCCGGGGAAGATCACCCCGCCGGGCGTCGACCGCAGCAGCAGGTACAGGCCCTGCAGCGCCATGAACATCGCGAGCGTGGCGACGACCGGGCTGATCGCGAACCGGGTCACGAGTAGTCCGTTGATGACGCCCACGCCGATCGCGCCGGCGATCATGAGCGCGAGGCCGACGTAGAGGTTGCCGCCGTCGACGATCCAGAAGGACGACAGCACGACGAGGAACCCCATGAGCGGCCCGACCGACAGGTCGAAACCCGACCCGAGGACGACGACCTGCTGCGCGGCGCCGACGAACAGCAGCGGCGCGATCATGAACAGCAGGTTGTTGAGGTTGAAGGGCGAGAAGTAGGCGCCGTTGGTGGTCGCGACCGCGAGGGCGAGGGCCACGAACACCGCCGCGAGCGCGACGGCCGGAGCGTGATCGCCGCGCAGCCACGCGCGGAGTCGGTGGCGGCGCCCGTCGGTCTCCTCGCGGGCGCGCACGGTCGTGGACGTGAGAGCGGCGCGGGCGATCGCGGTCTCGGTGACCTCGGATCCGGTGAGTTCCTGCACGACCTCGCCGCGCGAGAGGATCAGCACCCGGTCGCACAGTCCCTCGAGCTCGACACCGTCGGACGAGAGCACGACGACGGCGGCGCCGGCGTCGGCGGCCTCGCGGAGGATCCGGTAGATGTCGACACGGGCTCCGGCGTCCACGCCCTGCGTCGGCTCCTCAGCGAGGAGCACGCGGGGCCGGGCGAGCAGCGTGCGGGCGAGCACGACCTTCTGCTGGTTGCCGCCCGACAACGACGACACCGCGGTGCGCGGGCTCGGCGTCTTGATCGACAGGCGCCCGATCATCTCCTTCGCGCGCGCCATCATCTTCCGGTCACTGACGAAGCCGGCGCGGGATGCTTCGGGCAGGGTGCCGGCAGAGACGTTCTCCGCGACCGACAGCGGCAGGAACACCCCCTCGCGGTGCCGGTCGGCCGGGACGTAGACGACACCGGCCGCCGCGGCACCCGACGACCCGCCGCCGACGCGACGGCCATCGACACTCACCTCGCCCGTGGATGCCTCGAGCCCGGCGAGGGCGCGGATGAGCGCGGCCTGTCCATTCCCCTGGACGCCCGCGAGACCGACGATCTCGCCGGAGCGGACGGTGAGGGAGACGTCGTGGAAGTGGTCGCCCCGCAGTCCGCGGACCGTCAGCCGGTCGGCATCCTGGATCGTGCCGGCGATGCTGCCCTTCTCGGGGAACACGGCCTCGAGCTTGCGCCCGATGGCGCGTTCGATGATCTGCGCCTCGTCGACCTCGGCGGCGGGGAAGGTCCCGCGCACCTTGCCGTCGCGGAGCACCGTGATGCGGTCGGAGATCTGCTTCACCTCCGGGATCCGGTGCGAGATGTAGACCACCGCCGCGCCGCCCGCGACGACCTCGCGCACGCGGGCGAACAGCTTCTGCACCTCTTCGATGCTGAGGTGCTCGGTCGGCTCGTCGAGGATCAGGACGCGCGGGTCGAGGGCGAGTGCTTTCGCGATCTCCACGACAAAGCGCTGCTCGACCGACAGGTCGGCGACACGGGTGCGGGGGTCGATGCCCATGTCCCACGGGGCGAGCCGTTCCGCGGCCCACGCGGCGGCGCGGCCGAGGCCGCCGACGCGGCGGAAGCCGACCCCGACGGCCATGTTCTCGGCGACCGTCAGGTCGGGCAGGAGAGCGGGGTCCTGGCGGACGATGCCGAGGCCGAGTCGTCGGGCCTCCTCGGGGTCGGCGGAGGCGAGTTCGGTGCCGGCGATCCAGACCGAGCCCTCGTCCGCGGCGAGCGCCCCGGACGCGACCGCCATGAGCGTGGACTTCCCCGCCCCGTTCTCGCCCACGAGGGCGTGGACCTCGCCGGCGCGCACGTCCAGGTGCACGTCGGTGAGGGCGCGGACGCCCGGGAAGGTCTTGGTGATGCCGTCCAGGCGCAGCAGGGAGGCGACTCCCGCACCCGCCTCGGGGGGCGCGAGCGCCGTCCCCACGTCGATGTCTGTCATGGCGAATCCGTTCTGTCGGTGTGCGTCACTGAGCGAGGTAGCCGCCGTCGATGACGAGCTCGGAGCCGGTGACGAAGCTCGCCTCGTCGCTGGCGAGGAAGACGACGCCGGCGGCGATCTCGTGCGGCTTGCCGGCGCGCCCCATGGGCGTCTGCGAGACCACGTAGTCGTTGACGTCGGGCGCCTGGGCGTCGGTGAGGGGCGTTTCGATGAACCCCGGATGCAGGGAGTTCACGCGCACGTTCTGCGTGGCGTACGTGATCGCGGCGTTCTTGGACATGTTCCGCACCGCGCCCTTGGTCGCGTGGTACGCGTGCGCGCCGCCGACCGCCGCCGAGCCCCAGATCGACGAGATGTTGACGATCGAGCCGCCGCCCTGCGCGATCATGTGCGGGATCACCTCGCGCATGCCGAGCCACACGCCGGTCTGGTTGGTGGCGACGACGCTCTGCCAGTCGGCCATGGTGAGCTCGTGGAGCGGGTCGTACGCGATGATCCCGGCGTTGTTGACGAGGACGTCGATGTGGCCGTGCGTGTCGAGCACGTCGCCGATCACCCGGCGCCAGTCCTCCTCGGAGGCGACGTCGAGCGGGGCGTACTGGATGGGCCCGAAGGTGGGGTCGGCGGACGAGCGCGAGGTCGCGACGGTCGTCGCCCCCTCGGCGTGCAGGGCTTCCGCGATCGCGCGGCCGATGCCGCGGCCCGCGCCGGTGACGACGGCGACCTTGCCGGTGAGACGGTTCATGGCTTTCTCCTCCTGGGAGTGGGAACGGGGGCCGGGGCCGCGGCACGTTCGGCCGCGACCCCGGCGGGGGATCACTGGAACAGCTGCTTCAGCTGGTCGACCGAGAGGCCGGAGGAGAGGATCGCGTCGGCGGGCAGGCTGCTCTCGCACTTGGGCTGCTTCGACGAGTCCGTGGAGTCCTCGATGATCTCGAGGTTGTAGGTGGACGGCTCGTCGTTCGGCAGCCCGTTGGCCGCGGCGAGCGCCTTGTGCAGGGCGACGGTGACGATCCAGTTGCGGGAGGACTCGGTCGCGATCTGGTACGTCGGCTGCGTGTCCTTGTACTCGTACCAGAGGCACGCGAACTCGTTGCTGTCGTTCGCGGACCACACCGGGAACGGCTTGCCCGCGGCCTCGAAGGCACGGATGCCACCGACCGAGCCCCCGCCGTAGTCGGCGACGATGCCGTTGATGTCGCCGTACTTCGTGATGAGACCGGCCACGACCTGCTGCGTCTTGCCCGGCTCCCAGTCGGTGGCGACGGGACCGTCGGTGTTGAGCAGCGTCACACCGGGGTTCGCCTTGACGGCCTCGAGGACGCCCTCGTAGACGCCCTGCGAGTACGAGTTGCCGGCGATACCGCCGAGCATGACGAGGTTGCCCTTGCCGCCCATGGTCTTGATGGTCCAGTCGGCGAGGTTCTTGCCGTAGGTGGTGATGTCCTCCGACACGAAGTCGACGTAGTCCTTACCGGGCGTCCCGCCGGGCGACCCGACGAAGGGCACGACCTTGACGCCCGCCGCGGTCGCCTTCTGGATGGTGGGGAGCAGCGCCTCGCCGCCGTCGACGAACGTCACGATGACGTTCACGCCCTGCGCGACGAGCGAGTTGATGTCGCTGATCGCCTTCTGGGTGTCGCCCTGCGCGTCGGTGTAGAGGACCTTCTTGATGTTCGGGCACTTGGCCGCCTCGGCCTCGAAGATCGCCCGCGTGATCTTGCGCCAGGAGTTGCCGCCGAAGCCGTCGGCGAGGGCGACCGTGATGTCCTTGTCGCCGCAGAAGTTCGAGATGTCCTGGATGTCGCCCTGGACGCCGACCGTGCCGGTGGTGACCTGGCTGTCGGTGGCGCCGGTGGTCGCGTCGCCGCCGGACCCGGCCGACGACAGCGACCCGGTGGAACAGGCCGAGGTGAGCAGGAGTGCCCCGACGGCGGCGAAGACCGCTGCCGCTCGGAGCGCGGTGCTGTGTCGCATGTGCGTGCCAACTTTCTCGTCATTGAGAGCCGGCCGGAGGGGTGGGTCCCCCGCTGTGGATGCCGGCATGGATGTGGTGGTGTCCAGCAGTCTGCGGCGGCGGGCGGGGGGCTGATCGCGTCACGGTGAGACGCGGGTGACTCATTCTGCGACACCCCGTTCCGACGGCCGGAGGGCGGTTCATCCTGGGGTCACCGGGGCGCTCCGATGCCCCGAACGACCTGGAATCCACGATGAGGAGGATCCGCGAATGGCCGAGAACAGGCCCACCGACCCCCTGGGGGAGATCTACGCCGAGTGGACCGTCGAGTTCACCGCCGCCCCCGACATGTCGCTCCCCGTCCTTCGATGGGTGTTCGAGGACTGGCAGCGCGCGACGGCCGAACCGGAGGACGTAACGTACCGTTCGACGAGCATCGGGGGCGTCCCCGGCATCCTGGTCACGCCGTTGGAGGCCGACCGCGACCGCATCCTGCTCGTGCTGCACGGTGGCGGATTCGCCCTCGGTTCGTCGGCCAGCCACCGCAAGATGGCCGGACACCTCGCCAAGGCCGCCGGCTCGTCCGCGTTCGTCGCCGACTTCCGTCTCGCCCCCGAGCACCCGTACCCCGCGCAGCTGGACGACGCGGATGCCGTGATCGACGCGCTTCTCGCCGACGGCTACGCCCCCGAGGCCATCACGCCGGTCGGCGACAGCGCCGGCGCGAGCATCGCGATCGCGACCGTCCTGCGGCGTCTGCAGCGCGGCGCGGCCCTCCCCGGGCGGGTCGCGACGATCTCGCCCTGGGTCGACATGGAGAACTCGGGCGAGACGATCGAGACCAACGACGCGACGGACTTCCTGATCGCCCGCGAAGGGTTGCAGGGGAACATCGACCGCTACCTCTCCGGCGGCGCCTCTCCCACCGACCCGCTCGTGAACCCGCTGTACGCGGACTTCACCGGGTTCCCGCCGCTGTTCATCACCGCCAGCGACGCCGAGTCCCTGTACGCGGACGCCGTGCGTCTGGCCGAGCGCGCCGCCCGCGACGGCGTCGACGTCACGTTCGAGACCGTCTCGGGCGAACAGCACGTCTGGCCCCTCCAGGCGGGGCGGCACGCCCCCGCCGACACCTCCATCCGTCGAATCGCCGAATGGGTGCGCGCGACCAGCTCGTCGCGCGTCTCGGCATGACCCCCTCCACCGAAAGGACCCCCGCCATGAGCGACACCCCTGCACGCGGTACCGGCGACCGCGACTACGACGCCATCGTCATCGGCGCCGGATTCTCCGGCCTGGCGATGCTGCACCACCTCCGTGAGATCGGCCTCCGCACGATCGCCTTAGACGGGGAGGACGGGATCGGCGGCACCTGGTGGGTGAACCGCTATCCCGGTGTGCGCACCGACAGCGAGTACTCGTACTACTCGTTCTCCTTCTCGAAGGAGGTGCGCGACGAGTGGACCTGGACCGAGCGGTACCCGTCCGGCGAGGAGGTGCTGTCGTACCTCAACTTCGTCGCCGACCGCCTCGACCTCCGCCGGGACATCCGCCTCCACACCCGCGTGGAGTCGGCCGTCTACGACGAGGATGCCAACACCTGGACAGTCCATCTGAAGGGCGGCGACACGCTCACGACGAAGTACCTGGTCAGCGGCATGGGCGTGTTGTCGCAGCCGATCTTCCCCGAGATCCCCGGGATCGAGACGTTCCGCGGCGAGAAGTACCACACCGCCCAGTGGCCGCGGGAAGGCGTCGACCTGTCGGGCAAGCGCGTCGGGCTCATCGGACTCGGTGCCTCCGGCATCCAGATCGTGCCCGTCATCGCCGGGCAGGTGGACGAGTTCTTCGTCTTCCAGCGCACGCCGAACTTCATCGTCGAGACGAACAACGACAAGGTCTCGGAAGAAGACATGGCGTGGCTCCGCGAGAACTACGACCTCGTCTACGAGAAGGCGGCGAACCACCCGTTCGGCGTCGCGATGGAGCCCGCCGAGCACAGCGCGCTCGAGGTCTCCGAGGACGAGCGCCGCCGCATCTTCGAGAGCAAGTGGAACGAGGGCGGCTTCCACTTCGCGAACGAGTGCTTCAACGACCTCGCGACGAACCACGAGGCCAGCGAACTGGCGTCCGAGTTCATCCGCACGAAGATCGCCGAGATCGTCAAGGACCCCGAGACGGCCGAGCTTCTCTCGCCGCGCACGTACTCGTTCAACGGAAAGCGCGTCCCGACCGGACACGGCTACTATGCCGCGTTCAACCACGATCACGTCCACCTCATCGACACCGCCGAGACGCCGATCACGGCCATCACCGAGAAGGGCGTGAAGGTCGGCGACACCGAGTACGAACTCGACGTGCTCATCTTCGCCACCGGCTTCGACGCCATGACCGGCACGCTCACCCACATCGACATCGTGGGCCGCGGAGGTCGCACGCTGCGCGAGAAGTGGGCCGAGGACGGACTCAAGTCGAACCTCGGCATCAACGCGAACGGCTTCCCGAACTTCTTCATGTCGCTCGGCCCGCAGACGCCGTACTCGAACCTCATCGTTCCGATCCAGCTCGGCGCGCAGTGGTTGCAGCGGGCGCTGAAGTGGGCCGAGGAGAACGGGATCGAGTACTTCGAGGCGACGCCCGAATCCGAGGACTGGTGGCGCGAGGAGACCGAGAAGACCGGACGTCAGACCGTCATGTATACGGAGGGCAAGAAGGCCAAGGCCTGGTTCCTCGGTGAGAACATCCCGGGTAAGCCCGAGGAGTTCCAGGTCTACATGGGCGGCGGGCAGGTCTACCAGCGCTACTGCCGCGAGCTCGAGGAATCCGGCTACGCGTCGCTCCTCCACCGCACCGGCGCCAAGCAGCCCGTCGACGCCTGACCCGACCCCTCCAGCGGGGGCGCGCACCGCGCGCGTCCCCGCCGTCCCGAAAGGAATCCCCATGGCACGACTGCAGGGCAAGCGCGCGGTGATCACCGGCGCCGCCTCCGGAATGGGCCGCGCGACGGCCGAGCTCTTCGCGGCGGAGGGGGCGCGTGTCGCGCTCCTGGACGCGCAGCCCGAAGCCGGCGAGGCGGTGGCCGCCGGCATCCGGGAATCAGGGGGCGACGCGGTGTTCGCGCGAGCCGACGTGACGGACGAGTCCGACGTGCGGGCTGCGGTCGACGGTGCCGCCGCGGCGTTCGGCGGGCTCGACGTGCTGGTCAACTGCGCCGGGATCATCGGCGTCGACAAGCCCACGCACGAGGTCACGGAGCGGGAGTGGGATGCCGTCTTCGCGGTCGACGTGAAGGGCGTCTTCTTCGCGACCAAGGCCGCCGTCCCGCACTTCCTCGAGGCCGGGAAGGGCGCGATCGTCAACTTCTCGTCGATCTACGGGATCCTCGGCAACGACGAATTCACGCCGTACCACGTCGCCAAGGGCGCCGTGAACATGCAGACGAGACAGGATGCCGCCAGCTACGGCCGGCATCGGATCCGCGTCAACGCGGTCAACCCGTCGACCGTGCTCACCCCGCTCGTCGAGGGCATCGCCGCCGAGTATCCCGGCGGGATGCCGGCGTACGAGGAGATGATGACCGCGCACCAGTCGATCCGTCGGCTCGGCCGCCCGATCGACGTCGCGTACGCGGTGCTGTTCCTGGCCTCCGACGAGGCCGACTGGATCACCGGCGTGACACTGCCGGTCGACGGCGGGTACACGGCCCGATGAGCGCCGAGATCGTGGTCTACGGGAAGCAGGAGTGCGCCGACACGCTCCGCACGCGCGCGCTGCTGCAGGACGTGGGCGCGGAGTACACGTTCGTCGACGTCGGGGCGTCGGCGGAGGACGCCGCGCGCGCTGCCGGGATCGGCGGCAGCACCAGGGTGCCGGTCGTCGTGCTGCCCGACGGCGCCGTCCTCGTCGAGCCGTCCGACGACGAGGTCCGCGCCCACCTCTGACCCCCGCGTTGTGCCGCCGCGGCTCCCCGCCGCGCGTCCCGCCTCCCGTACCGCCTCCGGTCCGCGAGACTGCATCCGCCTGACGAAACCACTGCAGCCTGCAGTGGGTCTGTCAGGCGCGGGCAGTCTCGGCGTCAGACGGCGCCGCCACGTCGCGCCCGCACCTCAGAACACGTACTCCATGAGCTCTACGCCGAGCACGCGGAAGGCGTCGTGCGCGCGCAGGCGGTGCGCGATCGACAGGTCGTCGAAGTTCACGATCATCGCGAACGCCACGCCGGCGCGCGGGCCCCCGAGCACTCCCGCTTCGGCCCGCACGCCGTCCGAGCGCCCCGTCTTGTTGACGAACAGCAGGCCGTGCTCGTCGTTCTCGTGCGAGAACGGATCCAGACCGGTGGCGGATGCCACGAGCGACAGGTCGTGATTGAGGCTCAGCCATTCCGCGACCTGGGCACTGACCCCCGGCGACACCACCGTCGAGTTCACGAGCCCCGCGAACACCGCGGCCATCTCGCGCGCGGTGGACAGCGCGACGTGCGGCGCGTCGTCGGGGCCACGGTCGTCGCGGAACCGGTCGAGCAGCGCCGTGCGGCGCAGCCCGAGCTCCTCGATCCGCGCCCGAACCGCGGGTAAGCCGACGCGCTGCAGCAGAGCGTTGGCGGCGAGCGCGTCCCCGGCCGAGGCGGCGAGCACCGCGACGTCGGCCAGCGGCAGCGCGGGAGCCTTCAAGTGCTGCCACACTCCCCCGCCCGAGGCGGAGTCGACGGTCGCGCGATCGATGATCTCGAGCGCGTCGACGCGGCCCGCCTCGATCGCCGCGGCCACCTCGACGAGCAGCGGCACGACCCCGAGGCCCGCGACCGGCAGCGTGAGGAAGTCGTCACCTTCGAGCACGGCGGAGCCGCCGTCGAGGTCGTCGATGCGCACCGACACCTTCGCTCCGGATGCCGCGAGCTCGTCGAGCGCCCGGAGCGTGGCCGTGAACGAGCGCCGCCCGGCGGCCGCCCGCCGGGGCAGTCGCCGGGGACCCTTGCGCGCCGACCCGCGGAGAGCCGGGGCGTCGCGTCGCGACGACTCCACGGGCCCTCCGGCGGGTTCGGGGACGGCGGGCTCGGGAACCGGTGGCATGCCCACGAGCGTGGCTCCTTCCGGGTCAGGAGAGCAACAAACGCAACCTCACCAAATGGTGACGCGCTGGTCCTCGGCGAGCCACAGGGCGTCACCCTCGGTCACGTCGAACGCGTCGTAGAACGCGTCGATGTTGCGCACGATCTGGTTGCAGCGGAACTCGTTCGGCGAGTGCGGGTCGATCGTGAGGAGCCGGATGGTCTCGGCATCCCGACCCTTCTGCTGCCAGATCTGCGCCCAGCTGAGCAGGAGCCTCTGGATGCCGCTGTACCCGTCGATCACGGGACCGTCGGCCGGCTCGTCCTCACCGAGCGACAGCCGGTAGGCGCGGATCGCGATGCCGAGGCCGCCGAGGTCGCCGATGTTCTCGCCGATCGTGAGCGCCCCGTTGACGTGGTGCTCCGCGCTGAGGCCCTCGGGAACGAGCTCCTCGTACTGCGCGATGAGCGCTTTCGTGCGCTCCTCGAACGCCGAGCGGTCGGCATCCGTCCACCAGTCGCGCAGCGACCCGTCGCCGTCGAAGCGGCTGCCCTGGTCGTCGAACCCGTGGCCGATCTCGTGTCCGATCACGGCGCCGATGCCGCCGTAGTTCGCGGCGGCGTCGCGGTCGGCGTCGAAGAACGGGTACTGCAGGATCGCCGCGGGGAACACGATCTCGTTCATGAGCGGGTTGTAGTACGCGTTGACGGTCTGCGGAGTCATGTACCACTCGTCGCGGTCGATCGGCTGGCCGACCTTCGCGAGCTGGCGGTCGTGCTCCCAGACGTGGGCGCGACGGACGTTCCCGACGAGGTCGGCGGCGTCGATCTCGAGCGCGGAGTAGTCCTTCCACTTCACCGGGTAGCCGATCTTCGGCGTGAACGCGTCGAGCTTCGCGAGCGCGCGCTCGCGCGTCTCGGGCGTCATCCACTCGAGCGAGGCGATCGACTCGCGGTACGCCTCGATGAGGTTCGCGACGAGCACGTCCATCGCATCCTTCGCCGCGGGCGGGAAGTGTCGCTCGACGTAGACCTTGCCGATCGCCTCGCCGAGGGCGGCCTCCACGAGGCTCACGCCGCGCTTCCACCGCTCGCGGTTGACGGGGACACCAGTGAGCTGCGTGCCGTAGAACGCGAAGTTCTCGGCCACGAACTCGTCGGACAGGAACGCCGCCGAGGAGTGCACGATCGCGAACCGCAGCCACGCCTTCCAGTCCTCCAGACGCTCCTCGACGAGCAGCGTCGCGAGCGACTCGACGAAGCTCGGCTGGTACACGACGACCTCGGCGAAGGCGTCCTCGTGGCCGGGCGCGACACCGGCGCGCCACGGCGCGAGGTCGAGACCGGCGAGGCCGACCATCTCGTCCCACGTGCGGAGGTTGTAGGTCTTCACCGCGTCGCGGCTGTCTTCGCGCGACCAGTGGTGCGTGGCGATGTCGGTCTCGAGCGCGAACACCCGATCGGCGGATGCCGCTGCCTCGGTAACCCCGGCGAGCTCGAGGATGCGCTCGATGTGCGCCCGGTAGGCGGTGCGGGTCTCGGCGAAGTTCTCGAGGCGGTAGTAGCTCTCGTCGGGGAGCGACAGGCCGCCCTGATAGATCACGGGGACGTACCGGGTCGGGTCGCCCGGGTCGGGCTCGACGAACAGGGTGAGCAGGCCACTCACGCCGTCGCGCTCGAGCTCGCCGACGAGCCGCAGGAATCCGGGCACGTCGGTGATGGCATCCACACGCGCGAGCTGGTCGGCGAGCGGCGTCGCGCCCGCCTCCTCGATGCGGGCGGTGTCCATGAAGCTCGCGAACAGGTCGCCGATCTTGCGGGCTTCGCTGCCCGGTTCGGCCTGCTGCGATTCCTCCACGATGGTGCGGACGTCCTTCTCGGCCTGTTCGGCGATGAGATGGAAGCTGCCCCATCGGGCCTTGTCTTCGGGGATCTCGGTGCGCTCCAGCCAGCGGCCGTTGACGTGCCGGAACAGGTCGTCCTGCGGGCGGATCTCATCGCTGAGCTCTTCGAGCGCAAGACCTGCGTGGGGGGTCTGGGTCATGGAGACAGGATAAATCCCTCCGCTCCACGCGGGCTCAGCATGCCGTGTCGGAGGCCGGCCGTAGGCTCGAACGGTGACCACACCCGCACCGGCGACCCTCAACCGCCAGATCGTGCGGTTGGCCGTGCCGGCGCTGGGCGCGCTGATCGCCGAGCCGCTGTTCCTCATCGTCGACGGTGCGATGGTGGGCCATCTGGGCGTCGCGCCGCTCGCAGGCCTCGGGATCGGCAGCGCGGTGCTGCAGACCGTGGTCGGGCTGATGGTCTTCCTGGCGTACTCCACGACCCCCGCGGTCGCCCGCCGCTACGGCGCGGGCGAGTTGGGCCGTGCGGTCTCGGTCGGCATCGACGGCATGTGGTTCGCGCTCACGATCGGCGGGGTGCTCGCGCTCGTCGGGGTGATGGCCACGCCGCTCCTCGTCGGTGTCTTCGGCGCCGCGCCCGACGTGGCCGAGAACGCGCGCGTCTACCTGTCGATCTCGATGTGGGGGCTGCCCGCGATGCTCGTGGTGTTCGCCGCCACGGGGCTCCTCCGCGGCATGCAGGACACCGTGACCCCGCTGTGGATCGCCGGCCTCGGCTTCGGCGTCAACGCGCTGCTGAACGCGCTCTTCATCTACGGGTTCGGGTGGGGCATCGCCGGTTCCGCGATCGGCACGGTCCTGGCGCAGTGGGGCATGGTGGGCGCGTACGTGGTGATCGCCACGCGGCTGGCGCGTCGGCACGCGGCATCCGTCCGCCCCGAGGCCGAGGGTCTGCGGGGTACCGCGCGTTCCGGCGGGTGGCTGTTCGTCCGCACCCTCAGTCTGCGCGCCGCGTTCCTGGCGACGGTGGCGGTGGCCACGGGCCTCGGGTCCGCCGAGCTCGCCGGGTGGCAGATCGCCTTCACGATTTTCTCGACCGCGGCCTTCGCCCTCGACGCCCTGGCGATCGCGGCGCAGGCGCTCGTCGGCAAGTCGCTCGGCGCGGGCGATGTCGCCGGTGCCCGACACGTCCTGTCGCGCACGGTCGCGTGGGGGCTGTGGTTCGGGGTGGCCGTCGGGGCGCTCGTGGCGGCGGCATCCGGGGTTCTCGGACTCGTCTTCACGGGGGATCCCGCGATCGCCGCGCTCATCCAGCCGGCCCTGCTCGTGCTCGCGGTCGCGCAGCCGCTCGCCTCGTTCGTCTTCGTCCTCGACGGCGTGCTCATCGGCGCGGGCGACGCGAAGTACCTCGCGATCGCGGGGCTGCTGAACCTCGTGCCGTACCTCCCCGCGCTCGTGCTCGTCGCCCTGTTCGCGGGTGGCGGCGCCGCGGGCCTGGCCTGGCTCGCCGCGGCGTTCTTCGGCGTCTACCTGCTCGCCCGCGCCACCACCCTGGGCCTGCGCGTGCGCGGCCACGCCTGGACGACCGCGGGCGCCTGACACGCCCACGCGACTCCCAGGCGCCGCGCGTACCGTGCGGGCATGAGGTCGAACCCCCCGGTCCTCGCGACCCTCCCCGCCCTGCTTGTCCCGGCGCTGCTCGTGCTCGCGGGGTGCACCTCGACCGACGCGGCCTCGCCGTCCGCGTCCTCCGCCGGGCCATCGGCATCCGTCCCGTCTCTGGCCCCGTCGGCGCCGTCCCCCGGCGCGGCGCTGCCGAGTGACACGACCGCGCTCGAGCAGTGGGCGGCGACCGCGCTGCCGGAGAACGGCCTCGGCGGCAGTACCGCCGTCGCGCGCGGCACCGGTGAGGTCGGGCCCGCCGGAGCCGCGGTCGACCTCGCCCCCGTCGGCGGTTCCTGGGACGTCGTCGTCGCGTGCGAGAGCGCGACCGGAGCGCCCCTCACCGTCGAGGTCGCCGGGACGACGACCGACGTCGCGTGCGGCGCGCCCGGACAGTCGGGAGCGACGCCCACGACGATCCGATGGGATGCCACCTCCCCGGCGACGCTCCGGGTGGACGCAGCGGAGCAGGCGGTGTTCGCTTACGAAATTCACCCGCGCGCGGGGACCTGAATTCGCGCATTCTTTACACACCCGACACTCAGGATTCTCTATCCTGGGCGCATGCGGGGGCATGCAGCGGCAGTCGTGATCGTCGTCGCCGCGCTGATCCTGGCGATGGCCATCTTCTGCGCGGGCGGCTACTACTACGTCGAATACCAGGTGTGGGATGCCACGACCTCGGCGTACATCTACCGGGCGAGACCGTACTCGGGTGCGGTGCTCGGCGTCTCGGTCGTGCTCAGCGCCGCGGTGCTCTACGCGGCGGCCGTGATGCTCATGCGCGCCGGTCGCGTCCACGGTTCGCCGGTGCTCGACGAGTGCCCCGCCCGCGCAGAGGGCTTCACGCCCAGCGGCGACACCACTCGTACATGACGACGGCGGCCGCCGAGGCCGCGTTGATCGACCGCGTCGAGCCGTACTGCGTGATCTCGATGACGCTCGTGGCCGCGGCGAGCGCTTCGGGCGAGAGTCCCGGCCCCTCCTGACCGAAGAGCAGCACGCACGCCTCGGGCACCTCCGCGCGGTCGACGGGGACGGAGCCGTCGACGTTGTCGATCGCCAGAACCGGGAGCCCGGCGTCGTTCGCCCAGGCGACGAACGCGGCGACGTCCTCGTGGTGCCGCACGTGCTGATACCGGTCGGTGACCATCGCGCCCCGACGGTTCCAGCGCCGCTTGCCGATGATGTGCACCTCGGCCGCGAGGAACGCGTTCGCGCTCCGGACGATCGACCCGATGTTCAGGTCGTGCTGCCAGTTCTCGATCGCCACGTGGAACGGATGCCGCCGCGCATCGAGGTCGGCGACGATGGCATCCATCGTCCAGTACCGGTACGTGTCGACGACGTTGCGGCGGTCGCCCTCGGCGAGCAGCTCGCGATCGTAGCGCGGGTCGTCCGGCCACGCGTCGGGTCCGCCGGGCCACGGCCCGACACCCGGGAGCACCACCGGCGTCGCGTCGTCCGGTACCGGGGTCGCGTCGCCGTGGGTCATCGCTCCAGGCTATCCGCCGCCCCGCGCGCGCCGCCTCCTCGCGCAACACGACTTTTCGGTATCCCGAAATATCGCTAATCTTTCGGCATGCCGAAAACTCTGGATGCCGCGCCCCCGCGTCGCGCCACGCGCCGCGCGGCATGGCTCCTCGGGCCCGCGATGGTCGCAGGCGTGGCGTACCTCGACCCCGGAAACGTCGCGAGCAACATGACGGCCGGGGCCGTGTTCGGCTACCTGCTCGTGTGGGTGGTGGTGCTCGGCAACGTCATGGCGTGGCTGATCCAGTACCTGTCGGCAAAGCTCGGCATCGTCACGGGCGAGAGCCTCCCGCAGCTGCTCGGGCGTCGCATCCACCGCCCGTGGGTCCGTCGGGCGTACTGGCTGCAGGCCGAGCTCGTCGCGATGGCCACCGACGTCGCCGAGGTCATCGGCGGCGCCGTCGCGCTGAATCTGTTGTTCGGCATCCCGCTGCTGTGGGGCGGGGCGATCACGGGCGTGGTGTCGATCGCGCTGCTGCTGGTGCAGTCGCGGCGCGGCGCACGCGCGTTCGAGACCGTCGTCATCGGGCTGCTGGTGATCATCGCGGGGGGCTTCACCGCGGGCCTTTTTTTCGCGCCGCCCGATCCGGTCGGTGTCGTCGGCGGACTCGTCCCGCGGTTCGACGGGGCGACGTCGGTGCTGCTCGCGGCATCCATCCTGGGCGCGACGATCATGCCGCACGCGATCTACGCCCACTCGGCGCTGAGCCGCGACCGTTTCGCTCCCGCCGAGCCGACCGCCGCCGCCGATCTCGAAGCGGCTCGGGGCGTCTCGACGCCGCGCCTGCTGCGCGCGACCCGGTGGGACGTGACGATCGCCCTCGCGGTGGCCGGCACGGTGAACCTCGCGATCCTGCTGCTCGCCGCGGCCAACCTCACGGGCGTCGACGGCACCGACAGCCTCGAGGGCGCCTACGCGGCGCTCCGCGACGGGCTCGGATCGCTGGTCGCGACACTGTTCGCCGTCGGGCTGCTCGCGAGCGGCTTGGCCTCCACGTCCGTCGGCGCGTACGCCGGCGCCGAGATCATGCACGGGCTCCTGCGCATCCGCGTTCCGCTCCTCGCCCGCCGCCTGGTGACGCTGGTCCCCGCGCTCGCGATCCTCGGGCTGGGCATCGACCCGACGGTGGCCCTCGTCCTCAGCCAGGTCGTGCTGTCGTTCGGCATCCCGTTCGCGCTCATCCCGCTCGTGGTGCTGACCTCCCGGCGCGACCTCCTCGGCGCCCACCGCAACCGCCCCCTCACGACAGCCGCGGGCATCATGGCCTCGGTGTTCCTCGTCGCGCTGAACGCCGTGCTCCTGTGGCTGGTGTTCAGCGGCGGTTAGGCTGAGCGCGTGGAATCGCCCGTGGCCGACGACTATCTCAAGGCCATCTACCACCACACCGAGTGGCAGGACGACCCGATCACGCCCTCGCAGCTGGCCGGGGTGCTGAGCCTCGCCCCCTCGAGCGTCACCGAGATGGTGAAGAAGCTCGCGGCGCAGGGGCTCGTGAGCCACCGGCCGTACGGTCCCGTGTCACTGACGCCCGCGGGCGCGCGGCGCGCGGCGTCGGTGATCCGTCGACACCGCCTCATCGAGACGTGGCTCGTGCGCGAGTTCCACTACTCGTGGGACGAGGTGCACGACGAAGCCGAGGTCCTCGAGCACTCGCTCAGCGACCGGCTGCTCGAGGGCATCGACGAGCGGCTCGGGCGGCCCCGGTTCGACCCGCACGGAGACGCGATCCCGGATGCCACCGGTGCGGTGCACCGCGAACCCTTCGTGCTGCTGCAGGACGCGGCATCCGGTCACTCGGGACGCGTGCTGCGCGTCAGCGATCGCGACCCCGAGCTGCTCCGGGCGCTCGTGGCGCGGCAGATCGACGTCGGCCACGAGGTCGAGGTCGTGTCGCCCGACACCGTGCGGGCGGACGGCGTCGAGGTCGCGCTGCCCGAGGGCGCCGGCGCCTCGGTCTGGCTCACGCGCTGACGCGACAGGAGCGCCGGTGATGGGCGGAGGGCATGGGAGACGCGCGCGGCGCGCCCGTGACGGGCGGAGGGCGTGGGAGGGCGGGAGGCCCGATCCGGCGCGGCGGATCCTCCCGCCGTCCCAGATCCTCTGCTCGTCACCGCGCGCGACGCCGTCTCAGCCGAAGAACCGGATTCAGGATGCCACGCGGCGCACGCGCTCGAACGGCCAGCGGACGTGCGTCGCGGTCTCGCACGCGCGCCACAGGTCGGCGCTGAGCCCGCTGTCGCGCGTGAGGCGCGCGGGAGTCGCCCGGCGCGGAAGCCCCCGCGCGAGCTGCGCGGGTCCGTACATCGAGCCGCCCTCGGCCCGCGGGTCGGTCAGGGCACGGACGAGAGCCCACGCCCCCTCGTCCTTGCCCTGCGTGAACGCGGCCTGGAGGTTGTCGACGAAGCGCGTGAGGCGCGTCGGTTCGTTCACCCCGCGGATGCCACGGGTCCGGCCGCTCGTCGAGTACCCCGGGTGGGCGACCAGGCTCTCGACCGGCACGCTGTGCGCCTTCAGCCGGCGGTCGGCCTCGAGGGCCAGCATCGTCGTGGCCGCCTTGGACTGCACGTATGCCCGCCACGGGGTGTAGCCCTCGACGAGGTCGGGGTCGGTCGGCAGGTGCTTCCACAGGGAGGTCGCCATGCTGCCGACCCACACCATGCGCCCGCGCGCCGCCGCCAGCGGGGTCAGCAGCTCACCCGCGAGCGCGAAGTGTCCGAGAACGTTCGTCGCGAAGACCTTTTCGTGCCCTCCGGCCAGTTCACGCGTCTTGGGCGGGTGCACGATCCCCGCGTTCATCAGAAGCCCGTCGAGTCGACCCCGGGCGCGGACCGTCGCCGCAGCGGCGCGCACCGACCCGAGGTTGCTCGTGTCGAGGAGGAGCGTCTCGATCGAGGCATCCGGATGCGTTCGACGCACGGCCTCCTTCGCGAGCACGAGCCGGTTCGGGTTGCGCCCCGTGAGCAGCACGTGCGCGCCCGCACCGGCCAGCTGTTCGCACGAGAAGTAGCCGAGTCCGCGGGTCGCCCCGGTGACGAGGTACGCGCGGCCCGTGAGGTCGGGAAGGTTCCGGGGGTCCCACTCGTCGCGCGCCACCCTTCGACCCTAACGAGATCGCTCCGCGCCGTCACGGGTGCATTCCGGATGCGGAATACCGATCTCGTGAACTTTTTCGCTCGATCGCGTGACGAATGGCCGGGTCGACGCGTCTGAGGAGTGAGCACACCGGCTCCGCCGCGGCCACCACCCGGCGCGACGACGTCACTTAGGGAAGGAACCGATCATGGGTCTCGACGACAAGATCAAGAACGCCGCTCAGGACATCGTGGGCAAGGCGAAGGAAGCCATCGGCAACGCCACCGACAACGACAAGCTCGTCGCGGAGGGCAAGGCCGACCAGGTCAAGGCCGAGGCGAAGAAGGCCACCGAGGACGTCAAGGACACGTTCAAGTAAGCGTTCCCGCGGGGCGCCGACTTCCGGGTCGGCGCCCCGAACTCTTCCCCCTGGCCGTGTCGGACCCTCGCGTTAGGCTGGGCCCATGCGAACCCGGGGCGACATCGAGTGCTGGCTCACCGACATGGACGGCGTGCTCGTCCATGAGAACACCCCCGTGCCGGGTGCGTCCGAACTGCTCGCGCAGTGGCGAGCCGAGGGCACGCCGTTCCTCGTCCTGACCAACAACTCGATCTTCACGCCCCGCGATCTGAGCGCTCGCCTGCGGTCGTCGGGACTCGTGGTGCCCGAGTCCTCGATCTGGACCTCCGCGCTGGCCACCGCCGATTTCCTGCGGTCGCAGATGCCCGGCGGCTCCGCCTTCGTCATCGGCGAAGCGGGGCTCACGACCGCGCTGCACGAGGCGGGCTTCATCATGACCGAGACGGCACCCGACTACGTCGTGGTCGGCGAGACGCGCAACTACTCGTTCGAGGCGATCACGAAGGCCATCCGCTTCATCCGCGACGGCGCCCGTTTCATCGCCACGAACCCGGATGCCACGGGCCCCTCGACCGAGGGCGTGCTGCCCGCGACCGGGGCGATCGCCGCGCTCATCACGAAAGCGACCGGCAAAGAGCCGTACATCGTCGGCAAGCCGAACCCGATGATGTTCCGGTCCGCCCTCAACCGCATCGGCGCGCACTCGGAGAACACCGGGATGATCGGCGACCGCATGGACACCGACATCGTGGCCGGCATCGAGGCGGGGCTCCACACCGTGCTCGTGATGACGGGCATCAGCGACCAGAACGAGATCGAGAAGTACCCGTTCCGGCCCGACGAGATCCTGGCATCCGTCGCCGACCTCGTCCGCGCCGAGCCGGTCGAGACCGACCTCGCCGACGGCGAAGAGGGCCTGGCCGAAGGCCTGTGACGTGGGCGCGCTCGACGACGGGGTGAAGGTCGCGGCGGTCGATGCCGTCGAGTGGGGCCGCTGGCTCGAAGAGAACCACACCGTGTCGAAGGGCGCGTGGCTGCTCCGCGGTCGGGGCGCCGACGCGGGCCGCTACGTCGAGTACGAGGAGGCGATCTGCGAGGCGCTGTGCTTCGGCTGGATCGACGGCCCGGTGCGGGTGTTCGACGAGGTGAGCTCGGGGCTGTGGTTCGCGCCGCGTCAGCCGCGGAGCGGATGGGCGGCGACGAACAAGGCGCGCATCGCCCGACTTGAGGCCGAGGGGCGTCTGCGGCCCGCGGGTGTCCGCGCGCTCGAGGTCGCCCGTGCCAACGGCGCGTGGGAGATCCTCGACGGACCCGAGGCCGGCATCGAGCCGCGCGAACTCACCGCCGCTCTCGACGCGGTACCCGCGGCGCGAACGAACTGGGACGCGTTCCCGCCCTCGGCCCGGAAGTTCGGGCTCACTCAGATCGCGATGGCCGTGCGACCGCAGACGCGCGAGGCGCGGATCGCCAAGATCGTGGCCGACGCCGCCGCGGGCAAACGCCCCGTCTGATCAGGAGACCCCATGGACGACCGCACGCTCTGGCTCCTCACGGCCTTCGTCATCACCGCCGGCACGCTCGTCGCGTTCATCGTGCAGTGGCGCCGCTCGCGGAGGGGCGACCACCGCGACCCGTTCGACGGTCCGGGCGACGGCGGGGAGTGATCGCCGCATCCGCCCCGGCATCCGACTTACTGCGG
Source organism: Microbacterium sp. B19 (assembly GCF_000333395.1). GTDB lineage: Bacteria > Actinomycetota > Actinomycetes > Actinomycetales > Microbacteriaceae > Microbacterium. The sequence goes on from NZ_BADA01000145.1 coordinate 27,873, forward strand.
CGCGAGCCCCAGGTCGTCGAGGTCGATGGATGCCAGCCACTGCAGGCCCTCGGCCTCGATCGCGGCCTGTGCGCCGGTCTTGCGGTCGACGATCACGGCGACGGCGACGACCTCGGCGCCCTCGCGGCGGAGCGCCTCGACGGCCTTGAGGGCGGACTGCCCGGTTGTGGAGGTGTCCTCGACGACGACGACGCGCTTGCCCGCGACGTCGGCGCCCTCGATCTGGCGGCCGCGGCCGTGGTCCTTGGGCTCCTTGCGCACGACGAACGCGTCGAGCGGGCGGCCCGCGTGCACCGACTCGTGCATCACGGCGTTGGCGATCGGGTCGGCGCCGAGCGTGAGCCCGCCGACGGCGACGACACCGTCGAGGTCCTTCACGAGGTCGAGCACGAGACGGCCGATCGCGGGAGCGGCGCGGTGGTCGAGCGTGAGCTTGCGCATGTCGACGTAGTACGTCGCCTTCTTGCCGCTCGAGAGGGTGAAGTCGCCGTGGAACACCGCCTCGGCGTTGATGAGGCCGATGAGGGCCTGACGGTCGGCTTCGAGCTCGGGCGTGGAGGCGGTGGTCACGGCGTCGAGTCTATTTGGTGCGGAAAGCGAAGCCTCCGCCATCATGGGCGCATGCCGAAAACGCCCACCCCCGACCTCGTCGCGCTGCTCGCGACCGAAGGCGCGGGGACGGACGTGCAAGAGGCGCGCCAGGAAGCCAAGGCACGGGCATCCCGATCGCCCGAACTCCGCCTGGCTCTCGCGGAGCACTACCGGCAGATCGGGGATCGCGCGCAAGCGGGGCGGTGGGGCGTCGTCTTCCCGGGCTGGGCGCGACCACGAGAGATTGCGCACATGCGTCTGTGGATGCTCGGTCGAGCGAGCCGAGGCAATTTCGTGCGTCAGAGCCTGCTGCTCCCCGACAACGAGGTCGTTCCCCCCGTCGTCGCCGACCTCACATCGCCGAGCTACGTCGAGCGCGGACCGAAGGATGCCTCTCGCGTCGCGCTTCTGGGGTGCGTTGGCGTGTTCATCGCGGTCATCGTGCTGATCGCGAGTTTCGTCGTCCTTGTCTGGAACACCGGTCCCACGCTGTGGAACGCGCTCTTCGACACGCCATCGTCGTCCGCTGCCGAACTCGCTCTCGCCGCACTGATCACGGTCATCGTCAGTGGAGGAGTGCTCGCCGCGGGACTGCGGCTCTTCGATCGTCCGGTCGAACTCCCCGACCCCGAGTTCGCCACCCGGCGCGCCCTCGAGCTCCTCGACAGCCGACCGCAAGAGGGACGGGTGATGCTGCGCGCGCTCGTCCGTGCCGACGGCGATCCGGAAGCGCGACGCGCGCTCGTCGAAGATGCGCGAAGACGGAATCGCCCCGCCCAGGCGGGCCGCTGGGGCTGTCCGCTTCCCGGGGTGACCACGGAGGCGGAGCGCGACGCGTACGCGGCGAGCATCCTGTCGCGTGGAGGGAACGACCCGTCATCGGTCCTCGCCGAGCGGTCGCACCTGAGGTTCGACGATCCCGTGCCCGGAGACGTCCCCGACGTCGCACGACGGCTGGGCGCGGCGCCGTGGGATCCCCGGAGCGCGTCGCACTCGCCGGGGATCGCGTGGTGGGCCGCGGCCGCCCCGCTTCCGATCGGCGCGGCGGCGACCGCGTTCGCACCGGCGTCCGCACATGCGATCGCCGTCTCCTCCGTGATCGCCGTCCTGGCGATCTGGTGGGGGCTGTGTGTCCGAGGGGCCTTCTCCCGGAAACGGGAGCCGCGCGAGCGGTGGGCGTTCGCGATGGGGGCTCTCGCCCTCGTCTGGGCAGTGGGCGGTGTGCTGCTCGCCGCGGCACGGTAGGGGATCCCCCGCTGCAGCTCATCGCCCGGCGATGTCCCCGCCCGAAAGTAGGCTGGATGCCATGCGCCTGGCCACCTGGAACGTCAACTCCGTCCGCGCCCGCGTCGCCCGCACCGTCGAGTTCGCCGTGCGCGAGCACATCGACGTGCTGGCGATGCAGGAGATCAAGTGCAAGACGGAGCAGTTCCCGTACGCCGCGTTCGAAGAGGCCGGGTATCACGTCGTCGCGCACGGGCTCAACCAGTGGAACGGCGTCGCGATCGCCAGCCGCGAGCCGATCGAGGACGTCGAGATCGGCTTCCCCGGCATGCCCGGGTTCGAGAAGGGCAAGGAAGGTCCCGATCTGCCGAAGGAGGCGCGGGCGCTCGGCGCGACCGTCAACGGCGTGAAGGTGTGGAGCCTGTACGTCCCGAACGGCCGCGGGCTCGACGACCCTCACTACCGCTACAAGCTCGACTGGCTCGAGGCCCTCCGCCGTCACACCGAAGACACGCTCGCGGCGAACCCCGGCCTGCCCCTCGCCCTCACGGGCGACTTCAACATCGCCCCGACGGATGCCGACAACGGCGACCCCACCGTGATCGAGGGCGTGACCACGCACGTCTCGCCGCCCGAACGCGCCGCGTTCGCCGCGTTCGAGTCCGCGGGGCTCACCGACGTCGTGCGTCCGCTCATTCCCACCGGCTACACGTACTGGGATTACAAGCAGCTGCGCTTCCCCCGCAACGAGGGGCTGCGGATCGACTTCATCCTCGGCTCGACGGCGTTCGCCGACGCCGTGCAGGGCGCCGAGATCCACCGCAACGAGCGCAAGGGCGAGGCGCCGAGCGACCACGTGCCCGTCGTCGCCGACCTCGACTTCACCGACGGCGAGGACGACGACCTCCCGATGATCTTCGGCTGACGGCATCCGGGATCTTTTTTCGTCCCCCTGTCGATTCCGGCCCGCGCCGTTCGACGCGATAGTAGGGGCAGGCATCCGCTCCCCCGGAATCCACGGCAGCAGGGAAGAGAAGAGACCATGACGAAGTACATGCTGATCATGCGCGGCACCGACGAGGCGTACGCGGCGTACAAGCAGATCCCCTTCGAGCAGATCATCAACGACATGGGCGCGTACAACGAGTCCATGATCACCGCGGGCGTGCTCGTCGCCGGCGACGGCCTCGCCGAAGACATGAGCCAGAACTTCGTCGTCGAGTTCGGCGGTGAGGAGCCGGTGGTCACCGACGGCCCCTACGGCGAGACGCACGAGCTGTTCAACGGCTTCTGGATCATCGAGGTGTCGTCGCGCGACGAGGCGATCGAGTGGGCGCGCCGCGCGCCGCTCATCGCCGGCAACAAGCTCGAGGTGCGCCGCGTGACGGACGAGACCGACTTCGCCGCGTTCGCCGACAACGAGTACATCCAGAAGGAGGAGGGCTGGCGCGAGGAGCTGTCCGGGCGGTGACCGAGCCCGACCTCTCGCGCCGCGTCGCGGCGATCTGGCGCATCGAGGGTGCCCGGATCGTCGCGGCGCTGGCTCGCGTGGTCGGCGACCTCGGCACCGCGGAAGACCTCGCGCAGGACGCGCTCGTCGAAGCCGTGGAGCAGTGGGGGCGCGACGGCGTTCCGCGCAACCCCGGGGCATGGCTCACGGCGGTGGCGAAGCGTCGCGCGATCGACGGCTGGCGGCGCGAGCAGCGCCTCGGCGAGAAGTACCGCCTCCTCGCCGCCGACCTCGACGAGGTGGCCGACGACATGTGGGAGCCGATCGACGACGACGTCCTGCGCCTGGTCTTCGCCGCCTGTCACCCCGTGCTCTCGCGCGAAGCGCAGGTGGCGTTGACGCTGAAGGTCGTGGCAGGCCTCGACACCGAGGCGATCGCGCGGCTCTTCCTGGTCCCCGTCCCGACGATGCAGCAGCGGATCGTCCGGGCCAAGAAGGCGCTCAGCGCGGCGCGCGTCCCCTTCGCGGTGCCCGAGCCCGCGGAATGGCCCGCGCGGCGCACGGCGGTGCTGACCGTCGTGTACCTGATCTTCACCGAGGGCTACGTCGCGAGCACGGGCGACGCGGTCCTCCGCACCGAGCTGGCGCACGAGGCGCTGCGGCTCGGCCGCGTCCTCGACCGCCTACTCCCCCGCGAGCCGGAGGTGCTCGGGCTCTCCGCGCTCATGGAGTTCCAGGCATCCCGCTTCGCCGCCCGGATCGACGGGAACGGGGATGCCGTGCTGCTGGCCGACCAGGATCGACGCCGCTGGGATCACTCGGCGATCGCCCGCGGCCGCGCGCTCCTCGACCGGGCCGACGCCCTCGGCAAGGGCCGAGGCCCGTATCAACTGCAGGCCGCGATCGCGCTGTGTCACGCCGAGGCCGCGAGCGTCGAGGTGACCGACTGGGACCGCATCGTCCTGCTGTACGAGATGCTCGGCCGGATCACCGCGAACCCGGTCGTCGAGCTCAATCGCGCGGTCGCCGTGTCAATGGCATCCGGTCCGGAAGAGGGGCTCGCGATCGTCGACGGAATGGATGCCACGCCTCTGCGCGGTTCGCATCTGCTGCCGTCCGTGCGCGGCGAACTGCTCGCGCGCCTGGGCCGCGTCGAGGACGCCCGCGCGCAGCTGCTCGAGGCCGCGGGCCTCACCCGCAACGCCCGCGAGGCGGCGCTGCTGCGCCGGAAGGCGCAGGCGCTGGGCGGCTGAGGCTGCGCGGGGCGACGCGCGCAAACGTCGCAGATTTCCCCGTTCTTCGCAGGATTCGGCCGGAAATCTGCGAAGAACCGCCGAATCTGCGAACTTTGCGCGCGACGTCGGGGCCGGAGCCAAGCCCGACCCCGACGTGCGGAGCGTCAGACCGCCGGAACCGCCGCGGGAGCCGTGCGCTCGACGAGCGTCACGAGCGCCTCGATGATCGAGCGGAGGAACGCTGCCGTGCCCTCGTCGTTGACGGTGCCGTCCTCGCCGAACAGGCCGGGCGTCGACTGGATGTAGCCCTCGGGCTGTCCGAGCACGAGCGCGTTGTAGTGCAGGAGGACCGAGCGCAGGTGCTGCTGACCGGCGGCGGTGGCGATACCGCCCTGGGAAGTGCCGACGACCGCGGTGGGCTTGTCGTTGAAGGACGCCTCACCGTAGGGACGCGCCGACCAGTCCAGCGCGTTCTTCAGCACACCGGGGATGGAGCGGCTGTACTCGGGGGTCACGATGACCTCACGCGAACCGACGACCTACTCCTTCGAGAACGGGCTCGGCACCACCGGGACCGTCCCCGTGTAGCCGTCCCGCTCCTCGGCCAGTTCGGCGATGCGCTTGCGGCGCGCGAACCACCCGATCGCGATGAGGATGCTCGCGACCAGCGCCACGAGCGCGGTCGCGGGCGAGTCGACGAACACCAGCACGAGCACCACGAGCAGGAACGCCAGCGTCAGGTATCCGGTGTACGGCGCCCAGAAGAGGCGGAACGACGGCCGCACCAGCTCACCGCGGTCCGCGAGCTTCTTCAGCCGCATCTGGCACAGCATGATCGTCGCCCAGGTCACCAGGATGCCGACGGCCGCCACGTTCAGCACCGTCTCGAACGCGTCGCTGGGCGCCACGAAGTTGATGACGACGCCGAACAGCGCGACGAACGCCGTGATCGCGATGCCGCCGTACGGCACGCCCGCCTTGTTCATGCGTGCGGCGAACTTCGGCGCCGACCCGGCGACCGCCATCGCGCGCAGGATGCGGCCGGTGGAGTACAGCCCCGCGTTCAGCGACGACAGCGCCGCCGTGAGCACGACGAGGTTCATGATGACGTCGACGCCGGGCACCCCGATCGACGCGAAGAACGTGACGAACGGGCTCTCGTCCTTGGAGTACGCGGTGAACGGCAGCAGCAGCGAGAGCAGCAGCACCGACCCGACGTAGAACACCGCGACGCGGATGATCACGGAGTTGATCGCGCGCGGCATGACCTTCTCGGGGTTCTTCGTCTCGCCCGCGGCCGTGCCGATCAGTTCGATCGAGGCGTACGCGAACACCACACCCTGCATGAGGATGATCGCGGGCAGGATGCCGTTGGGGAAGAAGCCGCCGTTGTCGGCGATGAGCGAGAACCCGACGGGTGCCCCGGTGGGCGTGCCGAAGATCACGAAGTAGATGCCCACGAGCAGGAACGCCACGAGCGCCGTGACCTTGATGAGCGCGAACCAGAACTCCAGCTCGCCGAAGACCTTGACCGACACGAGGTTCACCGCGAGCACCGTGACGAGGGCGGCGAGCGCCCACACCCACTGCGGAACGGCGCCGATCCACGGCACGTACTTGCCGAAGAAGTTCATGTACAGCGCGGCCGCGGTGATGTCGACCATCGTCGTCGTCGCCCAGTTGATCCAGTAGAACCAGCCCGAGACGAACGCCGCCTTCTCCCCGAAGAACTCGCGCGCGTACGAGACGAACGAGCCCGAGGTCGGCCGGTGCAGCACCAGCTCGCCGAGCGCCCGCAGGATGAAGAACGCGAACAGGCCGCACACCGCGTACGACAGCACGATCGCCGGGCCCGCCTGGGCGAGACGGCCGCCCGCCCCGAGGAAGAGGCCCGTGCCGATGGCACCGCCGATCGCGATCATCTGGACTTGCCGCGAGCTCAATCGCTTGTGGTACCCCTCGTCCTCGAGGTGCACGGACGCGGTCGTGATCGGCTCGGCGGGAGTCCCGGCGCCGGCGCCATCGCCGGAGACGGAGCCCGAGCCGGAGCCCGAAGGAGTGGTGTCAGTCACCCCTCCATCATTGGCATCCGCGCTCCCGCGCCCGTGAAGCGCGCCGAAAAGCCGGCCGCTGCGCCTCAGAGCCAGTGCTTGCGCTTGAACGTGATCCAGAGCCCGAACGACGTCGCGGCCATGAGCGCGAGCGCCATCGGGTACCCGAACGTCCAATCGAGCTCGGGCATGTTCTTGAAGTTCATGCCGTAGATCGCGCCGATCAACGACGGTCCGAACAGGATCGCCGCCCACCCGGAGATCTTCTTCACCTGGTCGTTCTGTTCGAGGGACGTCTCGGTCTGCCGCTGCGTGACGAGCGTGGCATTGACGGTCAGCGCGTTGTCGAGGATCGCACGGAGAGAGCCGAGCTTGTCGCACTGCCGCAGCACGTGGTCGAGCACGTCGCGGAGCGATCGCTGCAGCTCGATGTCGACCCCGTACTTCTCCGCGCCGCGGAGGAGAGCCTCCAGCATGTCGCGCAACGGCTCGGTGGCGCGCTGGAAGTGGATGACCTCGCGTGCGAGTTCGTAGATGCGCTGCGTGAGCTCCACGTCGCCCGTGCCGAACAGGGCGTCCTCGATCTCGTCGACGTCGTTCTGCAGCCCCGCCGCGACCGGGTCGTACTGGTCGACCACCTCGTCGAGGATCGCGTACAGCACGGCCTCGGGTCCGCGCGCGAGTAGTTCGGGCTGTCCCTCGAGCCGGCGGCGCACCTGCGCGAGGTCCGGCACCTCCGCCTGGCGGACCGTGACGACGTAGTCCGACCCGACGAAGACGTGCAGCTCGCCGAAGTGCACGGTCTCGGTCGCATCGTCGTAGCGGGCGGGTCGCAGCACGGCGAAGAGGTTGCCGCCGTAGCGCTCGAGCTTGGACCGCTGGTGTCCGGTGAGTGCGTCCTCGACGGCGAGCGGGTGCAGTGAGAACTCCTTGGCGACGCGTTCGAGCTCCTCGGGCGAGGGCCGGAGCAGCCCGATCCAGGCCATGCCGCCGTGGGCCTCCATGTACTCGAAGGTCTGGTCGAGGCTCGACGGGTTCTCGATCCGATGACCGTCCACGTACACGGCGCTGTCGATGATGGGCATGCGTCCGTTCTACCCCTCGAAGATAAACAGCGGATGCCGCTGGCGCGGGGCGCCGGGACGTGGCATCCCGTGTCAGACGATCGGTTCGCTCGCCGGTCGCCGCCCGGCCGCGGTCACCGCGCCGATGCTCGCCGCGATCACGAGGCCGATCCCCGCGATCTCGAGCCACGAGAGGTGCTGTCCGAGCAGCAGGAACCCGGCGAGCGACGCCGTCGCCGGCCCGAGGCTCATCATGATCGCGAAGGCCGACGCGGGCAGGCGCCGGAGCGCGATGAGCTCGAGGGCGTACGGGATCGTCGACGACAGCACGGCCACCGCGGCGCCGAGCGCGAGGACGTCGGGTCGCAGCAGCGCCCCCTGCGCCTGCGCGATGCCGAACGGCAGCGCGATCACGGCACCCACGCTCATCGCGAGCGCGAGGCCGTCGAGGCGCGGGAACTCCCGCCCGACCCGGGCCGACGCGAGGATGTACAGCGCCCAGCTGGCCGCCGCGCCGAGCGCGAAGACGACCCCGAGCGCGTCGAGACGATCCCATCCGCCGGCGCCGAGCGCGACCACACCCGCGAGCGCGAGACCGGCCCACAGCCACCGCGCGATCCCCGTCGCGGTGAGGATCGACAGTGTCAGCGGCCCGAGCACCTCGATCGTCACGGTGACCCCGAGCGGAAGGCGGTTCAGCGCCAGATAGAACAGCCCGTTCATGGATGCCAGCACCACACCGAACCACACGACCGAGCGCCACGCGCCCGCCGTGTGGCCCCGCAGCCGGGGGCGCGCGATCGCGAGGAGGAGCAGCGCCGAGAAGACCAGGCGCAGCATCACGATGCCGAGCGGCCCCGTCCGCGGGAAGAGCAGGACGGCGAAGGAGGCCCCGACCTCCTGGCACGCGAGCCCGACCAGCACGAGCGCCGCGGCGGTTCCGCGACCGGCGCGCGCGGTCACGGCGCGACCACGCGACGGGTCACGCGCGTGGTCACTTCGCGGCGGGAGGGCAGATGGCGATCGTGTTGAGGTTGTCGCTCATCTGCTGCGCGGTCCACGGCAGACCGGCCTCGGGGGTGGTGCGACCGTCCGCGGCGGGCGCCTTGGAGGCGATCGCGGCCAGCTCCCACGCGAGCCACGCGCCCGCCATCTCGTTGGCGCCGGAGTTGTTGAGGACGACGGCGACCGACATTCCGGTGGAGGGGTCGGCGAACGCGCCGACGATGTAGCCGGGCGCCGACCCGAACTGTCCGATCAGCGATCCGGCCTGGTACGCACCGCCCGCGGCGGTGAACCAGGTCGGGGCGTCCGCACTCACGGGCACGGGGTTCGCGAAGCGGTCGTTGCCGTCGGGCAGCAAGGCGCCCGTCGCCAGGGCCTGCGCGTACCGGCCGAGATCCGCGATGTCGGTGACGGCACCGGAGGCGCCGGCCCCGAAACTCGCCGACGTCACCGTGTAGTTCCCCGGATCGGTGCAGTTCCAGGCGTCGCCGTTCTTCTGCGACCAGTACCCGTTGAGGGCGTTGGCGGACGGCGCTGCGGCGGCGGGACCGGGCAGCGACGTCCCGCTCAACCCCAGCGGTCCGGCCACGCGCTGCGCGAGGACGTCGGACAGGGTCTCGCCCGTCGCGCGCTCGACGGCCATGCCGGCGAGGAGGTAGTTGGTGTCGGACCCGGCGAAGGCCGCGCCCGGCGCGTTGCGGCGCGGGCTGGCGATGCCGTAGGCCATGAGCTCGCGGTCGTTCCACGCGCGATCGGGGTTGCTCAGCACCTGGTTCTGGAGGATGTCGCCGTACACGCCCAGACCGGACGTCCCGTCGCACAGTTGGCGCAGCGTGATGTCGTCGAAGCCGGGCAGGCCGCTGACCCACTTCGTGATCGGGTCGTCGAGCGACCACGTCTTGTCGGCCGCGAGTTCGTAGACGACGTCGCACGTCATCGAGCGGGTCACGTCCGCCGCGCGGAACCCCATGTCGGTGGTGACCTCCGCGCCGCCCGGCCCCTGCGTGCCGAGGCCCGCGACCCACGTGCCGCTCCACGGCGCCCACACGCCCACGATCGCGCCGGTCGAGCCGGTGATCGCCATCGCCGAGGTCACGGCATCCTGCAACTGGGTGACCGTGTCCCCCGGAAGCTCCGCCTGCACCTGGTCGGGAACCTTGATGGATGCCGTCGACTGGGGCGTGCACCCGGACAGGGCGAGGGCGATGATGCTGGCTCCCGCGACCACCACGGCCGCAGATCGGCGCCAACCCCGCATGTCCACCCCACGATTCCGCGCGCGACGAAGCGGCGCTCGAAGAATTCAAACACACGCGGAACAATCGGGGCGTCCGCTTGCACCCGGGCGGAGTCACGTCTGCATCACGGTTGACCGGGTATTCACCCTGCGAGTTGCGTCACAGGACTTAGGTTTACCTAACCCGTTGCGTATGATGTCCGCATGAACGCCGTCGCTTCGTTCTCCGCCGCCCTGCGGGAGCGGTCGAGCGCGGCCCACACGTCGTCCGAATGCACCGACTTCATGGTGGACCTCATCACGGGCACCGGCACGCGCGATGACTACATCGCGCACGTCGTGCAGCACTGGTTCATCTACGAGGCCCTGGAGGCCGGCACCGCCCTCCTGCGCGACCACCCCGTCGTGTCGGTGTTCCTCAGCGACAAGCTCACGCGACTCCCCGCGATCGCGGCCGACCTCGAGTTCCTCATCGGCCCCGACTGGCGCGAGCGGATCGCCCCGCTCCCCACGACCCAGGCGTACGTGTCGCGCATCCGCCACCTGGCATCCCAGTGGCCGGGTGGCTTCGTCGCGCACCACTACACGCGCTACCTCGGCGATCTCTCGGGCGGCCCCTCGATCGGCCGGGTGCTGCAGCGCCGGTTCGGCTTCGAGACGAACGGGATCGGCCTGTACCTCTTCGCCGACATCGCCGATCCGTCGGCGTTCAAACGCGTCTACCGGGAACAGCTGGATGCCGCGCCCTGGGACGACGCAGAGAAGGCCCGCGTCATCGACGAAGTGCTCGTCGCGTACCGGTTCACCACCGAGCTCTGCGCCGACCTGGCCCGCGCGAAGGCGGCGCAGGTCGCCTGAACGCGCGCCTCAGGCCTGCGCGGCCTGCTGCCGCCCGAGCCACGCCTGCTTCATGAAGCGCCGGACGTCCTCGTCGACGCGGATGTCGCTGGGACGGAGCGGGCGCGAGAGGTACAGACCGTCGAGCGAGGTCAGTCGGCTCAGCGCGACGTAGGTCTGACCGGGCGCGAAGGCGCCGGCGCCGAGATCGACGACCGCGCGGTCGTACGTCTTGCCCTGCGACTTGTGGATCGTCACGGCCCACGCCAGGCGCAGCGGGAATTGCGTGAACTCGGCGACGATCTCGCGCGACAGGTTCTTCGTGCCGGGGTCGTACGCGTAGCGATAGCGCTCCCACACGGCCGGCTCGACGTCGTGCTCGGTGCCGTCGACCTCGACGCGCACGCTGTCGCCCGCGATGCGGGTGACGGTGCCGATCGTGCCGTTGACCCACCGCGGCCCCTCGCCGAACTGGGCGGAGTCGTTGCGGAGGAACATCACCTGCGCGCCGATCTTGAGCGTCAACGCGAGCTCGGCGGGGTAGTTCGCCTCGCCGCGGCCGAAGTCACCCGAGATCTCGGCATTCGCGGTCTGCGTGCGGCCGACCAGTTCGTCGAGGTGTCGGCGATTGATCTCGTTCACGCGGTCGTTCCGCGTCGCGAGCGTGATGATCGGGTGCTCGCCGTCGGCGGGATGCGGCGGGGTGCGCGCCCCGGCGGCGTTCAGGATCCCGGCCATCTCCGCGGTGACGCGCCCGTACCGGACGGCGTTGAGCAGCGTCTTGAAGCCCGGGTCGGACTGCCGGTGGATCTCGACGAGCTCGTTGACGTGCAGGTCGGCGCCGTGCCGCCCGATGTCGATGAGTCCGTCCCCCGACGTCTCGCCGGACCACACCTTCGCGTCGAAGAACCAGAACGATCGGTAGTGGTCGCGGATGTACCGCGCCTCATCACCGCGCGGAGGCACCGGCGCGAGCTGGTACGGGTCGCCGAACATGACGATCTGGGTGCCGCCGAACGGCTCGGCGCGGCGGCCGCGGGCCTGGCGGAGCGAGCGGTCGATGGCATCCATCAGGTCGGCGTTCACCATCGAGATCTCGTCGATGACGAGCGTGTCGATCGCGTTGAGGAGCTTGCGGGTCGCGTCGTTCTGGTCGATCTCGCCGTTCGCGATGAGGCCGATCGGCAGGCGGAACAGCGAATGGATCGTCTGCCCCTCGACGTTGAGCGCCGCGACGCCCGTGGGGGCGCACACGGCGATCTGCTTCTTCGTGTTCCACGCCAGGTGCTGCAGCAGCGTCGACTTGCCCGTGCCCGCGCGGCCCGTGACGAACACGTGCTCGCGCGTGTCCTCGATCAGCCGGAACAGCGCCTGCTGCTCGGCCGAAAGGGGTGGCGTGGTCACCGGTTCATGCTAGTTCGCGCGGGATGCCGGGCGCGGGAACGGGCGGTTCGGTGTGAGTGACGAGCCACCGGGCCTGGCCTGTGAGGACGTCCTCGACGTGGCTGCGGAAGCGGTGGCACTCGGTGATGTCGTGCGCGCGGCAGCGCAGCGCGTGCTCGGTCATCGCCCGGGCCTGAGCGATGTCGGCGGCGCGGCGGTCGAGCTCGGCCACGTGCTCCTCGAGCACCCGATGCCGGTCGGGGGCGTCCTCGTCGAGGAGCACGCGGATCTGGTCGAGCGACATGCCCGCCGCCTTGTTGCGGAGGATCACCGCGATGCGCACGAGATCGGCGTCACCGAAGCGGCGCCGTCCCGCCGGGTTCCGCGCCGGGCGGAGGAGACCCTCGTCCTCCCAGTGCCGCAGGACGTGCGTCTCGAGCCCGAACCGGGCCGCCGCGTCGCCGATCGTCTCGCCGTTTGACTTCATGTCGACATGAAGTCACACGATGGTCGCGAACGCAAACGGAAGGAGCCCGTCATGTACGAGGCCATCATCATCGGCGGCGGTCCCGGGGGCCTGCAGGCCGCCCTCACCCTCGGGCGCATGCACCGACGCGTACTGCTGCTGGACTCCGGCGAGTACCGCAACGCGACGGTCGAGCACGCGCACAACCTGCTCGGCAACGACGGCGTCGCGCCGGCCGACCTCCGGCGCCGCGGCCGCGCCGAGCTAGACGCTTACGCGACGGTGGAGATCCGGGATGCCAGGGTCTCCGGGGTCGCCGCGGACGCCGACGGCGTGCGGGTGGAGGTCGACGGCGAGACGCTCCGCGCGGAGCACCTCGTGCTGGCGACGGGCCTCGCCGACGACCTGCCGCCGATCCCCGGACTCGCGGAGCACTGGGGGAACCGCGTCGCCAACTGCCCGTTCTGCCACGGCCACGAGTTCGCGGGCCGGCCGGTCGCGATCCTCAACGCCTCCCCGCACGCGGTTATGCTGCGCGGGATGCTCGAGCCCGTGGCATCCGAGGTCCGGGTGCTCGACCCCGCACGTGTCGTGGCCGTCGAAGACCTGGAGGACGGCCTGAGGCTCGTTCTCGACGACGCGTCGACCGTCGACGTGGCCGGGGTGTTCGTCGCCCCGGCGCCGCGTCAGCGCGCACCGTTCGCCGCGGACCTCGGCCTGACGTTCCAGGAGTCGGGGGCCGTGCGCATCGACCCGTACGGGCGCACCGGCGTCGAGCGCGTGTTCGCGGCGGGCGACATGGCGCACCCCGACCACTTCCCCGGCCCCATGGCGACGCTCGCGGTGGCCATCGCGAGCGGGCAGCTCGCGGCGGTGGCGATCGTGCAGAGCCTCGCGGCGACTCAGCAGCCGGCCTGACCCCCGATCACGCGGTCGGCGGTGAGTGGCATCCACGGGGACGTCCCCGGATCGATGGATGCCGCGGCGGGGCTGTCGCCCTGCGTCCACCACCGCGCCTGGAACGCCGTGCCGTCGAGCTCGACGCATCTCCCCGCGGTGTAGACGTCGGTGCCGTTCCACGTCGGGAGGAGACCCGCGGGGAGCGTCGGCTGCGGCTGCGGGGTCTCGCCGGCGAGCACGGGCCCGACGATCGTCCACGGAGAGTCGCTCGCGGCCACCGTGGGGTCGTCGGGCTGGGCCCCGCGCGTCCACCACTTCGCCCGGTACACCGTGCCGTGCCACACCACCTTCGTCCCCGCGAGGTAGGTGCTCCCGGATACCCACACGGGATAGGGGCTGCGGGCCGGATCGTCCGTCGGCGCGGGCGGCAGGGGCGTCGACGCCGCGGGCGCGGCCGCGACGGATGCCGTGAAGCCTGCGCCGAGCGTCGCGGCGAACGTGGTGTCCCCCTGATCCACGCCGCTGCAGGCGTCCGAGACGAGGCGCACGTCCGCGTAGTTCTCGCCGCACGTACGGTCGCGGTTGAGGGACCACATCGACACCCGACCGAGGTGCTGCGCGAGCGCGAACGCGTTCAGCTGTCGCGCGTCCTCCAGTCCGAACACCTCCTGCTCCACGTCGTTCTGGCCGATCATCGGCGTCGCGCCCACCTTCGCCCACGCCGTCGCGTCGGCGATCGGGGTGTCGGCATGGGCGTACGCGTCGAGCAGCTGGTCGTGGACGGCCGTGAGCGCATTCTGGGCGACGAGGGCCAGGCTCCGCCCGCCCAGATCGGTGCCGTAGTCCATGGTCATGGCGTTGACGCCGGCGAGGTCGACACCCGCGTCGAGCATCTGCGCCACGGCGGCGCGACCGTCGTCCGTGAGGCCGCGTTCGGAGACCGGGAGGGTGAGCCACACCGCCAGCGGGTCCCCGCTCGCCGCGCGCTCCCGCTGCAGGTCGGCCACGGCGAGCGCCCGCCGGAGCCCGGCGACACGGTCCGCGAGGTCGTCGTTCTCGATGTCGAGATCGATGCGGCCGACCGCGTAGCGGTCGACGACGTCGGCGTACGCCTGCCGAAGGGCGTCGACGTCCGCACAGGCCGATGCCAGTTCCGTGTTCGCCGCCCCGCCGAAGGAGACGACGACGTCTCCGCCGCGCTGTCGGAGCCGGGCGATGCGCCGATCGAGGTCGAGGTCGTCGGCAGCGGCATCCAGGGAGTATGCCGCGCCCCACGAGGGCACGCAGTCGTCGGGAGCGGCGGCGACCACGAAGGCCAGCGCGACATCGCGCGTCTCGTCGTGGCGCGGGGTCTCGAAGTCGTACGCGGGGGTCGCGGTGACGTCGACGTAGCCGGCGAACCACGGCGCGGGCACCTCCGCGCGCGCCTCAGCGGTGCCGCTGAAGAATCGGTAGCCGACGACGCCGCCGGCCACGACGACCGCGACGACGGCGAGACCCGCGAGCACCCGCCACGGCGAGAGGCGTTTGCCGTCGTGCGGTCCCGGGGCGGGCGGGGAGACGTAGCTGACGCGGGAGTTCATCGGAGGCCGGAATCGATCGGGGTCGGGAGGGCGGAGGTCTCCGTCTCGAGGCGGGGCGGAGTCGTCCGCGCGCTGGCCCGATCACCGACCGCGGGATAGCCGTGGTACAGCGCCGCCTCCCAGTCGAAGTCCTCTCCCGTCGGGGTCGTTCCGCTCCCGCCCGCGGCGACCGGCACCCACATCCAGTTCGTCAACCCGAGCCAGACGTCGACGATCGAATTGCGCACCCCGATGTTCTCGACGATGGCCCAGGCCGCGCAGACCGAGTTGAACCCGGCGAATGCGGCCGTACCCCAGTTCTGCGCGGACGCGTTCCACCACGCGGTGACGACCGAGAACACGAGGATCGCCCAGGGGCTCACCACGTACAGGAGCTGCGTCGCCGTGCGATCCCGCACCTTCGGCGTGCGCGCGAACGGGATCTTGCGCCCCGTGAGCGCCTGCTCGACCGACTTGAGCACGCCGGCGAGGTTCACCGGCAGCAGGATGAGGTTGAAGCCGTAGATGCGGAAGATGTCGCGCCGCCGATAGCCGGTGGTGCGCAGATCGCTCGCCTGCGACAGGAAGTACGGCAAGGCCGCGAGCACCACGAGCGGGCTGAGCAGTGCGCTGTCGAAGGGGAACGCGAGCAGGAACACGAGTCCCACGCTGGCCCACGCGAGCGACGCCATGTAGTTCACCCGCAGCAGCCATTCCGCGAGCCGCACGGGCGTCTCGGTGCGGCGCCGCGCCCGCACCTGGGCGAGGAACTTGGGGAGGATGAGCAGCCCGCCGTTCGCCCAGCGGCGTCGCTGCACGACGAGCGAGCCGAAGTCCGGCGGCGTCGCGCTGTAGCTCAGGCGCTCGGGGTAGTTCACGAGCGTCCACCCGCGCTGCGTCAGGTCGATGCTGGACTCGGTGTCCTCGATGACCGTGCGGTCCTGCACGTAGCGGCGCACCTCGAACCCCGACGTGGACTCGATCTCGAGGATGTCGTCGAGGGCCTCCATCCGGATGACGGCGTTGGCCCCCACCCAGAAGGTGGCGCCGTGGGCGGTCATGCCCTGGTGGAGGATGTGCTGGAGGTCAGTGGTCGCACCCGCCAGGCGTTCGATGCGGGTCGGGGCACCGCGGAACGACGAGTACGGCGTCTGCGTGACCGCGACGCGCTCGTTGCCGGGCTGTTCGAGGAAGTGCACGAGCCGCAGGCAGTAGTCGCGCAGCAGCAGGGAATCCGCGTCGAGCGTGAGCAGGTACTCGGCGTTGGGGACGACGAGATCCGCCTCGGCGGCACCCGAGACGAGCCGGAGGTGGACGCCCTGCGGGGTCCGTTCCGCGCGGTAGCGCCCGCCCATGAGCCCGATGTAGGCGTTCAGGTTCATCGCCTTGTTGGGTTCGTGCGACAGGGACGCGTACGCCTTGCGTTCGAAGACCGCCATGTCCGCGGTGAAGATGCGGACGAGCCGGCGGTGGAGCCCGAGGAGGCGCTCCGGTTCCGGTGTCCGCTCGGCGATCAGCGCGGCATCCAGGGCCCGAGCGGTGAGTTCGAGGTCGTCGGCCAGCCCGCGGATCACCTGGTCGATGAAGAACGTGTCGACGTGATCCTCGTGCGGCTCGGTGTCCGCCATCTCGCGCAACCACCGCACGGCTTCGACGTAGGCGGCGTGCACGCGCCGGACCGCGTCCTGGCCCACGCGCCCGGTCGTCAGCAACTCGTGCTCGAACGTGAGCAGCGACTCGGAGAACAGCGAGCGCGGGCCTTCGAGATCCGCATGGATGCCGGCGGCCAGGGCCCGGGTGGCGGCGAGCCGCGCCCGCTCAGCGGGATCGGACGGGGAGGGCGGGTCGTCGAGGAGGAGGACGACCCGCAGGTCCGGGTACTCCTGCAGGGCCGCCGACCACAGCGTCTTGCGGATGACCGACGGCTCTTCCGCGTAGGACGGAACGAGGACGGTGAGGCCGTCGCCGTGTCCGGTGAGGAAGTGCTGATCCAGTTCCGCGCGGGCCGCGCGGCGGTGACGACGGAACCGACCGAGCGCTCCCTCGCGCGCGACCAGGTACATGAGGGCGGACAGCGTGAGGAATGTGACGACGGCGGCATATATCCATGCCTCGACCGTGAGGAGATAGTCGTCCGGCCCGTACACCCGGAGCTGTCGCACGATGGTCGTGAGGATGTACGCGGCCCACGCGACGACGGTGACGATGATCGCGACGCGCGCCCACACCAGGGTCGCCGCGGACGGCGGCGTGTGGACGGTCGGCAGCGGAACGCGGGTGCGCTCGGACCCCCACTGGCGCCGGCGGGCATGTGGGAGCGCTCCCACGCGCTGACGCGACCGTCGGTGTGTGCGAGACATGATTCCCCCCGGGAGCGCCGCATTCGGGTACGGCGTCGGATGCGGTCCGAGGTGCCCCCACCTCGCCGCTCCTGCTGGACGCAGGCCGTACCCACACTGCACCGGACGACGCCCGCGCGGGACCGCCGCGGGCTCTCGCGCGGAAGAACTGCGCCATTCTTGCGCCGATCTTGCGCTCGCCTTGCGCTTTCGGCGCGGCTTCTCAGACCCGCGGCGCCCCGAGGATCACCCGGGCCAGGCGCGACAGCTCGACCGCGCGGGCGTCGACGCCGCCGGGGACCGTCATCCGCGTCGGGATGTAGCCGAACGCCAGGTCGTGCACCGGGTCGGCGAAGGCGATCGCACCGCCGGCGCCATCGTGCCCGAAGGCGCGGAAGCTCGCGAACGGCATGTCGATGTGCGGCTTCATGAAGACGATGCCGAAGCTCAGGGGGATGTCGAGCACCATGTCGCGCCCGCGCACGTGCACCTGCGACATCTCCGCGAACGTCTCGGGCGGCGCGATCGGCTCACCGACGTTCCCGAGCGTCGCCGCGTACAGCCGCGCGAGACCGCGCGCCGATCCGACGCCCCCGGCCGCCGCGGTCCCCCGTCGCCGGACCTCGGGGGAATGCGGCCCGAACCCGGTGAGGATGGCGTCGCCCGCGTGACCGAGCGGGCCGAACGAGGCAGCGAAGAGGTTGTCGCGCGGACCGGGATCGACCGTCTCGGTGAGCAGCGGTGGCCGCGGGTCGACGTACCGGGCGGCCTGATCGTCGGGCAGACCGAGGAAGAAGTCGATGTCGCGGGGCGCGCGGATCCGGGACTCGAAGACGTCCTGCAGCTCCGCCCCCGCGATGCGGCGCACGAGCTCCTCCATGAGGATGCCGATCGTGATCCCGTGGTAGCCGAAGGTGGCCCCGGGTCGCCACAGCGGCCGCTGGCGCGCGAGACGCTCGGCCCCCGCGCGGGAGTCGAGGGCGTCTTCGGGACGGATGCCGTCATCCGTCGCCGGAAGCCCCGCCTGGTGCGACAGGAGCTGGCGGACCGTGATCTCGCCCTTCCCCGCCGCGGCGAACTCGGGCCAGTAGTGCGCGACGGCACGGTCGAGCTCGAGCGCCCCCTCACCGAGGAGCAGCGCGATGACGGTCGCGGCGACGCCCTTGCTCACGGAGTAGACGCCGGTGATGGCATCCGCTCCGGGTCCGCACGCCAGGTCGACGACGACCTCGTCGCCGACGACCACGCACAGCTGCGCACCCCAGTCCGGATCGGCCGCGGACCACTCCGCGAAACGCTCGCGGACGGGCTCGAGATCGGGGCGGACCCGACCCTGGACAGAACTCACGGCATCCTCCTCGATAGCCCCCGCCGCCCCCATGGCCGACATCTCGAAACCCTATCGGGCGCGACGTATTCCGTTCGCGCGCGGGTGGCTTTCTTAGACTGAGACCGTGAACAGCGCGGCGGGGGCACCGACGGCATCCGAGGATGTCGCCGTCGCGCGCCGACCCCGGCGACTCGCGCGCGATCTGACGATCCTGGCGATCGTGGGCGTCCTCCTCCTCGCGGCGCTCGGCGCCGGAGCGGCCGCCGCCTATCGCGAGTTGTACAGCCCCCGCGCGTTCGTCCTGCACTACCTCGAACTGCTGCAGGACCGTCGCGCAGCCGAAGCACTCGCGGTTCCCGGCGTCGCGGTCGACTCCGCCGAACTCGAGAGCGCGGGCCTGCCGACCTCGGCATCCGATGCCCTCCTTCGCCCGGACGCGCTGCAGACCATCACCGACGCGCGCGTCATCGACGAGGCCGCCGACGGCGACGTCACCCGCGTGACCGTGGCCTACCGTGCGGGTTCGTACGACGGGAAGACGACGTTCGCCGTGCGCCAGGACGGCTGGATCGGCGTCGTGCCGCACTGGCGCTTCGACGTGAGCCCGCTCGCGGTCGTCGCGCTCACCGTGGGCGGCTCGATGCAGTTCTCGGTCAACGGCTTCGAGATCGACAAGCGGCAGGTGTCGATGGACGGAGTGGATGCCGACCCCTCGGCGCCCGTCCCCCTGCTGGTGTTCTCCCCGGGGCTGTACTCGGTCGCCGTGGACACCCCGATGTCGACGACGCCGGGCGTTGCGATCCTCGCCGACTCACCGCTGACCGACGTGCCCGTCGAGGTGCAGGCGCAGCCCACCGAGCAGTTCGTGTCCGTCGTGCAGCAGCGCGTCTCGGACTTCCTCACCGCGTGCGCGCAGCAGAAGGTGCTGCAGCCCACCGGATGCCCCTTCGGCTTCACCGTGCGCAACCGCATCGACGACGCTCCCACGTGGTCGATCGTCGAGCAGCCGACGGTCTCCGTCGTGCCGGACGGCGCGGGCTGGCGCATCCCCTCCACCCGGGCGGTGGCGCACATCGAGGTCGACATCCGCTCGATCTTCGACGGCTCGGTCCGCACGGTGGAGGAGGACGTCCCCTTCACCGTCAACGGCGAGATCTCGGTGCAGCCCGACGGGTCGGCATCCATCTCCATCGGCGGCAGCCTCGACTGAGGCCGGTGCCGCACCGGGAGCGGGCGGGCGGGCTCAGCGGCCCTTCGCGGCCTCGCGCTCGGCGGCGCGGGCGTCGCGCTCGGCCAGCCGCTGCAGTTCGGCGTTGTAGGCGTCGAGCTCGACGTCGCCCACCCGGTCGACGTGGCGGTCACGGCGGCGCTGCTGCCGCTCGTCGCTGCGGCTCCACTGGATCGCGACGGTGATCGCGAGGATCAGCGTCGGGATCTCGCCGACGCTCCACGCGACACCGCCACCGGTGTACTGGTCCTGCAGCGGGGTGGCGCCCCACGTGCGGCCCATCGATCCGAACCACTCGGCCGCCATGAGGCCGGAGTTCATCATGATCGCGATGCCGAAGAACGCGTGCATCGCCATCACGGCGATCAAGATGAGGAGCCGCCCCGGGTACGGCAGCCGGAAGGGCACCGGGTCGATCCCGATGAGGCTCAGGACGAACAGATACCCCGTGATGAGGAAGTGCGCGACCATCCAGATGTGCCCGACGTGGTCGTACAGCGACCAGCGGAACAGGTCGGTGTAGTAGAACGCCCACAGCGACACGATGAACAGGCCGGCCGCGACGAACGGGTTCGTGAGGACCTTCGCGACCGGGTTGTGCACGGCCCACAGGATCCACTCGCGGCCACCGCGCGACCCGTCGTCGCGCTTGCGGATCGCGCGCGCCGCGAGCGTGACAGGAGCACCCGCCACCAGCATCAGCGGGATCGCCATCGACAGCAGCATGTGCTCGATCATGTGCACGCTGAACAGGTAGTCCTGGTAGACGTTCAGCGGACCCGAGGTGACCCAGAACACCGCCAGCATCCCCAGCGACCACAGCACGGTGCGGTGGATCGGCCACGCGTCGCCGCGCCGACGGAGGCGCCACACGCCCGCCAGGTAGAAGAACAGCCCGAAGCCGGCGACGAACGCCCACAGCAGGTCGATGTCCCACGCCGTGAACCAGCGGTCGATCGTGAACTCCGGCGGGACCGGCGCCCCGGTGAGCACCTCGGCGGGCGTGGTGCCGATGAGGGGGAGGTCGGCGGCGGGCGGGGGCGTGCGGGCGAGGGCGACGGCGATGCCGCTCGCGACGCCCATGAACACCAGCTCGAGCAGCACGACGCCCCAGAACCGGCGCGACCCCTCCGCATCGCCCATGCGGCCGATGAGGCGCCGACGGTACCAGGCACCGAGGATCCCCATCGCGACGAGCGCGGTGACCTTGACGAGCACGAGGATGCCGTACGGCGAGAGGAGGTTCTGCCACCCGACCAGGCCGATCGAGGCGCGCACCGTGCCGGAGATCGCCACGACGACGAAGGCCACCAGCGCGATCGACGAGTACCGCAGCATCGTGGTCTGCAGCTGCGGGCGCGTCATCGCCGGGCGCACGACCACGAGGAGGATGAGGCCGCCGAGCCATACGGCCGCGGCGAGGATGTGCAGCACGAGCGAGGTGACGGCGGCCGTGTGGCTCGCCTCGGTGCCCGCATGGCCCTGCGTCCCCATCGGGATGAGGGCCGCGAGCGCGAGGATCGCGACGAGGAGCGTCGGGAGCCACGAGCGCACGGCGAACGTGAGCACCGTGAGCACGGCACCCGCGATCGTGGTGATGAGCCAGGCCGGACCGATCTCGGTCTCGACGAGGAACCGCCCCAGCTGCTGCCCGAAGAGCGGGTCGAGGGTCGGGGTGGCGTTGATGACGTTGAGGAACGTCAGGAATCCGGTGGTCGCCGAGGCGACGGTGAAGACGGCCGCGCCGATGGATGCCGTGTCCAGCGCGATCTCGAACGGTCGCTCCCCCGCCGGCAGCGCGAACAACGCCAGGACGAGCGAGCCGACCATGGCCGCGGCCGAGAGGTTGACCACGAGCGTCGAGATCGGGAGACCCCAGCGGACGAACGGACCGGGGTCGGCGAGGAGCGACGGTGCGGCACCGCCGCCGTAAGCGAGACCCGCGACGACGCAGATCAGCGAGACCACGACGAGGATGACGGGTCCGGCCACGCGCAGGGCTCGGGGATTCACCCCCCAAGCCTACGTCGTGCCCCACCACGCGCGGCCGGAAAGACAAGAGGGGGGATGCCGACTGGCATCCCCCCTCTTGTCAGGTCTACGTCGTCTTACTTGACGGCGGCCTTCAGCTTCGAGCCGGCGGTGACCTTGACGCGCTTGCCCGCGGGGATCGAGATCTCCTCGCCCGTCTGGGGGTTGCGGCCGGTGCGGGCCGACGTGGCGACCTGCTCGAACGCGATCCAGCCGGGGATCGAGACCTTGCTGCCCTTGGCGACCGCCTCGGAGACGGTGGAGAAGAGGGAGTCGAGCACGCTCGACACGGCGGACTGGCTCTGTCCGGTCGCGCTGGCGATGCTCGCGACGAGCTCGGTCTTGGTGATGGACTTGTCGGCCATGTGGTTTGTCCTCCAGGCGACTGTGGTGTCGCCTCTCGTTACATCGGACGAGGAGGGATTCTCCTCGGTGGTCGGGAGACCGCCTCGACAGTATCAACCGAACCGCGGAATTACGCGGATTTTGACGGATTTCGCCCTCGGGAGGGCGGCGTGTCGCGAGTCGGATGGGGCGCGAGGGGCTCGTGGGGCGCGCGAGAGAACCCTCGTCACCCCTTCGCGCGGGATCGGAGCCGATGAACGCCGACCGCCGCGGCCGCCACCAGGGCCGCCACACCCCACGGCACGACACCGCCGACGTCGGGGGTGCCGCTCGCGGCGAGCTGCGGCGCGGCCGTCGGGGTGAAGGTCGGCGACGACGACGCAGAAGCCTGCGGTCCCGGCGAGCTCCCCTCGGTGGACGACGGCGCAGGCTCCGGCTCTTCGGCAGCCTCCGCAACGGTGAGTTCCGTCAACGCGACCGTGTTGCCGGCATAGACGAAGACCCGATATGTCCCCGGTCGAAGATCGGGGACCGTCCAGGGCGCCAGGATCCTGCCGCTGTCGTTGGTCGTCCCCAGGGACTGGTACTCGACGGGATCGGACATGACGCGGAGCCCGGCGGCCACGTCCGGAGGGAATGCCTCGGCGGACACGACGACCCGCTGCCCCGGAGTGACGGGGTTCGGCGTCACCTGGACGGAGGCGTTCTCGGACGACGGCGGCTCCTCTCCCGGCGCGAGCACCATGAACTCCAGCCCACCCTGCACCGACCCCGCCGTCGCATCGAGCTGATGCTGACCCGGCGGCAGGTCGGGCACAGTGAAGGGCAGGGTGAAGGTGCCGTCGCTCGCGCTCCGACCGATCAGGGTGGGGTCCGGACTCGCGGACGTCGTGACATAGACGTCGGCGTTGGGAGTGAACCCGAGCCCGATGATCTGCACCTGCTGGCCGACGCTCGCGGCGGGCGGCACCATCCACACCGCGCCGTCGCCGGAGGCGGGTGGGGCGTCCGCCGCACCGGCCGCTCCTGCAACGCCGAACACGGCCGCGAGACCGATCCCGATTCCCCACGCGACGATTCGCCGCACCGTCTTCCGCACGCCTGCTCCTCTGCAACCGGGAAGGTCGGTGCCCCGCCGCCTTCGCGGGAATACTAGCGAAAGGAATGGCCGGGAAACGACGAAGGGCGGGAGCCCCTCTCGGGACCCCCGCCCTTCGCGGTGGTACTGGTGCTTACCAGGACGACTTGGTGACGCCGGGCAGCTCGCCACGGTGCGCCATGTCGCGGAAGCGGACGCGCGAGACGCCGAACTTCGTCAGCACGCCACGGGGGCGGCCGTCGATGACGTCGCGGCTGCGCACGCGGGCGGGCGACGCGTTGCGGGGCAGCTTCTGCAGGCCCACGCGGGCGGCCTCACGGGCCTCGTCGGTCGCGTTGGGGTCGACCAGGGTCTTCTTCAGCTCGGCGCGCTTCGCGGCGTAGCGCTCGACGACGACCTTGCGCTGCTCGTTGCGCGCGATCTTGCTCTTCTTAGCCATGTGCTTAGCGCTCCTCTCGGAAGTCGACGTGCTTGCGGACCACGGGGTCGTACTTCTTGAGCACGATGCGGTCGGGGTTGTTGCGGCGGTTCTTGCGCGTCACGTAGGTGTAGCCCGTGCCGGCGGTCGAACGCAGCTTGATGATCGGACGAATGTCCTGAGCCTTCTTCGCCATTACAGCTTCACGCCCTTCGCCTGCAGGTCACGGACGACGGCCTCGATACCGCGCGCGTCGATGACCTTGATGCCCTTCGCCGAGACGTTGAGCTTGATGTTGCGACCCAGCGACGGAACGAAGTAGGTCTTCTTCTGCACGTTCGGGTCGAAGCGGCGCTTCGTCCGGCGGTGCGAGTGCGAGATGTTGTGACCGAAGCCGGGAACCGCTCCAGTCACCTGGCACACTGCTGCCATGGTGATGTCTCCTTCTGTACCGTGACACCGGACGGTGCCACCCAAGATCCCTTGTCTGCACCCCGTTCCGGGCACAGCACGAGGCCGGGATCGGAAGAAGGGGTACGTACTGCGTGCTGGAGTGCGCGCAGACAAGCGTTCAGTCTAGCACGGACGGCGTGTCGCCTTGACGGGCCGGCGCCTCCGACGCATCCCGCCCCCGCTCAGCGATCCGCGCAAACTCAGTCGGATCGACCTGGATGCCACTGAGGTTGCGCGAATCGCCGAGGTTACGCCGGGGAAACCCGGGGCCGATCTCAACGCGCCGCCTCCGCCGCCCCTCGCCCCCACCGGAACGCGGACACAGTCGGGTCGCCGTCGATCCAGAACCGCCACGGGAAGGCATCCGTCCCCGCGATCCCGGCCACGCCCACGCGCGGACCGGTCGTCGCCGCGACCGGCTCGTCGGGCAGGAACAGCCGCGCCCGGGCGCCCGCCCGTTCGGCTCCCGTGACCGCGTCGATCCCGTCGTGGACCGGATGCCGGAGGCCCACGGCATCTCCCAGTCGTCCGGGACCGCGCGCGAGGTCGCGTGCCGCGCGCACGACGCCCCCGCGCTCCCGCCGTCGGCGTTCGGCCACGTCGGTGCCCTCGATGACCTCGCCGCCGCGCAGCAGCACACCGCCGGCGACGCCGTCCGGACCGCACACCACATTGACGCACGAATGGATGCCATGGCTCAGGTACACGTACAGGTGACCGGGTTCGCCCCACATGGTGGCGTTCCGCGCGGTCGGGCCGCTGCGTGCGTGCGAGCCCGGGTCGGGGCGGTCGCCCGTGCCGAGCCCGTGGTACGCCTCGACCTCGGTGAGGCGGAGGACCACGCGCTCCCCCGCGACCACCGTCTCGAGGTGCGCGCCGAGGAGCAGGGGCGCGACCTCGACGGGCAGAGCGGCGAGGTCGTCGCGCGTCGCGGGTCGCGTCATCCGGGCGGCACCTGGCACCACGACAGGTCGAAGCCCTGCAGCGCGGACAGCTCCTGACCGGTGTCGATCTCGACGAGATGCGTCTGGAGGCGCCCCGGGAGCGGCAGCTGGTACCGGTCGAACGGGTTGTCGACCGCCTGCGGGGCGACGAGCACCGCCGCGTAGCGCCCGCTCGGCGAGACGCACGTCTGCAGCACGGTGTCGGTGCCGGGGACCTTCAGCAGCGGACGCACCGCGCCGTCCGGGTCGACGTGCCCGATCGTCGTGGAGCGGTAAGCCCCGTCGGACCCGATGTCGGCGAACGAGCGGAGCGTGCCGGTGCCGGTTCCGGGCACGGGCGTCGCACGCCCCGGCATCCCGGGCGGGTCGACCGGGTCCTCGAGCGGCTGCTCCGAACCGTCGCTCAGGTTGATCTCGCGGATGCCCTCGAGCCGCTCGACGATCGCGATCGACGAGCCGCGGGCGATGCCGTCGATGGACTGGGCGGTGCCGAGCGGCGCGGCGTTGCCGCCCTGCGCGTCGGTCAGCAGCAGCCGGAAGTCGAACGTCAGCACGAGCATGCTGTCGGTGTCCGGCACGAACCGCCAGTCGGCGACACGCACGTCCCCGCCGTTGAGGCCGACCTCGACCGGCGGCGCCTCGTCGGCGGCCGACGCCGTGAAGAGCTTGCTCTCGCGTCCGCCGGTCGTGCCGAGGGTGGCATCCGAGAAGGTGAATCCGATGCGCTCACCGCGGTCGGCGGACTGCAGGTTCGACACGAACCCCGGGCCGGGCAGCGGGATGTCACGCGGGTTCTTGCCGTCGAGGTCGGTGATGATGACGCGCGCGCGGTCGTCCTCGCGCACCGAGATCACGAGGTGGTTCGCTGTCGCGCGGAAATCCTCGATGTGCGGGTGGGTGAACACCGGCAGCCCCGCGTCGCCGTGGAGGTCGGTGTGGAAGATCGTGTCGCCGGAGGACGTGCCGCGCTGCAACAGGAACGCCTGCAGCGGCGGAGTGCGGAAGGTCTCGGTCAACGTCGCCGCGGGCCCGGCGCCGAGCCCGCGGACGTCGTGGACGGTCACGCTGTAGTCGGAGTCGTCGCGCAGCGGGAGGGTGAAACGGATGCCGACGCTCCGCCCCGACGTGTCGACCGTGAACGGTGTCGCCGGCTGCACCTCGACCTGCGAGGGGTCGATCTTCGCGAGGGACTGCGTCGTCGTGAGGATGACCCGGGCACCGGATGCCGCGACCGCGGCGCTCGGGTCGACCTGCACGTCCGTGACCCGGGGGCCCTGCGCGACCGCGACGACACCACCGACCCCGCCGACCAGGACGAGCGCCGCGACCACGGCCCCGAAGGCGAGGAGATACCCGCGACCGCGGCGCCGGCGGGCGCGGACGCGGCGGGAGTCAGTACTCATACGGATCCGTCGGCTGGTCGATGGTCGCGACCTGGTCGGCGCGCACCTCGAGCGCCCCGTCCCCGCTCGAACGGACGGTTCCGGTCACGGTGACCCACTGCCCGGTCGCCGGCGCGGCGCCGTTGGCGCTGATCGGCAACCGCGCCGTCTGCGCGTCGATGACGCAGTGCGTGATGACCAGGCGCGTGAGGTCGAAGGTCGCGCCGTCCTGCCCGGGCGTGATGAACCCGGTGAGGGTGACCGGCTTGCCGTCGAACGTCTCGGGGTTGGTCGCGTGCGCGAACACCGCCGCCCAGTCGCCGATGCCGAACTTCGAGGTGTCGCCGGAGGCCGCGAGCGTGATCACGTCGGCGCCGACGAACAACGGCGGGGCGCCGACGTCGCGCGAGACGGCGAGCTCGGCCGACAGCGCCGCGGGCGGGGTCAGCAGCACCGCGACCACCGCACCCGAGGCGATGAGCCCGCCGCTGAACGCGGCGATGCCGGCCGGCGTCAGGCGCGGGCGCGCGGCGAGATGCTCGTGCGCGTCGTGATCGTGGGCGTCGGCCGCGTCGGCGTGGGCGTGATCGGCGTGCGCGAAGGCCTCGCGACGGGCCAGCGCGGGCGCCGGGGCGTGCCCGTGCTCGTGGTCGTGACCGTGATCGGCCTCCGCACCGAGCGGCAGCGCGAACGTCGCGACGGAGCCGACGAGGGCGACCACCGCCATCCCGATGGCGAACCACGCCGAGTCGGGGTTGACGTACAGCGCGAGGCGGCCGGTGAGCCACAGCGCGATCGTCGTGACCGCGAGGCACGCGGCGAGGCCGACGCCGAGCCACCGCGTGGCCAGGGCACCCGTTCTAGACAAGGAGGTTCACCACCGTTCCGAGCGCGAAGGCCGACAGCACGACCACGATCGTCAGCCCCACGAGCACGCGTGTGGTGAAGGTCGTGCGCAGCAGCGCGTACATCTTCAGGTCGACGACCGGACCGACGACGAGGAACGCGACGATCGAGCCCGGCGTGAAGGTCGAGGCGAAGGAGAGCGCGAAGAACGCGTCGACGTTGGAGCACAGGGACACGACGACGGCGAGCACCATCATCGCCGCGATCGACAGCGCGGGGTCGGAGCCGATCGCCAGCAGCGCGCTCCGCGGGATCAGCACCTGCACCGCCCCCGCGATGAGCGAGCCGATGATGAGCGCCGGCATGACCGACCGCAGCTCGACGACGAACTGCGCGAGCGAGCGGCGCCCGCGCCCGCCGCGCTCCTGCACCACGATCTCGCACGTCTCGAGGAAGCGCTCGGTGAGGAGCTTGTCGGGATCCGGATGCCGGCTGTACAGCCAGCCGATGAGGTTGGCGATGAGGAAGCCCCCGACGAGGCGACCCACCAGGATGCCGTCGCTCAGCCCGAACGCGGCGTTCGTGCTGATGATGACGATGGGGTTCACGATCGGCGCGGCGACGAGGAACGTCAGGGTGTCCGACACCGCGAACCCGCGCATGAGCAGGCCGCGGGCGAAGGGCACGTTGCCGCACTCGCACACCGGGATGAGCATGCCGAGGAGCGACAGCACCGCCCGGCGCGCCCACGGGGCGCGTGGCATCCATCGCTCGATCGCCCCGGGCGGCACCCACACCTGCACGATGATCGAGAGCAGCACGCCCAGGACGACGAACGGCAGCGACTCGATCAGCACGCTGAGCGCGAGGGTCAGGCCGTCCTGCGCGCGGGTGGGGAGGGGCGCCGCGAAGAACGTGGGCGCGAGCGCGTCGATGAGGAACAGCGCGACGACGACGAGGAGACCCACGCCGAGGCCGGCGAGGGTACGCGTGACGCCGGAACGCGGGGGTGCCGACGCGACCGTGCGACTAGTCGTCGCCACGCTCACGAGCGCGCGCCCGCGCGCAGTCGGCGCAGATGCCGAAGATGTCGACGACGTGCTCGGCCT
>NZ_BADA01000144.1 GCF_000333395.1 Microbacterium sp. B19
GCTGCTCGTCGGTCCTCTCTCGCCGCCGCGGGGACGCAGTGTGCGCCGTCGCCGCGCTGGTCGTCACGGGGTCGGCGACCATTCCGGCGCTCGTGGTGCTCAGCATCCTCAACGGCGCCGTAGCGGCGGTGAGCCTCCCGGCATCCGCGGCTCTCGTGCCCGACACCGTGCCGCCGGAGCAGTTGAGGTCCGCCAACGCGCTGCTCCGCCTCGGGCTGAACGGCGGCACGATCGTCGGGGCGTCGGCGGGTGGCATCCTGATCGCCACGTTCGGACCCGGTTGGGGTCTGGCGGTGGATGCCATCGCCTTCGCCGCCGCGGCCGTCTTCTTCTCGCGTCTGCGTCTGCCGGAACGGGCACGGAACGACGCCGAGCGGACGTCGATGCTGTCGGACCTGCGCGAGGGGTGGCGCGAGTTCACGAGTCGATCGTGGGTGTGGATCGTGGTGCTGCAGTTCGCCGTGCTGAACGCGGCGTTCACCGGCGCGGTCGCCGTGCTCGGTCCGGTCGTGGCTGATGAGACCGTCGGGCGCACCGCATGGGGCTTCGTCATCGGCGCGCAGACGGCGGGCTTCGCGCTCGGTGCGGTCGTGGCGCTGCGCTGGCGGCCTCGGCGCGCGTTGGGGATCGGCGTCGCCGCGATGGCGTTCGCCGCGGTCCCGGTGGCGACCCTCGCGGCGGCGCCGACTGTCGGCGTGCTCATCGCCGGGTTCGCGCTCGGCGGTTTCGCCACCGAGATCTTCGCGATCGCGTGGGACCAGTCGCTCCAGTCGCACGTGCCTCGCGAGGCGCTCTCGCGCGTGTACTCCTACGACATGGTCGGGTCGTTCGTCGCGGTGCCGCTGGGCGAAGCGGTCGTCGGCCCCGCCGCGCATCTCGTCGGCACGACGCCGGTGCTGTGGACGTGCGCGGCCCTGATCGTGGCGGCGACGCTCGTGGCCGCGTCGACGCGGAGCGTGTGGCGGGTGGTCGCGTCGGCACCGAACAGCGCCCGCGCCGTCGACGGAGACGCCGAGACTGCATCCGGCTGACAACTCGGTTGCAGCCTGCAATGGAGATGTCAGGCGGATGCAGTCTCGGCGATCGGGGGCGCGCGGCGATCGGGGGCGCCCCGGCCGCGGCGGCAGGGGCCCCCGCGACCCCGACCGCCGCGGGTCAGTCCGGGTCGGGGGCCTTCGCGAGCGGGCCCGTGCCGCCGCGCGGGGGCTGCTTGCGCTGCAGCGCTCCCTCGCCGCCGACGCGCCCGCCGTAGGGACGGCCGTGGTCGGCCCACTCCGCGCGGAAGTACGCCAGACGCCAGTCACCGAGCTCGATCCGCGCGCCGGTGCGCAGGATGCGGCCGTCGCCCCGCCGCCCCTCGACCGCGGCACCGCCCCCGCCGACGACGTCGAAGCCGTACAGGACGTACTCGTCGTCGCCCTCGTGCCGGATCTCGGCGTGGATCGGAGCGAGGCCGGGAAGACGCAGGTCGGCGTCGTCGCCGGATCCGATCACGGTCTTCGTCGGCAGCAGGTCGAACTCGCGCGGGCGCGATCCGTCCCACGACGACGACCCGATCGCGAAGATCAGCCGCGGGCGGCCGGAGCCCGGCGTGTAGTGCGTCGTCGTGATCCGGCGGGGCACGAACCGGTTGACGGTCGGCACGAGCGGCAGCGGCGTCCCGGGCGGCACCGGGAACGTGAGGGCCTGACCGCCGTTGCGACGGGTGAGCAGCGGCGCCAGCGCCGCGACCGACCCCAGCCGGATGTGCGGCGAGCCGGTCACGACCCGCTGCAGGAGAATGCTCTTGACGTCACCGAGG
>NZ_BADA01000143.1 GCF_000333395.1 Microbacterium sp. B19
GGACTGCTGCCGGGATCACGAGCCGGATCCACCACGACGGCACCGGCCTCTTCGCCGGCATGGCGCCGGGGTTCGAGGCGACCCGGTATCACTCGCTCGCTGTCGATGAGGCGACGCTCCCCCACGAGCTCGCCGTGACCGCGCGGACGGAGTCGGGGGTGATCATGGGTCTCGCCCACCGCGAGGCGCCGCTCGTCGGCGTGCAGTTCCACCCCGAGAGCATCCTCACCGAGGGCGGTCACGCGCTGTTGGGCACGTGGCTCGAGGATGCCGGGCTCCGTGGCGCGGCGGAGGCGGGTCGCCGCCTCCACCCGCGCCGGAGTCAGGATCCGCTGCAGTAGGTGAGCGTGATCTCGCTGTGGATCGGGACCTCACCCGGCGCCAGCGACTGGTTGGTCACGAGGGGCGGTGTCGTGGCGCGGCACCCGGGGTCTTCCTGGGTGTTCACCGTCAGCTGCTTGTCGGTGGATTCGAGCTCGCGCTTGGCCACATCGACGGGGTAGCTCTTGGTGTAGTCGTTGATCACCACGGTCCCGCTCGCCACCACGAGGTTGACGGTCGTGCCCTTGGCCACCTCGACTCCGGATGCCACGCTCGCCGACATCACGACGCCCTTCGCGAGGGCCGGATCCGTCTTGCGTTGAACGAGGCCGATCGAGAGACCGGCCGCCTGCAGGGCGGAACGGGCCTCGGACTCGGTGATGCCCTCGAGAGTGGGGACCTTCGCCGTGTCGGCCCCGGTGGAGACGTAGACGACCACCTCTTGCCCGGATGCCACCGACGTGTCGGCCTCCGGCGTCGTGCGGACCACGTTGCCGGAGGCGACGGTGGCGTCGGCCACGTCCACCCGTTTCGCGGTCAGGTCCTGTTTCTGCAGCTCGGTGACGGCGTCGTCGTACGGCATGTCGACGACGTTGGGGATCGTCCGGCCGGCGGACGGGACATCGTTCGAGGGCTGGATCTGGACGACCCACAACAGCACCGAGACCAACAGCACGGCGAGCACCGCGACGCCGGCCCAGATCCACGCGACGGGCGGACCCGGCTGCGTACGACGCATCGTCGTATCGGTGCTGAGCTGACGCAGGGAGCGCGCCGTCTCCGCCGCCTGACGGGGATTCGGTCCGTAGAGCTCATTCGACAGCGCCGACATCTGCCGCTTCGTGGGCTCCTTGCCCTCGACCGTGGCATCCAGGTCTTCGCGGAAGCCGGCGGCATCCTGCGGACGCTGGAAAGGATCCTTGGCGAGCGCGCGCAGCACCACCGCGTCGAGCGCGCGCGGCACGGTGTCGTTGATCTCGCTCGGCGGAAGGGGCGCCTCGCTGACGTGCTGGTACGCGACGGCGACGGGGGTGTCGCCTCGGAACGGCGGTCGGCCCGTGAGCAGCTCGTAGAGCACCACGCCCGCGGAGTACAGGTCGGCGCGCGCGTCGACCGACTCGCCCTTCGCCTGCTCGGGCGAGAAGTAGGCGGCGGTCCCGACGATCGCCGTCGTCTCCGCGACGGTGAGGACGAGTCGGACACCGCGCGGGCGATGCCGAAGTCCATGACCTTCACACGACCGGAGTCGGTGATCATGACGTTCCCCGGCTTGATGTCGCGGTGCACGACACCGGCACGGTGCGAGTACTCGAGGGCCTCCAGGATGCCGTCGACGTACCGCAGAGCCTCGTCGAGCGGGACGGGGCCCGCGTCGATGATGCTCTTGAGCAGGCGTCCGTGGACGAGCTCCATCACGATGTAGGGCACCGGGTGCTCCTGGCCGTCGGCACCCACCTCGACGTCCTCGCCCGCGTCGAAGACGCGGACGATCGTGGGGTGGGCCATGCGCGACGCGGCCTGGGCCTCGAGGCGGAACCGCGTGCGGAACGCGGCGTCGCCGGCGAGGTCGGCCTTCAGGATCTTGATCGCGACCGTTCGCCCCAGGGTTTGGTCGTACCCGCGATAGACGCTGGCCATACCGCCACGACCGATCAGGTCGTCGACGCGGTAGCGTCCGGAGAGGACGCGCGTCTCAGTGGTCACGGGGTACTCCTGGGGTGGGGGGATCAGGGGTGCGGGTCAGCGCGTGGCGCTGGGGTTCGGCGACGGAGTGTTGGCGCCGGTGATCGAGGCGGATGCCTCGTTCGAGGGGCCGGCGGTGCGGTCCGTGCCGGAGCAGCTGACGGTGTACGTGACCCGGAGGGTCTGACCGGCCGAGTTGCTCACCTGCAGTTCCGCGTTCCGCGCGTCGGGGGCGAACGATGCGGTCGACTGACCGTTCTCCGCGAACGTGCCGTTCGTCGCCGTGAAGTTGTACGACGACACGTTGCCGGTACCGGACGGGCACGAGTACTGCTGCCACGAGACCTGGATGGTGCTGCCGGCGGTGACCGAGGATCCCGGGAGAGTCGGCGTGCCCGGCTTGTCGAGCGGAGTCTCCTCACCGAACACGCGGAGCGTGATGATCGTCCCGGCGGGGACGCTGCCGGTCGGGCTCACGGTGTCGACCTTCCCGACCTGGTCGGGGCTGGTCGCCGCGTTGCCCGGCTCGCAGTTGGCGCCGAGCTTGTTGGTGCTGAGGATCGTGCTGGCTTCGTCGCAGGTCTTACCGGGCAGCCCGAGCGAGTTCACGTCGACGAGCTGCTGCGAGGTCTGCGTCGGGGTCGGGGACGCACTCGCGCTCCGCGAGGGCGCGGCCGAACTCGGGGCGTCGCTGGAGGGGGCGGCATCCGGGGTCTTCTGGTTGCTGAGGACCGCGAACAGCGTGCCGCCCAGCACCAGCAGGAGGAGCAGGATCAGCGCCACGAGCGGCCACGTCCAGGGGCTGCGCTTCTTCTGCGGACGCGTGTCCTCCTCGACGTGTTCCTCCGTGAGGAGCGACGGCGCGGGCGTCGGGAGCAGGCGGGTCGCGGCTGAGGTCTGGCCCGCCGTGAGCAGCTGCGTGGCCTCGTCGGCCACGGCCACGCCGGCGGCGATCGCGGGCACGGCACCGGCGGCCGCGGCGAGGTCTCCACGCCGGAGCGCCGTCGCGGCGCGCGAGACGGCCGCGGCCGAAGCCGGACGGTCGTCGGGCTTCTTCGCGATCATGGCCATCACGAGGTTCTGCACCGGCACGGCCACCGTCGGCGGCAGCGGAACGGGCTGCTCGTTGATCTGCGCCATGGCGATCGCGACCTGCGACTCGCCCGTGAACGGACGCT
>NZ_BADA01000142.1 GCF_000333395.1 Microbacterium sp. B19
GCACACGGAACCTCGCGCAGGTACTCCGACCAGCGCTGCCGCTGGGCGTCGGACTCGGCTTGCAGGTACTGCCGCTCGATGTAGGGCACGACGCCCTCGAAGCCCGAGGAGTAGCGCATCTCGCGCCCGTAGCGGTTCTTCCACTTGACGGTGACCTTGTAGTTCTCGCCGCGCAGGACGGCGTTCTGCACGTCGGTCGACAGCTCGCGCCACGGGGTGTCGAGCGAGAAGTCGAGGTCGCGCGCGAGTCCTTCGAGCAGGCGCTCGTAGTACTGGAACAGGCCCTTGCCCTGCGTGGTCCACGGCAGGATCGCGCCGTCGCGGATCGACAGCTCCTCGTCGCCGAGCATCAGGTCGACGTCGACGGACATGCGGGTGCCGAGGCCGGAGCACACCGGGCACGCGCCGAAGGGAGCGTTGAATGAGAACGTGCGGGGCTCGATCTCGGTCAGCTGGAGCGGGTGGCCGTTGGGGCATGCGAGCTTCTCGGAGAACGACTGCCAGGCGGCATCCCCCTCCTCATCGACGAAGTTCACCTGCATGATGCCGCCGGCGAGGCCGAGCGCGGTCTCGACGGAGTCGGTGACGCGGCTCAGGATGTCTCCGGATGCCACGAGTCGGTCGACCACGACCGCGATGTCGTGCTTGTAGCTCTTCTTCAGTGTCGGCGGCTCGGCGAGCTGCACGAGCTCGCCGTCGACGACGGCGCGCGCGTAGCCCTTGGCGCTGAGTTCCTTGAAGAGGTCGACGAACTCGCCCTTCTTCTGCGTCACGACCGGTGCCACGATCTGGTACCGCGTGCGCTCGGGGAGCTCCATGAGCTGATCGGCGATCTGCTGGACCGTCTGACGCTGGATCCGGGCTCCGCAGTCGGGGCAGTGGGGCACGCCGATGCGTGCCCACAGCAAACGCATGTAGTCGTGGATCTCGGTGATCGTGCCGACCGTCGACCGGGGGTTGCGATTCGTCGACTTCTGGTCGATCGAGACCGCGGGGCTCAGGCCCTCGATGAAATCGACGTCGGGTCGGTCGACCTGGCCGAGGAACTGGCGGGCATACGCGCTCAGCGATTCGACGTACCGACGCTGCCCTTCGGCGAAGATCGTGTCGAACGCGAGACTCGACTTTCCCGACCCCGAGAGGCCGGTGAACACCACGAGCGAATCGCGCGGAATGTCGAGGTCGACGTTCTTCAGATTGTGGACGCGGGCACCGCGAACACTGAGCTTTCCGCTGGTGTTTCCGGGAGACGAGACAGGAACGATGGGCACCCGTCAAGTCTAGGTTGCCCCTCCGACATCGGCCCCGGGTTCGCCTCCGGCGCACGGATGTGCGACAGTGCGCGGCCCCGCGCCGCGCGGTCGCGGCCTCACTCGGCGGGGTCGAAGCCCCCCGCGAACGGGGCCAGTCCGTCGCGCAGAGCGACGAGCGCGGTCTCGTCGACACCGACGCGCGCCATGATCTGCGCGGGCACCTCGAGGGCGCGTTCGCGCAGCGCGCGCCCCTCGGCGGTGAGGTCGATATCGAGGACCCGCTCGTCGTCCGCGCGCCGCGTGCGCTGCACGCGGCCCTGCGCCTCGAGACGTTTGACCAGCGGCGACAGCGTCGCCGGCTCCATGGCCAGCTCGGCGGCGAGCCCGCCGAGCGATCGCGGCGCGTGTTCCCACAGCGCGAGCATCACGAGGTACTGCGGGTGAGTCAGACCGAGCGGCTCCAGCACGGGTCGGTAGATCGACACGATGTTGCGCGCCGCCGTGACCAGGGCGAAGCAGACCTGATTCTCCAACCGCAACGGATCGTCCACGCGCCCGCCTCTCCAATTAGTTAGTACACTAATAATCATGGCACAAAAGGATGCCGACCGACCCCCGCTGCGCACGCGCGTCCGGGCCGCCGGCGGGTGGTACCAGTACATCAATACGCGACTCATTCGCCTCGCCGGGCCGGCGTCGGTGGGTCCCTACGAGACGACGCCCGAGCCGGTGCGCACCGTGCGCCCGTGCCCGCTGTGCGGGCACCCCATGTCGGAGCACAGCGTCGACCGTTCCGGGCCGAAGCCGCTGCTGCACTGCCCCTGAGACAGGGCACGACGCTGGAACACCCGAGGCCTGCAGGCGGCCGAGGCCCCCGAACGGCGTCACGGCCGTCCGTCAGGCGAGCTGCGGTCGCCCATCGGCATCCAGGGGCCAGCCGGGGTTGACCGCGACCTCCCACGGATGACCGTCCGGATTCACGAACACCCCCGAGTATCCGCCCCACGGGGTCGGCGCGCCCGTGCGCCCCAGCGTCGCGCCGGCGGCCACCGCGTCGGCGAGGATGCCGTCGACCTCGCGCGGCGTGCGCACGTTGTGCGCGAGGGTGACGCCACCCCACCCGCCGCTGTCCGGCACAGCCGAATCGGCGGCGAGCTTCCCGCGGCCCCAGAGGGCGACGACCATGCCGCCGACGTCGAAGAACGCGACCTCACCGTCGACCGAATGGGCGTGCCGGCGCCAACCGAGACGCTCGTAGAACCGCAGCGAGCGCTCCAGGTCCGCCACGCCGAGCGTGATCAGCGAGACTCTCTGCTCCATCGGACTCCCCCGCTCAGGCGTGGCCGGCGCGCTCCATCGCCCGCAGTTCCTTCTTGAGGTCCTGAACCTCATCGCGCAGGCGTCCCGCGAGCTCGAACTTCAGCTCACTCGCGGCCGCGAGCATCTGCTGCGTGAGATCGGCGATCGTGGACTCCAGCTGATCGGCGCCTTCGGCCGCGATCCCGGTACGCCGCAGCTGCGGGGGTGGGCGACTTGCCCTTGCCGGCCTTGTCGTTGCGGGACAGCAGGCTCCGGGTATCGGAGGCCTCGCGCGCGAGTACCTCGGTGATGTCCGCGATCTTCTTGCGCAGCGGCTGCGGATCGATGCCGTTCGCCTTGTTGTAGGCGATCTGCTTCTCCCGGCGTCGCTCGGTCTCCTCGATGGCGTTGTGCATCGAGTCGGTCATCTTGTCGGCGTACATGTGCACCTCGCCCGACACGTTGCGGGCGGCACGACCGATCGTCTGGATGAGAGACGTTCCGCTACGCAGGAACCCCTCCTTGTCCGCATCCAGGATCGCCACGAGCGACACCTCGGGAAGGTCGAGACCTTCGCGGAGGAGGTTGATGCCGACGAGGACGTCGTACACCCCCGCGCGCAGCTCGGTGAGCAGCTCGACGCGGCGGAGCGTGTCGACGTCGGAATGCAGGTACCGCACGCGCACCCCGTGCTCGCCGAGGAAGTCGGTGAGTTCCTCTGCCATCTTCTTGGTCAGGGTGGTGACCAGCACGCGCTCGTCGCGCTCGACGCGCAGACGGATCTGCTCGAGCAGGTCGTCGATCTGTCCCTTCGAGGGCTTCACCACGATCTCGGGGTCGACGAGGCCGGTCGGGCGGATGATCTGCTCGACCACGCCGTCAGCGATGCCCATCTCATAGCGCCCGGGGGTCGCCGACAGGTACACCGTCTGCCCGATGCGGTTCTTGAACTCGTCCCAGCGCAGTGGGCGGTTGTCCATCGCGCTCGGGAGGCGGAAGCCGTGCTCGACGAGCGTGCGCTTGCGCGAGGCGTCGCCCTCGTACATCGCACCGATCTGCGGCACGGTCACGTGCGACTCGTCGATCACGAGGAGGAAGTCGTCGGGGAAGAAGTCGAGCAGGGTGTGGGGCGGGTCGCCGGCGTTGCGCCCGTCGAGGTGGCGCGAGTAGTTCTCGATGCCCGAGCAGAATCCGAGCTGCTGCAGCATCTCGAGGTCGAACGTCGTGCGCATCCGGAGCCGCTGGGCCTCGAGCAGCTTGTTCTGCGACTCGAGTTCCTTCAGCCGCTCGCCCAGCTCGTGCTCGATCGTGCCGATCGCGCGCTGCACCGTGTCGGTCCCGGCGACGTAGTGCGAGGCGGGGAAGATCGGCACGGAGTCCATCTTCTGGACGACATCGCCCGTCAGTGGATGCAGCATGTACAGCGCCTCGATCTCGTCGCCGAACATCTCGATGCGGATCGCGTACTCCTCGTACACCGGGATGATCTCGATCGTGTCGCCGCGGACGCGGAAGTTGCCGCGCGAGAAGTCGACGTCGTTGCGGTTGTACTGCATCGCGATGAACTTGCGGATGAGGGCGTCGCGGTCGTACCGCTCCCCAACCTGCAGCGGGACCATGGCGCGCAGGTACTCCTCGGGCGCGCCGAGCCGTAGATGCACGACCCCGTCAACCCCCCGACGACGTCGGACGCGACAGCAACGAGTTGGTCGTGGAGTGCCGCAGGCGCTCGACCTCCGCGGTGATCAAGGAGTCCTTCTCGATGAAGGTGTCCGTCTGCGGGACGTACGCCTCGGGCTGGTAGTAGTCGTAGTACGAGACGAAGTACTCGACCGCGTTGTTCGGCATCAGCTCGCGGAACTCGTTCGCCAGCTGCGCCGCGAGGGTCTTGTTGTGCGCGAGCACCAGGGTGGGCCGCTGCACGGCCTCGACGAGCCACGCCGTCGTCGCGGACTTGCCGGTACCGGTGGCGCCGAGCAGCACGACGTCGGTCTCACCGGCGTTGATGCGCGCGGCAAGATCGGCGATCGCCTGCGGCTGATCGCCGGACGGGGAGTATTCGCTGACGACCTCGAAGGGGCGGACGGAACGCGTGGCCTGCATGATTCCAGCGTAGGCGGGGCCTCCGACATCGGGGTCGCCGCGCGTTCGCCATGCGCGAGCGCGAGCGGGGCCGGGACATCAGCGCCCGGCGATCCGCCCCCACAGCTCGTCGACCTGCCGGCGGGTGCCGTCCAGATCTCCGGTCGTGTCGATCACGACGTCGGCGAGCGCGAGTGTCGAGCGTCCGCGCTTCCTCGGTGTCGGCTCGGGCGATCATGCGACCGAGTCCGATTCCGGCGGCTAGCGCGGCGACGATCCAGGTGGCGATGCCGATCACGACGGCGACGACGACAATAACCATGGGACTTCTCCTTTGGAGTCCGGTGGTGCACAACGGGTGACTGGGTGAAACTGTAGCGGTCCGATGAGGTTACTGAAGAGACTGCCGCGCCGCGACGAAATACGGTATGTCATCTCCGCCGGGCGAAGGTTCGCCGCACGACGCGGAGAAGGCCGAGGAAGCCGAACAGTCCGATCACGGCGCCGAGGATGGCGAACAGCGTCACCGAGCCCCCGAGCACGGGGCCGCCGCCCGACACCACGAGCACGACGGCGATGACGACGGCGGCGATGGAGACGAGCGTCGTAGCCAGCTCCGAGGTGATCCTGCTCAGGATGCCGCTGGTGTCCGTGCCGTCGTCGGAGCGCAGCGTGATCCCGATCGAACCGCGCTCGATGCCCGTGAGCAGAGCCTCGAGCCGTTGCGGCATCCGCTGCAGGCGCGCGAGGGAGATCACGCCCGTCGCTTGGAGATCGGTCGCGAGGCGGCTCAGCGAGATCGTGCGCCGGAGGAGCGCCGGCATCAACGGCAGGGCGCGACCGACCATGTCGTAGTCCTCGACGATCACGCGGAGGCATCCTTCCAGCGTCGCGAAGCTGCGCAAGGCGGAGGCCAGTTCGCCCGGCAGTGCGATGCGATGCTGCCGGATGACGTCCACGATTCGCGTGAAGATCGACCCCTGCCCCGCGCTGTGCACGTGCTCGGCGGTGAGCACGACGCCGACGTCGTGGCGGAAGGCATCCAGATCCACGTCGTCGGGGGCGTCGACGATGAGCAGGAGGGCGTCGGTCGCTGCGACGTCGTTCTCGCTCAGGGCTGCGAGGAGGAACGCTGTCATGTGCTGGCGACGGCTGCGCTCGATGATGCCGACCGCACCGAAGTCGATCAGCCCGAGGGTCCCACCGGCGGTGAGCAGCACATTGCCGGGATGCAGGTCGGCGTGGAAGACGCCGTAGACGAGGATCTGTTCGATGACCGTCGTCATCAGGACCTCGGCGAGATGATCGCGTTGCTCCGGGCTCAGCGAGGCCAGATGGTCAGCGGAGTCGCTCAGCGCCGCACCGTCGACGAGCTCCATGGTGAGAACGCGGGTGCTGGAGGCCTCGGGGAAGGCGGCCGGCACGGTGACGAGCCCCCGTCGGGCGGGTTCGGCGTCGTCGATGCGCTCGATCGTCGCCCGGATCATCTCCGTGTTGCGGGCCTCGATGCGGTAGTCGAGCTCCTCCAGAAGTGTGGTCGTGAACCCTCGGGCAACCGACTCGATGTGAAGATCGCGGCCCACCCGGGTGCGTGCCTGGGCGCGATGGGCCAAGCGCCCGATGATGTCGGCGTCCGCCTCCACCTGCGCCCGCGCGGCGGGGCGTTGCACCTTCACCACGACGCGAGTGCCGTCATGCAGGACTGCGCGATGCACCTGCGCCACCGAGGCGGCGGCGAGGGGCTCACGGTCGATCTCGGCGAAGACCTCATCGACGGGGCGGCCGAGGTCGGTCTCGATGACCTCGCGGACGATCTCCCACCGGAGGGTCGTCGCGTTCGTCTGGAGGGAGGCGAGAGCGCTGAGGTAGGGCTCCGGGATGAGGTCGCGGCGTGTCGAGAGCACCTGGCCGAGCTTGACGAAGCTGACTCCGGCGTCGTTGATCGTGGCCACGATGGCGCGGGCTCGCTCCTCCGAGGTGCTCAGCTGCTGTTCCACACGCGAATGGCCGCCGTGGAACAGCCAGCCCACGCCGTGTCGCGAAGCGATGGCCAAGATCTCCAGATAGCGGCGGGTGCGCTTGCGTTGGCGGAGCGCCGCGCGGATCACATCGATCGGGTTCGGCAGGGGCCGCGTCGGGAAGATCGCCTCGCTCGCGACCAGCGCGGCCACCCCGAGTGCGAAGACCCAGCTCACCGACAGGGCGATGAGTCCGATCCAGAGCCAGACGTCGTCCGCCGCGAGCGTCGCCCCGTCCGGCATTCCGGTCTGGCGAAGCACCCATCCCGCGACCGGAACCCCGAGGAAGAAGACCAGGAGGCCGATCAGGATGCTGCGCGGCCACCCGACGGCGGTCCCGAGGATCTGGCGGGCGACGAAGCCCACGAGGATCGCGCAGACGATCGCCACGAGGGCGATGAGGAGGGTGACGACCACGGGGTCAGCGTAGCCGTCGGGTCACGCGATGCGAACGAGGTCGCATCCGGGGCACACCCACACGTCCGCGGATGCCCGGCGCCCCTGCTGCAGTGTGTGCAGGCATCGCGGACACCCCGGCGGGAAGCCGTCGGCGGTTCCGTCGTCGTGGGCGTGAGGGGAGGTGCCTGTGGAGCGGGGGGTGGGACGGTGGCGGGGGATCATGGCGCCCTTTCTGTCGAGGGCATTTTTACATGCGCATGCGGGAGGGGACCCGCTCCATCCACAGGGAACCGTGCGAACGCGAACGGGGGAGGCGTCTCCAGCACCCTCCCCCGTTCGACGCGCTGACCGCGCCCGGCTCTAGTGGCGCAGCTTCCGGAGCGCTCTCTTCGCTCTCTTCTCCGCCTTCGCGGCGGACCGGCGTCGCCGTCGGCGCGAACGCGGGTCGTCCCAGAGTCGGACCAGTTGGTGCCCGACCGACTCGCGGCTCTTGACGTGGACGCGACCGGCGCGCGTGCCGAGGATGTAGGCCACGACGACGACAGCGCCTATGGCGATGATGCGGTTGCGCATGGCATCCCTCCTACTGCAGACGCTTCTGGTCGTGGGCGAGCTTGGCTCGCAGGCCCGAGTGCACCGAGACGAAGGTGCGGAACTGCTGACCGGTCAGGGTCGCGAGGTTCGTCACGAGCGTGTCCACGTCTTCCGCGATCCGGCGGGGAGACGTGTTCTGTCGGGGCGTGACGCTGACGTGCAGCACCGTCTCCTTCCGGACCTCGTTGGACGCGATGCGCGAGACCAGGATCTCGTCGCGCTCGTCGAGCGAGTTCTTCAGCGCGGCCGCGGCGAAGCCGTCCGTGATGGTGATGCGACCGGTGTCGCTCTCGGCGCCGGTGGACTGGAGCGGGACACGGTGCTTCCCGCGCACGGCGCCCACGGCGACGAGCACGAGCACGAGTGCGATCACCGCGAGGGCGGCCATCACGCCGATCCCGAAGGCGGGCTCGCCGACACTGCCGGCCCAGCCGCGGATGCCGTCGGCGCTCCGCGTCCACGCGTCGGCCCAGCCCGGTACCGCGGCGACCGCGATGAGGAGAGCGCCGAACGCGAGCAGGACGGCGGCCACGACGAACAGCACGATGCGGTTGAGGGCGCGGTTGGTGTTCCTCATCGGGAGTTCTCCTTCTCGGTATCGGCCGGCCGGTCCACGCGCACGTGCGTGCGTACGGGCGGGCTCAGGCGGTACGTGGCCACCTCGTCCTCCACGATCTGGCGGAGGCGATCGGCATCCACGGGGATGCCGAGGGGCGGACGCACCGTCACGTCGACGGTGCGGTGGGCGACACCGACGACGACGTTCTCGCGAGCGATTCCGGAGGCGAGGCTCAGGTGCTGGGCGAGCGCGGAGGCGACGACGCCGTTGTCCACGACGACGGCGCGTTCCCCCCACGCCATCTCGTGCCGCGAGAGGCGGCCCGGGGCCACCGCGATGACGAGCACGATGAGGCCGATGAGAGCGATCACGGCACCGACGGCGATCTGCCCGGCGGGAACGAGCGCGGTCGGCATCCCGGCGACGGCGTCGAAGGCGGCCCCGGGCGCCACGAGGAGCGGCGGCCGGCCCGCGAGCGACAGGGCGATCTCGACGGCGGCGTACACGGCCGCGAGGACGAGCAGCACGACGACGACGAGCATCGCACCGGTGCGGGGCGAATGCGTCTCGCGGCGCACGACGGTGCGCAGGACGGAATCGGTCATCTCACCCTCCTTCTCTTCGGGGTCGTCGCCCCGGCGATGGTCAGATCCACGCGCGACACCTCGCGCCCGAACAGGCGGGTGAGGCGGTCGTGGAGGTCTCGCTGGATGCCGTGTGCCGCCTCCAGCACGGGCGTCGCGGACCGCACGGCCTCGGTGTCGTCCAGACGCGGGATCGGAAACGGTGCCTGCACGCGGACCACGACGGTGTCCCGGGACGCGGCGATGTCGACGGACACGTCGGCGCGGTCCACGCCGATCGTCTCGGCGGCGGCCTGCTCGGCCGCCTTGCGGAAGACGCGATCGGCGACGTCGACCCGACCGGCGGTGCGCGTGGTGACCTCGCCCCCCGGGGCGGCGGAGGCCACCCCGGGAAGCGCGGTGGTCACGATGTGCTCCGACCCGAGAATGCGTTGGCGATGCTGCGGATGTCGATCTGGCCGGAGACGATCCGACCGACGACCGCACCGATCGCCATGAACAGGGCGACCAGGAGGAAGCCCCAGAATCCGAAGATCAGCGCGGCCGCGGCCAGGACGAGGCCGACGAGGGCGCCGGTGACGGTCGGGTTCATGACACGCGCGAGGGGGTCGAGTCGTCGTCATCGTCACCCGGGATGTGGATGTCGTTGACGTCGACGTTGACCTCGACGACCTCGAGGCCGACGAGACGGCTGATGGCACCGGCGACGCGGGCGCGCACCTGGTCGGCCACCTCCTGGATCGGTGCCGGGTACTCGACCACGATCGTGAGGTCGGCCGCGGCCTGCGTCTCGCCCACCTCGACCTTGACGCCCTGCGTCAGGTCGGTGGCGTTGATCGCGTCACGGATCGCGCCGAAGGCGCGGGCGCCGCCGCCGCCGAGGGCGTGCACGCCGGCGACCTCGCGCGCGGCGATGCCGGCGACCTTGGCCACGACGGAGTCCGCGATGGTGGTCTTGCCGGCGGTGTCCGCGGGGGCGGAGGCGGAGCCGGTGAACGCGCGGTCCACGCGCGACGTCTGCGACGCGGCGACGGGCGCCGCGGGCTTCTCTTCGATAGCCATCGGAGTGTCCTTCCAGTACGTTCTGCCCCGGCGATCCCTGCGATCCCGGTGCAGCGGTGTTCGCTTACTGGTGAGACGTACTCGGCAGGCGTTTCGTCACGCCGTGGCCGGAAGTTTCTTCGGCGCTCGCCGCAACGACGAACGCCCCGGCGGTGCCGGGGCGTTCGTGCATCATGCGCGGGGTCAGGGGCGACCCATGCCGTAGTACGTCCAGCCGGCGGAGCGCCAGGCGGCGGCATCCAGGCAGTTCCGGCCGTCGACGACGATGCGGCCGGCCGTGAGCTCGGCGGCGAGCGCCGGGTCGAGCTCACGACGGTATTCGTCCCACTCGGTCACGACGATCACGGCGTCCGCGTCGCGCAGGGCCTCGTCGCGGTCCTCGACGTAGGTCAGCTGCGGGTGGATGCGACGGGCATTCTCGATCGCGGCCGGGTCGGTCAGGGTGACGTCGGCGCCGAGCCCGTGCAGGCGGACCGCCACGTCCAGAGCAGGGGAGTCGCGGATGTCGTCGCTGTGCGGCTTGAAGGCCGCGCCGAGGACCGTGACCTTCTTCTCGAACACCGAGCCGCCCAGGGCCTGCACGGTGAGATCGACGGCGCGATCACGGCGGCGCAGGTTGATCGCGTCGATCTCGCGCAGGAACGCCACGGACTCGCCGCGGCCGAGCTCTTCAGCGCGGGCCGAGAACGCGCGGATGTCCTTCGGCAGGCAGCCGCCGCCGAATCCGATTCCGGCTCCGAGGAAGCGCCGCCCGATGCGCGCGTCGTGACCGATCGCGTCGGCGAGGGTGGTCACGTCGGCTCCGGTCACCTCCGCGATCTCGGCCATTGCGTTGATGAAGCTGATCTTGGTGGCCAGGAACGCGTTCGCCGAGACCTTCACGAGCTCCGCCGTGGCGTAGTCGGTGACGATGAACGGAGTGCCCTTGGCGACGGAGGGGTGGTAGACCTCGCGCAGCACGTCGGCGGTGCGGGCTCCTTCCTCGGTCGGGCCACCGTCGGCGCTCGGCACTCCCGCGACGAGACGGTCGGGGTCGACCGTGTCCTGGACGGCCCATCCCTCGCGGAGGAATTCCGGGTTCCAGACGAGGGTCGCGCCCCGCTCGGACACACGCGGCGCCAGCGACTCGGCCGTTCCGACCGGCACGGTCGACTTGCCGGCCACGATGTCCCCCTCCGAGAGGAAGGGGAGCAGGCCGTCCACGGCTGCGTGCACGTAGGTCAGGTCGGCGGCGTAGCCACCGGGCTGCTGCGGCGTCCCGACACCGATGAAGTGCACCTTCGCGCCCTGCGCGGCGGACATGTCCGTGGTGAAGGACAGACGGCCCGACTGGATGCCCTCGGTGAGGATCTCCTGAAGTCCAGGCTCGAAGAACGGCGCCTCACCCTTCGAGAGCGCGGCCACCTTCCGCTCGTCGACATCGATTCCGACCACTTCGTGCCCGATCGAGGCCATCGCCGCCGCGTGAACGGCTCCCAGGTATCCGCAACCAATCACAGAAAGACGCACGGGTCTCCTCCAGCTCTGTACCGAGACGGCGCACAAGTGCCACGCCGCCGACCCGCGCGGGAGCGCGGGGAGTTCACGCGGCTGTC
Organism: Microbacterium sp. B19; assembly: GCF_000333395.1. GTDB lineage: Bacteria > Actinomycetota > Actinomycetes > Actinomycetales > Microbacteriaceae > Microbacterium. The sequence continues at coordinate 11,446 of NZ_BADA01000142.1, forward strand.
TCGCCCGGTGCCAACGCGGCACGGGCGGTCTTGCCGAGGATCACGAAGTCGCCGACGAGGGTCCAGTTCTCGACGTACGACAGGTCGAGGCGCACCGACTCCTCCCAGGAGAGGGACGAGCGCCCGCTCACCTGCCACAGGCCGGTGATTCCGGGCTTCGCGAGGAATCGACGGTGCACGTGGTCAGCGTAGAGAGCGACCTCGGAGGGCAGCGGCGGCCGCGGACCGACGAGCGACATCGACCCGCCGATCACGTTGAACAGCTGGGGGAGCTCGTCGAGGCTGAACTTCCGCATGATCCGGCCGATCGGCGTGACCCGCGGGTCGTTCTTCATCTTGAAGAGCACCTCGTTGCCGGCATCCCGCTCCTGCTTGGCGAGCTGCTCGAGGAGGTCCTCCGCGTTGACGACCATCGAACGGAACTTGATCATCGTGAACTCGCGCCCGCGGAAGCCGACGCGCTTCTGTCGGAAGAAGACCGGCCCCTCGCTGGAAAGGCGCACGGCCATCGCGAGGAAAGCCAGGAGCGGGCTCAGGATGATCACGCCGATGACGCTCGCGACCACGTCGACCGTGCGCTTCAGGAAGACCTGGCCGCGGGAGAAGCGGGGGGTCTCGACGTGGATGAGGGGGAGACCGGCGACCGGGCGAGTGTGCAGCCGCGGGCCGGCGATGTCGATGATGCTGGGTGCGAGCACGAGGTGCTGACGGCCGGCCTCGAGGCTCCAGGAGATCTGCTTGACCTTGTCGGCGGGCAGCTCGTCCGCACTCGTCACGGCGACCGTGTCCGCACCGGTGACCTGCAGAGCACGGGACACGTCGCCCACGTGTCCCATGACGGGGATGTCCGTCCCCGGAATCGTGTCGGCGACCTTGCCGCTGGGCACGCAGGCCCCGACGACGCGGTACCCGGCGTTCGGGTTGCGCGCGAACTCGCGGGCGACCTGCGTCACGGAGGGGAGGGACCCGACGAGCAGCACATTGGCGGAGTACTTGCCCCGCGAGCGCTGGACGACGAGCCATTTACGCCAGAGCCAGCGCGTGAAGACCAGAACCACGATGCCGACGGGCAGGCTGATCAAGAGGTATCCGCGTGCGACGTCGATCTGGGTGAGGAAGGCGATGATCGCGATCGTCCCGAAGAGGCGGAAGCTGGAGTCGACGATGCGGATGTACTCCTGCGAGCCCGTGCCGAGCACGCGGTCGCTGCGCGAGTCGATGAAGGAGAGCGCCCACATCCACGCGATGATCAGCACCGCGGAGAAGAGCCAATACGACAGGTCGGAGATTCGGCTGTCGTGGCTGGCCGCGATGGCGGCGTTGCCGGTACCGAACCACGCCAGTTGCGTTCCGTACACCACCCAGATGAGGGAGGCCAGGTCGGTGATGATGAGGTTGCGGCGGTAGCGCTGGCGCCACCGGTCACGCGTCGCCGCCGAACCCTGCGGTTCGCGGTCGAGGAAGGATGCGCGGATCGGTGTTGCGGTCGCGGCATCATCGATGTCGGCGACGGCGCCCTGCGACGTCGGTGTCGCGCCGACCTTGAGGTCAGACGTCACAGTGCTTTGGCCCCTTTCCCCGGTGATCCGGATCGTGGTTCTCGTGGTGAACGATAACAGCCTGAACTCACCCCGTGAATCACCCCTGTATGAACGAATTGTTTCCTGAGGGTCCGGCGTGGTCACCCCGGATTTCCATGAATGTCACGCTTGTCCTCCGAACGGGGGACGGGCTCCCGTGATCTCCACGGGGGCCCGAACAGGGGCTCGCTCCGGGCGAACCCCGCCGGGCGCGTCACCCGCGCCCGCTACACTCGCTCCCGGTCGACGGCGCGCGGACGCCCATGACCGCGACGCCCGGGGGGACCGCCGATGACACGTACTGATCGGCGGACGCCGCTGCCCGCCCGCCTCGGGGTGGGCGCGCTCGTCGGCGTGCTGGCATCCCTGCTCGCGATCGGCGGATCGATCGTGGTGGCGGGCGCCGTCGGCATCTGGCCGATCGGTGCCGCCGCGCCGATCGCCGCGCCCAGTCCCTCGCCGACGGATCCCGTGTCGCCGCGCCGCACGCCGTCGCCCGTCGCCAGTCCGACTCCGACCGCGTCCCCGACACCCCCATCGCCCGCTGCCGAGACCTGCGCCGGCGACACCGTCCTGACGGTGTGGGCGCACCCGGACGACGACATCATCTTCGCCAACCCGACGATCTCGGACGCCCTCGCAGCGGGAGAGTGCGTCCGCAGCCTCTTCCTCACGGCGGGGGATGCAGGGCGCGGGCTCGGCTACGCGCGGGAGCGCGAACAGGGGATCCTGAACGCCTACGACCACATGCGGGGCGCGGCCGGCGTCTGGGACTCGACGCTCGTCACCCTCGACGCGGGGCTGCGGGTGGAGCGTCGGACTCCGCAGGGCGACCCGCGGGTGTC
>NZ_BADA01000141.1 GCF_000333395.1 Microbacterium sp. B19
ACGATCGAGGTTGTGCGCCTCGGCCAGCGCGACGCGGAATTCGCCGGGCCGGTCGATCCGCGGGAGTTCCGCGCGGACCCAAGCGTCCACGGCATCCTTGCCCGCGTCGAGCAGGGTGTAAGTCGTGCGCTCGGGGCGGTTGCCGTCGCGATCCACGCCGACCTCGGCGATCAGCCCCTCGCGCTCCAGGCGCGCGATCGTGTGGTAGATCGTGCCCTTCTGCAGCGGAACGAGCCGATCGTCGCCGCGTTCGCGCAGGAGGCGCAGCAGTTCGTAGGGGTGCATGTCGCCCTCGCGCAGGGTCGCGAGCAGCGTGACCGCGAGCGGGGTGAGGCGCGTGATGTCTGGCATCCGTCTCCTTGGTCCGTGTCGACTAGTCCACATGGACTATAGCGCATGTCAGGCTCACGCGCCCCGGGCGTCCGGCAAAGCGTTCGGTGTCCAGAACACGCGGACGCACCGCCGCACCATCCGCGTGTCTTGGACACTCAACGGTCGGACGACGCGACGCCTGAGAACCCGAAGGGTTCGGTGTCCAGAACACGCGGACGCACGGCCGCACCATCCGCGTGTCTTGGACACTCAACGGGCTGCCGAGACCCCCCGGATGCCACAACCCGGCGGCACGGCGACCGGAACGCCGCAGCCCCGGTGCAGCCGCAGCACCCGCCGCAGCCTCGGAACGCCGCAGCACCCCGCCCCCGCCCCGGCGCTACCCCAACGGCGCGTCGGCGTCCGCCGCGCGACGCCGCCGCCACCGGGCGGGGAGGCCGAAGATGCCGCGCTGGTTGGCCTCTTCGACCTCGAGCCCGTAATGCTCGCCGATCTGGTCGCGCAGCTGCGCGCGCTCGACGCGGTCGTACGCCTTCAGCTCCCGACGGAAGGCGACGACCGTCGCCGCGCAGATCGCGAGCAGCACGAGACTGAACGGCAGCGCGATGCTGATCGCCGCCGTCTGCAGCGCCGTGAGTCCACCGGCGATCAGCAGGGCGAAGGCGATGACCGCGGTCGCGAGAGTGAAGAAGATGCGCGTCCATCGCGGCGGCTCCTCCTCGCCGCCGGTCGCGATCATGCTCATCACGAGCGCGCCGGAGTCGGCCGACGTGATGAAGAAGATCCCGATGAGCACCAGGAACCCGATCACGAGGAACACCGAGCCCGGAATCGTCTCGAGCAGCTGGAACAGCGCCGTCGACACGTCGATGGTGCCGTCCGCGCCGACGAAGGTGGCGGAGCCGGTGAGCTCGGCGTAGATCGCCGAGCCGCCGAGCACCGTGAACCACAGGATGCCGACGAGGGTGGGCACGAGGATCACTCCGGTGACGAACTCGCGCACGGTGCGTCCACGGGAGATGCGCGCGATGAAGATGCCGACGAACGGCGCCCACGAGATCCACCAGCCCCAGTAGAACGCCGTCCACGTGCCCTGCCACGCGACGCCCGCGTCGCCGGAGTACGCGCTCGTG
>NZ_BADA01000140.1 GCF_000333395.1 Microbacterium sp. B19
GTTCACGCACTCGCCGCGTCAGGTGAGCATCTACGGCATGGACCTCCCGGGCGGCGGCCTCGCCCGCATCGAGCCCTTCCCGCACGTCGGTGGGCGTCGCGACGCGCGGCAACCGCGAGCGGCTCACGCGTCTGCTCGAGGAGCTCACCGGCATGCTCGCCGTGCGCGAGCGGGTGTTCCGCGACCACGGCCTCGACTCGCTCGCCGACATGCGCCGCCAACACGCAGACGGACGCCTCCCGCTCCGCCGTCTCGCCGCCGACGAGTGCCGTGCCGGTCAGCTCGCAACCGCGCGCGATGCCCGCCACGATGTCGGCGATGCGGGTGGGGATGACCTTGCCGCACGCGATGTAGTCGGTCATGAAGAGCGGGCGCGCGCCGACCACGACGATGTCGTCGACGACCATGCCGACGAGGTCTTCGCCGATGGTGTCGTGCTTGTCGATCGCCTGCGCGATCGCGACCTTCGTGCCGACGCCGTCGGTGCTGGTCGCGAGGAGCGGGCGCGCGTAGTCGCGCAGCGCGGAGGCGTCGAAGAGGCCGGCGAAGCCGCCCACTCCCCCGAGCACCTCGGGGCCGTGGGTGCGCTTGACGGCCGACTTCATCAGCTCGACGGCGAGGTCACCCGCGGCGGTGTCGACGCCGGCAGCGGAATAGGGGTTTTCGTGGGGAGCAGAGGCCACCGGAACAGACTACCCGCAGGATCCGGCACGCCTCCCGCCTCTGCGCTTCGCGGGGGTGCGCGGGGGGGATGGTTGGGGCTGCGGCGGCGTGACGAGGGGAGGGGCTGGGGCGGAGGGAGGATGCCACGGCCTCCCGGCATCCTCCCCTGCTCCCCGACCCTCCCTTCCTCCCCGCGCGTCGGCGGGTTGAGGGCGGCGCGCCAGCCGCTGTGGACGCGGCGGCGAGCGGCGCCGTCCCCGCGACGAGGGGAGGGCGTGGGACAGAGGGGAGGATGCCACGACCTCCCGGCATCCTCCCCTCCTCCCCCACCCTCCCTTGCTCCCCGCGCGTCGGCGGGTTGAGGGCCGCGCTAGCCGCCGGAAATGGGGCGCACGGCAGGGAACGCGGTGCGCGGCAGGCGGTGTGGGCGCGACGCATGACGCCGGTGCGCGCGACGGCGCCGACCCTCCGTGACGAGGGGAGGGCGTGGGACAGAGGGGAGGATGCCACGACCTCCCGACATCCTCCCCTCCTCCCCCGCCCCCCCCTTCGTCACGCATTTGACGGGCGCGACGCCGGGATGTGACTAGTCGCGGATTCGGTGAAGCCCCTGGGCGACCGCGTTCATGGCGGTCATCTGCACCTGGGGCCAGTCGTGAATGACCTGTCGATACCCGACGCGTATGACGTGGTACCCGTGAAGGGTGAGCAGTGCATCGTGCTGGATGTCTTGCTCACGCTGAGCGTCGACGTGGTGGCCCCCATCCACTTGGAACACGAGCCGGTCTCCGATCAGGAGGTCCACGCGGTGATCGAGGATCCAGGCCTGAGGAATCAAACGAAGCCCGAGCCACCGAAGTCGGGCGATCAGATATGTCTCCAGTCCCGAGTCCGCGAATGGTTGCGCAACCTCCGCGAGCGCGCGGGCCCTCGCGGGGAGCGGCAGACGCGAGAGTTCGTCCAGCGAGATGAGCCGCTTGTTCAATGCCGACTCCCACACGACCAGTGCGTCATCACGAGGAAGGCAGGATGCAACGGCGACGAGCGTGTTGCCGACGCCATCGACGAGTGCGTCCGGGTGCCGCGGGATCAACGGGCGCGTGCGATGGACGCGCGTACCCGGAGCAACGTCCACGCGCCCCGAGTGCGGACCCGCGGCAACATGCGGTTCGGTGTGCGATGCGACCCAGAGACCGTGATGCACGGCGGCCGTGACGCACGTCAGGATCACGCCCGCGCGCGCCGCGGCGATGACATACGGATCGGCGTCGGGCAGGGCCAACCATCGGCGACGCAGCCGGATGAGTTCGCCACGGTCGATGGCATCCGCCACCGCGCGCCATGAGACTCCCGCCTCTGCCAGTCGTACTCCACGCACGACCCCGCCAGCCCGGCGAGCGAGGTCGACGGGATCGGCGCGGTGAGCTGGCATCCACATACTGTGCGCGATTCGACACGAACGCGTCCGGCGACGACGCGCTTCTGTGGACGGAATGCCGGATTCGGCGACTGGGGAGGAACCGTCGTCCGGAGTCCGTCCCTGGATGCCGCGGGACGAGCGGAGGAGTTGGGAGCTAAGGAGGATGCCGGAAGGTGGATCACTCCTCCCCTCGCTCCATGTCCTCCCGCCCTCACCGAGAAGCGGACGGGACGCAGCGACGCCGCGCGCAAGGCCCGCCCTCCCGGGCCGCGCCCGTCTCTACAATTGCGCCATGACGGGCGGCCAGCCGGAGTGGACGATCCGCGAGGACGCGGCGATCCCGGTGCTCGTCGCGCTCTATCTGCGCCAGGTCTGCGGCATCCGGGATCCGGAGGAACTCCCCGCCCTCCGGCGCGTCCCCGGGTACGACGGCATCCCGCGTTCCGAAGACGAGCAGGCGCTGCTCGAACGGGAGTGGCGCGAGCTGTGGGCGATGAGCGTCGAGCCGCTCGCGCATCCGTCACCGGTGCCGCTCGAGCTGGTGGAGGGTTTCGAGGACGTGCTGGCGCTGCCGGTGGGGCGGGCCGAGGCCCTGCGCGCGGTCGTCGAACCGCATGCGGCGGCGGCTCTGGAGTTCGCCCGCCACGCCCACGCGAGGTACCGGTCCGACAGCGCCGCCCGCCCCGGTGTCTCGTACCGCGCGTACGCGAGCGCGATCGCCGAGCACGAGCGACGTGTCGGCCGGCGGGCGCACTCGTTCGAGCTCAACGTGCAGGTGCTGCCGCTCGCTCAGCGCGGGGTGTGGTGGATCGGATCGCTGACCGTGGCGGTGACCGACGGGCTGCGCAGCGACGTCGTCGCGTTCGACACCGCCATCCATCCGATCATCGCGGAGCTGGCGTGAGCGACCGGATCAGTAGCGGTAGCGCTCGTGGTCGACGGCGACGTCGCGGACCTTCCGGCCCACGACCCGCTCGGAGATGAGGGCGGCGATCGCTCCGAGCGCCACGCCGATGACGACGAAGATCAGCGCCGTGAACATGAAGACCTGCAGCTGCGAGTACACGACGTTCGTGTAGGGGCTGAGATCGGCGCCGTCGATCGCGACCGTCAGGATCAGAGCGGCCAGGATGCCGAGCAGTGCGCCGGCCGCGAGGAAGACGCCGTACTTCGGTGCGCGGCGCACGCGCAGCGTCACGATCTCCTCGTGCACGAGGGGCTTGCGTTCGGGGGCGGGCTGCTCAGCCATGCTCACATTGTCCCACCGCGGCGGTGTTCGCGGGTCGCCGATGCTCCGACGTCGAGATCACGGCAGGGCGAGATCACGGCACGTCGAGATCACGGCAGGGCAGGGTCACGGCCTCAGCGGCAGCAGCGCGCTGAGGTCGGCACGGACGCCGGACGCGACGATCCGGCCCGAGGCCGCGGCATCCGTCCAGCTCTCGGCCCCGGTGGCGACGGCGATCCAGGTCGCGGCGTCGGTCTCGACGACGTTCGGCGGGGTTCCGCGCGTGTGCCGCGGACCCTCGATCACTTGCACCGCCCCGAACGGCGGCACGCGCATCTCGACGGAGTTGCCCGGCGCCTTCTCGACCAGCAGCTGCAGCAGGTACCGCACCGCGGTCGCGGTGGCCGGGCGGGAGGCGTCGCCCGCGGCCACGGCGGCGAGCGCGGCTCGACCGTCTCCGGTCTCGATGCGGCGGGGAGGCATGGCATCCACGGTACTCGCGGGGTGCGACATCCCGGTCGGGGGCGCGGGGGCGGGCAGCTTGGCGCCCACCCCGGCGGCAGGGTGCCGAGCCGGCGCTTAAGTGTCCACGACACGCGGATGCGGCGGCGCGGCGTCCGCGTGTCCTGGACACCGAAGAAGGGACGGCGCCGAGGGGTCGGGCGGTGTCGGAGGCGCTCGGTAGGCTGGCGGCGTGAGAATCCTGGTCCTCGGTTCGGGCGCGCGCGAGCACGCCATCATCCTCGCCCTGCGCTCCGAAGAGGTCTCGCACGCGATCTACGCCGCCCCCGGCAACGCCGGTATCGCTCGCGACGCCCACGTCGTCGACCTCGACGCGAACGACCCGGTCGCCGTCACCGAGTTCGCCAAGACCGAGGCGATCGACCTCGTCGTGGTCGGCCCCGAGGCCCCGCTGGTCGCCGGCGTCGCCGACGCGCTGCGCGAGCGCGGCATCCCGGTGTTCGGCCCGGGCAAGGCTGCGGCGCAGCTCGAGGGCTCGAAGACGTACGCCAAGCGGATCATGGATGCCGCGGGCGTGCCGACCGGCCGAGCCTTGCGCGCGCACGATCTCGCCGGGGTCGCCGCGGCGCTCGACGAGCTCGGTGCCCCGCACGTCGTCAAGGCCGACGGACTCGCCGCGGGCAAGGGCGTCATCGTGACGTCCGACCGCGCCGCCGCCCTGGCCCACGCCGAGACGTATCTGCCGACCGGTCCCGTGCTCATCGAGGAGTTCCTCGCCGGCCCCGAGGTCTCGCTCTTCTTCCTCAGCGACGGCGACCGCGTGCTGCCCCTCAGCCCCGCACAGGACTTCAAGCGACTCCGCGATGGCGACGAGGGCCCCAACACCGGCGGTATGGGCGCGTACTCGCCGTTGCCGTGGCTGCTCGAGCGGTTCGGGGGCGAGGAGGAGTTCGTCGACCACGTCACGCGCGAGATCGCGGAGCCGGTGATCCGGCAGATGGATGCCGAGGGCACCCCGTTCATCGGACTGCTCTACGCCGGACTGATCCTGACCGAGGCCGGCGTGAAGGTGATCGAGTTCAACGCGCGCTTCGGCGACCCCGAGACGCAGGTCGTGCTGCCGCGGCTCGTCGACCCGCTGTCGACGCTGCTCATGGCCGCAGCCTCGGGCACGCTCGAGGACCAGCCGCGTCCCGCGTTCGCCGAGGCCACAGCCGTGACGGTCGTGCTCGCGAGCGAGGGATACCCCGAGGCGCCGATCACGGGTCGCCCGCTCACCGGGCTCGACGAGGCCGAAGAGGTCGACGCCGTGCACGTCGCCCACGCCGCGACGGCGTTGCACGACGGCCAGCTGCTCGCCACCGGCGGGCGCGTGCTCAACGTCGTCGCCCTCGGCACGACGTTCCGCGAGGCCCGCACCGCCGCCTACGAAGCGCTGAGCCGCATCGGGCTCGAGGGCGGTCAGTACCGCACAGACATCGCGGCCCGCGTCCTCGAGGACTGACCCGGCCGGGGGCGGTCCGGGCCGCCGCTCGCCGTCGCCGATCCGCGAGACGGCATCCCGCTGACATCTCCCCCGCAGCCTGCAACCGGAATGTCAGCGCACTGCAGTCTCGGCGCTGACCGACGACTCGCCTCTCGCCCCGGCATCCGGTTCCGGGCTACCGTGTGCGCATGGTGGACCGGGATGCCATGGCCCGAGCGCACGCGATCTTCGACCCGATCGCGGAGAGCCTGTGCGCGCTGCCCGACGTCGACATGGGGCGAATGTTCGGGACCGAGGGCGTCCGGGTGCGCGGGAAGGTGTTCGCGTTCGTCGCGCATGAGGGCGGGCTGGTCGTCAAGCTGCCGGAGCAGCGCGTCGGCGAACTCGCCGCCGATGGCGTCGGCGCCCCGATGGTCATGCGGGGTCGCCCGCTGCGGGAGTGGGCCGAGATCTCTCCGGATGCCGCCGAGACCTGGGCCGCGCTGATCGACGAGGCGCGCCGCTTCGTCGATGCGATCACCCCCTGACGCCGCGGCAGGCGCCCCGGGCGGCCGCCCGCCGGCGCGCGCCCGCGTCGCGCCCGCGCGGCCGGCCGTGCGCAGAATCGCCGAGACTGCAACTGCCTGACATCCCCACTGCAGTCTGCAACCGAGATGTCAGGCGCGTGCAGTCTCGGCGATCCGAGACGCGCCGGACAGGACCGAACGCGCCGAAGCGAGCTACTCCCCCGCGGCCGCGGGCGCGGCCTGCGCGGCGGGGGCGGCGTCGCGCGGAGCGCCGTGCGGACGGATCACCGACGGCCGCTTCATGAACAGCACGGCGATGAGCCCGACGAAGATCACACCGATCGGCAGGAACAGCGACTGGCCCATGGCGTTCGTGAAGCCCTCGACGACCTGCGGCGGAAGCGATCCGGAGCCGAAGCTCTGCGTGGCATCCCCCGCTCCGGGCAGGTTGGCCTCGAGGCGCGCCTGCATGAAGGCGGCGATGGATGCCGAGCCGATCACCGATCCGATCACACGGGTCGTGTTGTAGATGCCGGCACCGGCACCGGCCTGCCGCGGCGGCAGGTTGCGCGTCGCCGTGGTGGCCAGCGGTCCCCACATGCCGGCGTTGCCGATACCCATCAGCGCGGACGGGATGAGGAACGCCCATATCGGCGCGTCGTTCAGGATCAGCGCGGTGTACAGACCCAGCGATCCGCCGACGAGCAGCAGACCGGGGACCAGCAGCACTCGCGGGTCGGTGCGGTCGAGGAGCTTGCCGGCGAACGGCGCGAGCGCGCCCGACAGGATCGCGAGCGGGATGAGCAGCAGGGCCGACTCCGTGGGGGTGAGGCCGCGGGCGAGCTGCAGGTAGAACATCTGCGGCAGCGCCATGCTCGTCACGGTGAAACCGACCGCGGCGATGGCGAGGTTCGAGACCGAGAAGTTGCGGTCACGGAAGAGGTCGAGCGGCACGAGCGGCTCGGTCTTGCTCCGCGCCTGCGTCCACACGAACAGCGCCATGACGACGACACCGGCCGCGACCATCGCCCAGATCCACGCGGCCCAGTCGAAGTGCTCGCCCTCCTGCAGCCCGAAGACGATGAGGAACAGACCGACGGCGCTCAGGGCGACGCCGAGGAAGTCGAACTTGTGGGTCGACTGCGGCAGCTGCGGAACGAGGATCAGCGCGGCGATGAAGCCGATGACACCGACGGGGATGTTGATGAAGAAGATCCACTCCCACCCGAGGCCGTCGACGAGCAGGCCGCCCGCGAGCGGGCCGACGAGCGTCGCGACGCCGGCCGTCGCGCCCCACAGGCCCATGGCCGCACCGCGCCGCTGGGGCGGGAAGGTGCGGGTGATGACCGCCATGGTCTGCGGCGTCATGAGGGCGGCGCCGAGGCCTTGGACGGCACGGGCGAAGATCAGCACTTCGAGCGACGACGCGAGGCCGCACGCGAGCGACGCGATCGTGAAGATCGCGAGGCCGACGAGGTAGACGTTCTTCGGGCCGAAGCGGTCGCCGAGACGGCCGGTCACGAGCAGCGGCACGGCGTAGGTGAGCAGGTACGCGCTCGTGACGCACACGACGTGTCGAG
>NZ_BADA01000139.1 GCF_000333395.1 Microbacterium sp. B19
CCCCTCGTCNCGACGGCTGGCGCCACGTCTATTCGGGCAAGGTCCGCGACCTGTACGTTCCCGCCGACACCGCCGAGGACGCCACGCCCGCGCACCTGCTGGTCGTCGCGAGCGACCGGGTCAGCGCGTTCGACCACGTGCTGAGCCCCGGCATCCCCGACAAGGGCGTCCTGCTGACGACGCTGAGCCTGTGGTGGTTCGACCGTCTCGCGGGCGCCGACGGAGGGCCTGGCATCCCGAACCATCTCGCCGCCGACCACGTGCTCGAGGGGGACGATGCGGTGGAGCTGATCCCGGATGCCGTGCGCGGACGCGCCATGCTCGTCCGGTCGCTCGACATGCAGCCGATCGAGTGCGTCGTGCGCGGGTACCTGACCGGATCGGGCTGGGCCGAATACCAGGAGTCGCGCACGGTGTGCGGCATCCCGCTTCCCGAGGGACTCGGCGACGGCGACCGGCTGCCGGAACCGCTGTACACGCCCGCCTACAAGGCGCCGATGGGCGAGCACGACGAGAACATCACGTACGAGGCACGGTGCAGTCGATCAGCCTGAACTCCGTGAGCGGCTCGGCGACGATCCGCCTCGACCGCGGACTGCCCGCCAACTACGTCGCGCGCTCGGTGAGCGGACGCGTGCAGATCGACGGACACGTGCGCTCCGGCAACGGACCCACGAACTACACCGGCTCGACCGGCGCCCTCGCGGGGTCGTTCGTCGATGTGCGGGCCAACACCGTCTCGGGCGAGATCACGGTCCTCCGTCGCGGCGTCTCGGGCCTGCGTCCCGACGAACTCGCCGGAGAGGAGGAGTGGTGATGGCCCCGGTCTTCTCGCACGGCGATCTGCGCCTCTACATCCTGAGCCTGCTGGCCGAGGGGCCCCGCCACGGGTACGACCTCATGCAGGCGCTCACCGAGCGCACGGGCGGCACCTACTCGCCGTCCGCCGGCACGATCTACCCCCGCCTCGCGAAGCTTGAGGAGGAGGGCCTGGTCACCAAGACCGTCGACGGCCGCAAGACCGTCTACGAGATCACGGATGCCGGGCGCGCCGAGGTCACCGCGCGCGAGGGCGACCTGGAAGGCATCCAGGCCGGTCTCGCCGACAGCGTCCGGCTCATCGCCGACGAGGTCCGCGGGAGCGTGCGGGATGCCATGCGCAGCCTCCGCGCCGACCTCGCCGCCGCGTCGCGCGATGAACGCGAGCAGGCGCAGAAGGAGCCCGCGGACGATTCGCGCACCCGCAGCCGCGAACAACTGCACCGCGCCGACGCCGCGATCACCGAGTTCCGCGGACGTGCCCGCGCGGAGTTGCGCTCCCACGTGGCTCGCGGCGGCGAGCTCACGGCATCCGGTGTGGATGCCATCGAGTCGGCGCTGCGCCAGGCGTCCGACGCGGTCACCCGCGCACTGCGCGGCTGAGCGTCACTCCCAGACGAGCTCCTCCTCGGGCGCGATCGGCTCACCCAGCGGGACCACCAGGACGGGACGGTGCTGCCGGTGGGTGAGCCGCGCCGCGACGGAACCGGTGAGGAACTCGCGCAGCGACTCCCCCAGCCCGCGCTTGCGCGTGCCGACGACCAGCAGCGACGCGTCCAGTTCGTCCGCGAGGTGGATCAGAGCGAGGGCGGGATCGCCGATCACCTGCCGTACGCTCCACGACACGGTCTCGCCCGCGAGGGCCGCGTCGGCGGCCGTCTGAACCTCGGCGAGGGCGGCACGGGCCGACGCACCGGCGACATCGATCGTGGAGGGGTTCACGTAGCCGTCCGGGTCTTCGAAGGCGACGAAGCGCGTCGTGTCGACGTGCGCGATCACGAGGTCGGTTCCCGCCAGGGCTGCTTGACGGGCGGCGGCCCGCAGGACGCGGGGCGACTGCCCGGGGACGACGCCCGCGATCACGGCTCCTGCTCGCTTCGGGGCGGGGGTGTTGTCTGCCATGGGGGCTCCTCTGCTCGCGCGGCCTGACCTCGCTCCGACCGTCGACAGTCGGGGTCAGAAAGCACCGTGATATCCTGGCTGTTACTCTTACCGGCTCGGTCCGGAACCGCAATACGCAGGGCCCGCAGCACGGCCCTCGACGTCGATCGTGAGGGGGTCTCGCATGGGGCGTGGCCGTCAGAAGGCGAAGAACACCAAGATCGCCCGTGAGCTGAAGTACGACACCTACTCGGTGAACTACTCCGCTCTCGAGCGCGAACTCGGCGCACCCGCTTCGGGTGAAGACGCGTACGTCGACAAGTGGGCCGACCAGTACGAAGACGAGTACGAGGACGAGAAGGCGTAACCCTTCTCACCACGCTCGACCGTGGCGGCGTTCCCACGCCGCTTCGATCGTTTCCGATCGCACCATCACGACCGCCGCGGGGATGACGATCGCGATGACGGCGCCCAGCACGAGCAGCCCGGCGGTCCAACCTCCGCTGACCTCGTGCGTCACGCCGAGCGCGAGCGGCGTGAGCGCGGCGAGCCCGTAGCCGGCCGCCTGGACGAACCCGCTCAGAGCCACCGCGGTCTCGTGCGACCGCGTGCGCAGCCCGAACAGGACGAGCACCATCGGGAACATCAGCGGCGGCAGCCCGATCAGCACGACCCACAGCACCGGCGCGGCCGCGGGCGCGAACAGCAGGCCCGCGACACCGGCGAGGCCGCTCACCACGGCCACGGCGTAGAACGGCGCGGTCCGGCGCAGGCGCGCCACGAGCACCGGGACGACGAGCGCGACCGGCAGGCCCATGAACGAGAACAGGGCCAGAAGCCCACCCGCGGTGGCCGCGTCGACACCCGCCGTGTCGATGAGGATGGCCGGCATCCACGCGAACATGCCGTACGCGACGGACGAGTTGACGGCGAACGTGATCACGAGCGCCCACGTTTGCGGAACGCGCACGATGCGCGACAGCACCGACGCGCGCGGCTCCTCGACGATGTCGTCGCGACCCACCCGAGCCCGCACGGCCGTCACCACCCAGGGCACCACCGCGGCCACCCCGACGAACGCCCACACCGCGAACGAGCCGCGCCAGCCGATCGCCTCCGACAGCGGCACCGCGACGAGCGGCGGCGTGAACGTCGCGACCGCCATCGTCGTCGAGTAGACGGTGGTCATCAGCCCGACCCGGTCGGGGAAGTACTTCTTCACGACGGCGGGGAGCAGCACGTTGGCCACACCGACCGCCGCGAACACCCCCGCGGTCGCGGCGAGGAGCGTCCCGGCATCCACCGCCACGGCCCGGAGGCCGAGCATCGCCGCCGCGGTCGACGCGGCGATCAGGACGAGGCGCTCCAGACCGACCCGGCGCTCGATGGCCGGGGTCACGACGGCGGACAGCGCGAACGCCACGGGCGGCGCCATCCCGATGAGGCCCACGACCGCCGCGGGCAGCGGGAAGTCGCGAGAGATCGCCGTCAACAACGGCGACAGGGATGCCACGGCGATCCGCAGCGTGAGGGCGAGCAGCACGATGGCTGCGGCCGCCCACGCGACCGTTCCCGCGCGGCGGGAGGTCAAGACTCCTGGCTGCCCTCGACCCAGGCGAGGTACTCGTCCGACACGGTGCCCGTGACGTAACGGCCGTCGAAGCAGCTCATGTCGAGGTCGACGAGGTCGCTGCCCTCCATGATCGCCGCCTTGAGGTCTTCGACCTCCTGGTACACGAGGTAGTCGCAGCCGAGCTCCTCCGCGATCTGCGGGATCGTGCGGCCGTGGGCGACGAGCTCGTGGCGCGAGGGCATGTTGATGCCGTACACGTGGGGGAACCGGACCGGCGGAGCGGCCGACGCGAACGTGACGCTCTTCGCCCCGGCATCCCGAGCCATCTGGATGATCTCGCGGCTGGTGGTGCCGCGGACGATCGAGTCGTCGATGAGCAGGACGTTCTTGCCCTGGAATTCGGTCGACATCGCGTTGAGCTTCTGACGCACGCTCTTCTTGCGGACCGCCTGCCCGGGCATGATGAACGTCCGGCCGACGTAGCGGTTCTTGTAGAAGCCCTCGCGGTACTCGATGCCGAGCTTGCGCGCGACCTGCATCGCGGCGGGGCGCGAGGAGTCGGGGATCGGCATGACGACGTCGATCGAGCCGTGCGGGGTGTACTTCGCGATCGTGTCGGCGAGGCGCTCGCCCATGCGCAGACGCGCCTCGTACACCGAGATGCCGTTCATCACGGAGTCGGGACGGGCGAGGTACACGTACTCGAACGAGCACGGCGCGAGCGTCGGGTTCGTCGCGCACTGCTGCGCGTGCAGCGTGCCGTCGAGGGTGATGAACACGGCCTCGCCGGGCTCGACGTCGCGCACGACCTCGAAGCCCGCGTTCTCGAGCACGAGCGACTCGGATGCCACGACCCACTCCTCGCGGCCGTCGCTGCCGCCCGCCGGACGCTTGCCGAGGATGAGGGGACGGATGCCGAACGGGTCGCGGAACGCGAGGAGTCCGTAGCCCGCGATGAGCGCGATCGACGCGTAGGAGCCCTCGACGCGCTCGTGCACGCGCGCCACGGCGCGGAACACCTGGGCCGGGTCGAGGTCGGGGCCGGAGATCTCGGACTGCAACTCGGAGCCGAGGATGTTGACCAGCAGCTCGGTGTCGGAGCTGGTGTTCAGGTGCCGACGGTCCTTGTGGAACAGCTCGCTCGTGAGCTCGCGGGTGTTCGTGAGGTTGCCGTTGTGCACCAGGACGATGCCGTACGGGGCGTTGACGTAGAAGGGCTGCGCCTCTTCTTCGCTGGAGGCCGTGCCCTTCGTCGCGTAGCGGACGTGGCCGAGACCGATGTCTCCGAGCAGCGCGCGCATGTCGCGCGTGCGGAACGCCTCGCGCACCTGCCCGCGGGCCTTGTGGATGTGGAAGACGCCACTCGCCTCCGCCGTCGCGATGCCGGTGGAGTCCTGGCCGCGGTGCTGGAGGAGGAGGAGCGCGTCGTAGATCTCCTGGTTGACCGGGCCCTGCCCGGCCATGCCGACGATGCCGCACATGGGGTGTTACTTCGCTCCGTTCGCCGGGAAGCCGGCATCCGCGTACGAGCCGACCAGACGCACCGCGCCCCCGTCGACGCCCTTCGCGCCCTGTTCGAACTCTCCGTCGGGACGCGCGTCGTCGCGCACCACACCGACCTGCCAGGTGTCGATGCCGTCGGCCCGCAGCGCCGCGATCGCGGCATCCACGACCTCCGGAGCGACCACGGCAAGGAAGCCGATGCCGAGGTTCCAGGTGCCCTCGGTGGCCGTCAGCTCGAGGTCGCCGAGGTCGGCCAGCACCCGGAACACCGGCGGCGGGCTCCACGTCGACCGGTCGACGTCGACCCACGTGTTCTGCGGCAGCACGCGCGCGAGGTTCGCCGCGATCCCGCCGCCCGTGACATGGCTGAGCGAATGGATGCCGGTTCCCACCGCCGCATCGCCGAGCAGGCGCAGCAGCGGCGAGGTGTACAGCCGCGTGGGCTCGAGGAGCGCCTCGCCCCACGTGCCGCCCAGTTCGGCCGAAGCCGCGCCGTACGCGATGCCGCGGCCCGCGACGATGTGACGCACGAGCGAGTAGCCGTTGGAGTGCAGACCGCTGGAGGCCAGGGCCAGCACGACGTCGCCGCCGCGGACCCGGTCGGCGCCGAGGACGCGGTCGGCCTCGACGACGCCGGTCGCCGCACCCGCGACGTCGTAGTCGTCGATGCCGAGGAGGCCCGGGTGCTCCGCCGTCTCGCCGCCGACGAGTGCCGTGCCGGTCAGCTCGCAACCGCGCGCGATGCCCGCCACGATGTCGGCGATGCGGGTGGGGATGACCTTGCCGCACGCGATGTAGTCGGTCATGAAGAGCGGGCGCGCGCCGACCACGACGATGTCGTCGACGACCATGCCGACGAGGTCTTCGCCGATGGTGTCGTGCTTGTCGATCGCCTGCGCGATCG
>NZ_BADA01000138.1 GCF_000333395.1 Microbacterium sp. B19
GCGCCCACCCGCGGAATCCGCCCCAAACCACTCGGTCGACCCGGGCACGAATGGTCACTCCCCCAGGATGAGGCGCCGGATCGCGGCATCCTTCGACCCGCCCAGTTCCATCGTCCGGCCGCGCCGGTAGAGCGAGAACACGCGCGGATCGATGTAGCTGGAACGCGCGACGGCGGGGGTGTTCCCGAGCGCCTCCGCCGCGGCCCGGACCGCGGCGAGCTCGACCTTCTTGCGCTCGTTCTTCGTGGAGGCGACGCCGGCCTTCGCGAGCGCCTCCGCGGCGAGGATCGTTCCGCGCAGCGTCCGGAAGTCCTTCGCGCTGAACGGTCCGCCGGTCAGCGCCCGCACGTACGCGTTCACGTCGCCGGGCGTGAGCGGAACGCGACGGCGTCCGCGGCGGTAGCTGAGCAGCGCCGCCCGGGGCCTTCCCGTCGCGAGCTCCGACATCAGCGCCGCGACCTCGGCGTCCTGCAGCGACAACTCGGCACGCTTCCCACTCTTCGCGGGGAACGACAGCCGGATGAGGTCGCCCTCGACCGTGGCATCCCTCCTCTGCAGGGTCGTGAGCCCGCGACTGCCGTTCGTCACGAAGTACCGGGCGTTCCCGACGCGCGGGGCCACCTGGTCGAGCAGCCGGAACGACACCGCCAGAACGCGCTCGCGGTCCGCCTCGGAGCGGCGCAGCGACTGCGTGACGCGGGCGCGGGCGCGCGGAAGCGCCTCGGCCAGCTGCAGGGCACGCGAGAACTTGCCCTTGTCGCGGCCCTTCGACCAGTCCGCGTGGTACGTGTACTGCCGCCGCCCGGCCTCGTCGGTCCCGACCGCCTGGATGTGCGCGTTGGGCTGCTGCGCGATCCACACCTCGCGCCAGGCGGGCGGGATGACGAGGCCCCGGGCCCGTTCCGCCTCGCGCTCCGGCACGGCGGCACCGGTGTGGTCCACGAACCGGAAACCGGACCCGGAGCGGACGCGGCGGAACCCGGGATCCTCGTACGGACGGACCCGGATCAGACGCGCCACCGTCAGTGGTTGCGGAGCAGGTCGATCAGCTCCGCCTTCTTCTTGCCGGAGTACCCGGTGATCCCGAGCTCCCTCGCGCGCTTCTTCAGCTCGTCGACGGTGCGGTCCTCGTAGTTCTCCGCGTGCCCGCCGCGCGCGCCGACCTTGCCGCGCCCCTGCGCGGCGGCCGCGTTCGAGATGCGCGCGGCCTTCTCCTTCGAGTCACCCTGCTTCCGCAGCTCCTCGTACAGATCGGGGTCCTTCAGGCTGTTCGATCCTCGCCCCTGGGGCATGGCCGTCTCCTTCCGTCGGATGCCCCGACGCTACGACGCGCCGTCGCGGCCCACGCGCGGGGTTGACAGGCGGCATCCGGCGGCATCCGGTCAAGCGGTCTCCCGGACTAACAGCGAATTTCCAGAAACGTCAACCCCCCGGCGGGGAGTGCGCGCCGGTGCGAACGTAGAGGTCAACCACTCGCCGGTTGCCGCGTCAGCGGAAACAGCAAGGAGCCCCCCATGAACATCTTCCTGATCATCATCATCGTCGCGGCGATCGTCATCGCGATCGTCAGCGGGCTGAGCCAGGCCGCGAGCTTCCTCCTCTGGATCGCGATCATCGTCGGCCTCATCGCGCTCATCGTGCTGCTCTTCCGCTTGATCAGCGGTCGCAAGCCGGTTTAACCCCCGAAGAGGGTCGTCGCGTTTCGGGTGCGCGACTCCCCTCATCCCCCCGCGGGTACGCCCGCCCCGGATGCCACGTCCCTCCCCCAGGGCGTGGCATCCGGCGTCTCCGGGGGCGGCTTGTTGCCGAACGCTCACGATCGGGTCGAGCGCTCACGCTGCGGTCGGCCGGATCGTGGGCGCTGGACCGGATCGTGGGCGGTGGGCCGGAAACACCGCCGCAAGGGCACGCGCAGGACGAGTGGATGCCATGCCCCCGGTGCCCGCGGCCAGATCAACGGACCCAGGTCCTTGACGAACTCACGATATATCGCGATACTCGGATCAACGCGATATATCGTGAGTGAGGAGAGATCGCCATGGAGAAATGGATCGTCCACCCGGGCGAGACGCGGGTCATCGACGTCGACGGGCTGCGCGAACTGAAGATCGGCCTGGTCGGCGGCCAGGTCGACGTCATCGCGCACGACGACCCCGGCGCCCGCATCGAGGTGCACGGCGTCACGGTCAAAGACCTGCGCATCGAGATGAACGACGGCCGCCTCGAAATCGACCACCCGCAGCTGCGGTGGGACAACTTCCTCGAGGTGTTCCGCAACTTCGGCGCCGGCGGGCCCAAGGCCGAGGTGAGCGTCGCCGTTCCGCGCACCGTCGCCCTGACGCTCGGCGTCGTGAGCGCGAGCGCCCTGGTGTCGGGACTCCGGACGGATGCCAAGCTCAACACCGTCTCGGGCGACATCATGGTCGACGGACTCGTCGGCGACGTGAGCCTCAACGCCGTGTCCGGCGACGTGCAGGTGCGCGAACTCCAGGGCGCCCTGACGGCCAACAGCGTCTCGGGCGACATCGCCGCGACCGGCGCCGTCACGAAGGCCTCGGTCGACACGGTCGCGGGCGCGCTGCTCGTCGACTCCACCGGCACGGTGCAGTCGATCAGCCTGAACTCCGTGAGCGGCTCGGCGACGATCCGCCTCGACCGCGGACTGCCCGCCAACTACGTCGCGCGCTCGGTGAGCGGACGCGTGCAGATCGACGGACACGTGCGCTCCGGCAACGGACCCACGAACTACACCGGCTCGACCGGCGCCCTCGCGGGGTCGTTCGTCGATGTGCGGGCCAACACCGTCTCGGGCGAGATCACGGTCCTCCGTCGCGGCGTCTCGGGCCTGCGTCCCGACGAACTCGCCGGAGAGGAGGAGTGGTGATGGCCCCGGTCTTCTCGCACGGCGATCTGCGCCTCTACATCCTGAGCCTGCTGGCGGAGGGGCC
>NZ_BADA01000137.1 GCF_000333395.1 Microbacterium sp. B19
CCAGCGAGTGGTCGAGCGCGAGCATGATCTCGAGGCGCGCGTCACCCGCGGGCTTGCCGGTCTCGGCGCGTACGAGGGCGATGAGCTCGTCGAGGTGCGCGACGATGTCGCGGCGCCACCCGTCGAGCGCCCGACGGCGCCCCGCGAACCCGAGAGCGCGCCACTCCTCCGCGGCGCGGCGGGCACGGTCGACGGTGGCGGCGACCTCGTCCGCGCCCCGCACGGGGAACGTTCCGACGACGCGGCCGTCCAGCGGGCTGAGCGAGTCGAACGTGGTGGCGGTCATGGCATCCATGTCATGCGCTCCGCTTCTGGCCGTAGGCGGTCGCCACGGCGGCGGCCACGACGTCGGCCTGCTGTTCCGGGCTGAGTTCCGCGGGCGCTGCCACGGCCCGCGCCCGCAGGTAGATGTCGCACGCCCACTCCAGCAGCGCGGTGTTCGCGACGGCGTCGGCGAGATCGCGACCGGTCGTCACGGCGCCGTGGTGCGCGAGGATCGCGGCGTTCGCGGTCGTCAGCGCCGCACCGGCGCTCGCCGCGAGCTCGGGCGACCCGAAGACCGCGAACGGCACGACCTCGACCTCGCCGCCGAGGGTGAGCTGCTGATAGTGGATGCACGGCAGGCGGTCGCTCACGAGCGACAGGGCGATCGCGGCCGGCGCGTGCGTGTGGACCACGGCCCCGACGGCGTCGTCGGCGTACGCCGCGAGGTGCAGCCCGAGTTCCGAGCTGGGCGCGAGCGAACCGACCACGACCCGCCCGTCACGGTCGACGACCGACACGTCGTCGGCGGTCGCCTGTGCGAACACGACGCCGGTCGCGGTGATCGCGATCCCTCCGTCGACACGCACGCTGACGTTGCCCGCCGTCCCCTTCACCAGCCCGTCCGCCGCGAGCGCGCGGCACGCGTCGGCGATCGCGGCGCGGGCGTCCTGCGTCACCGCGCGGCCTCCGACAGGAGAGCGTCGATGGATGCCGCGTCGTACGTGCCGTGATCGGTGCCGACGCCCGCGACGACCTGGGCCGCCACGGCCGAGCCGAAGCGCGCCGCCTCGACCGAGGTCTGTCCGCGGAGCTTCGCGAAGACGAACCCGGCGGAGAACGCGTCGCCGCCGCCGCTGGTGTCCACCGGGACGGCCGGGACGATTGGGATGTCGACGAGGTCGTCGCCCTCGACGAGGACGATGTCGTCGCCGCCGTTCGTGATCGCGACGACGCGTGCGCCGGCCTCGGCGAGGACGTGCGCGGCGGCGTGCAGGTCGGGCGCGCCCGTCCACCCCAGGGCCTGCTCCGCGTTCGGCAGCATGTAGTCGGTGTAGGGCAGCAGCGGCTCGATGAGGGCGTAGAACGCCGGCTCTCCGCCGATGAGGAAGTCGAGCGAGGTCGTCGCCCCGTTCGCCCGCGCGTGATCGAGGATCTCGATGACGTTCTCGGGTCCGAGGAGCTCGGGCGCCCCGACGTGCACGTGGTCGGCCGCGGCCAGCACATCCCACGGCACGACATCGGCGGCGAGCGCGTTGGCACCGACGACGTGGAGCGCGGGACGCGAGCCATCCGACCGGATGGGGAGGACGGATGCCGAGGTCGGCAGCTCGCCCGTGACCAGGTGTTCCACGTCGATCCCGGCGTCGGCCAGCAGCCCGCGGAGCACGCGCCCCGCCACGTCGTCACCGACGGCGCCGCTCGTGATCACGCGCGCGCCGAGCTTGTTCAGGACGAGCGCGGTTCCTCCGGCGGGACCGGCGGCCGACATCACGATCTCGTCCACGAGCAGCGAGCCCTGCCCGGGCGGGATCTCGTCGACGGGCTGGACGATCGTGTCGAGCACGTGGGCTCCGAGCGTGACGATGCGGGGGACGGCGGTCATCGTTGAGCCTCCGGGTCGGCACCGGCGCAGCGGGCCCACGTCGGCAAGTGGCACATTTGTACCATCTTGAGCGGGGGTGCGGCAAGAGCGGGAGTCGCCCACGGCTCAGCGCCTGCGGCGGCTCAGCGCACGCGGTGCCCCCGGCCGAGGAGCACGCCGAGCCACGCGGCGAACGTCCCGACGACGACGGTGACCGCGCCCCACCACAGCAGCGACAGGTCGGCCGACTCGACGGCGAGCGAGCTGTACGTCGTGAAACCGCCCAGCACGCCGGTTCCGAAGAACAGCTGCGCCCGCTGCGCGCGTGTCGACATTGGCATCCGGGCCCGGATTCCGAACAGGATACCGATCGCGAACGCACCCACGACGTTGATGATCGGCACGAGGGCGGGGCCGAGATCGCCCGCGAGAGCGAGAGTCAGCCCGGCGCGCACCGCGGTCCCGATCGCGCCGCCGACAGCCACCGAGACGAGATCGCGCCAGGACACCACGCTCGACACCCTACGCCGCGCCGGGTCGTCCTGGGGTTTGGGGCGGATTCCTGCGTTTGGGGCGGAAAAACG
>NZ_BADA01000136.1 GCF_000333395.1 Microbacterium sp. B19
CGACCAGCGAGATCCCGCTGTCATCGCGCAGTTGCCGGTTCATCTCGTAGCGCAGACGCAGCTGCACCTTCATGAACGCGAACCATGCGCGAACGTCGGCGTCGTCCTCGAGGAACGCGTAGGGCGACTCGGCGGGGGCCGTTCACCCGCGACAGCGTCGTCACCGGGTCGGACTGCTCGGCCACACTCGCGACGTCGGCGATCGTCGTCGCGCCAGCGGCCGCCTGGGCGGCATCGGTCGGGACCAGCGGAAGCGCGGAGATCTCGGCGACGCTGGTGAGCTTGGCGCCCGTCTGGACCGTCAGGGTCTGGTCGTTCTCGGTGATCGAACCACCCGGGAACAGCACGCCGTTCGCTTCGAGGGCGTCGTTGATCGCCTGCTGACTGAAGCCCTTCTCCGCGAGGCGCGTGGGGTCGGGGGTGATGGTGACGCGCTGACCGGTGCCACCGACCACCTGTGCGGCGTTGACTCCCTTGACGTCCTCGAGGGCCGGGACGACGACCGTCTCAAGCGTCGACTGGATGTTCTGCGCGTCCGAGTAGCCGGTGACGGCGAGCTGGATGACGGGGAAGTCGTCGATGCTGGCCGACGCGACGGTCGTGTCCGCCGAGTCGGGGAGCTGGTCCTTGATGCGCGCGATCGCCGCGAGGATCTTCTGCTGCGCGGCGGCGAGATCGGTGCCGTACGTGAAGGAGGCGGACACGATCGAGGAGTTCGTCGTGCTCGTCGCGGTGGTGGACTCGAGTCCTTCGACCCCGCGGATGGCGCCCTCGATCGGCGTCGACACGTCGGCTTCGACGACCTCCGGAGAGGCGCCCGGGTACGTCGTGACGACCGCGAGCTGCGGGAACTCGATCGAGGGGATGAGCTCCTGCTTGAGGTTCGTCAACGCCAGGCCGCCGAACACGGCGGCCACGATGGTGACGAGGGCGATGAGCGCGCGATTGCGCAGACTGAGCACGGCCAGGTACGACACGCGGAGGCCCTTCGGTCGGCCGAGGACGGATGCCAGGGGCACCCGTCCGATACAGGAATGTATCGAGGCTCAGTATCCCACGGGCGTCGGGTCGGGCAGGCGGTCGCGAGATCGCTCCCAGCGACCCGTTACAGAAGGTGACCCAGAGCCAGGCCGAGCGCGGCCGCCAGAACGGATCCCACGAAGGACACCACCCCGTAGGACACCGCAGCGCGCGTGCGTCCCTCCTCCGCGAGCAGCGCCGTGGTCACCGCGACCGCGCTGAAGGTCGTGTAACCGCCGAGGAACCCGGTGCCGACGATCCATCGCCACACCTCGTCCACGACGAGCGGCGTCACCACCCCGAGCGCGAAGGCGCCGGTGAGGTTCACCACGAGGATCCCCCACGGGAAACGATCGCCGGTCCGTCGACGCACGAGGACGTCGAGGGCGTAGCGCGCGGCCGCGCCGAGCCCGCCGGCCACGACGAGCGCGAGGAAGACGAGGGGCGTCACGCCGTCAATCTACGCGACCGGCGCGCGGCGACCGTGCGGGCGCGGCGTCAGGCCTCGAGCGCCTCGACACGACGGCGGAGCTCGGCGGCCGTCTCCGCCCCCAGCTGTGCCGCCGCGAGCTGCAGGGCCGCGCTCGCGGTGAGCGTGCGCGCCACGAGGTACGTCGGGCTCTTCTTCAGGTCGGGGATGACGTCGAGGATGATGGCCTCGGCATCCGGGTCGGTCATCAGTTTCCCGAGCTTGACCTTGGCGAGGTCGTAACGAGCGGCCATTTCATCTCCTGCTCCGGTGACGTCGTCGTCACTCGCGGCCATTGTTGCACAAATGTGCTGTCATTCGACGGCGATCTCGCCCGAATCCGCCAGAGCGTTCGTCGTCACGAGCCGCACCACGGCGGGCAGCCCCGCGGCGATCAAGCGGCCGACCAGGAGCCCGAAAACCGGAGCGAGCGGACCCGAGATCTCGACGGCGTGCGTGACGGACAGACCGTTCGGGGTCGCGTGCATCCGGTGCGGGAACGACAGCGAGGCCCCCGGCAGACCGATCCGGAAGTTCATCGCGTAGCCGGGCTGCAGCTCGGTGAACACGATCTTCTGGGGCGGAGTGCCGTGGTTGACGACGCGACCGACGGCCCCGACGCGGACCGGAACCGGGAACGTCGCCTCGCGGAGATCAGGGTCGTCGATCGCCCAGTCCTCGGGGGTGGTCCATCGCTTCCACACCGCCTCGGCGGTCGCGGTCGTCAGGTGCGTGTACTCGCGGCGCCAGATCATGCGGCGTCTCCCGTCGTCTCGGTGTCACTCGCGGAGGCGTCGACGAGTCGCCGCGCCTCGAGGGCGGCGCGCTCCCCCGCACGCACCGCCCCGTCCAGGAAGCCGGTCCACCGGGACGCCGTCTCCGTGCCGGCCCACAGGATGCGCCCGACCGGCTCTGTCAGCGCGGACGCGTACGGCGCGACCACGCCCGGCCCCGGCGCCGCCGTCGGCCCTCCCGCGACCCACGGCTCGGCACCCCAGCGCTGGTCGATGTACCCCGTGGCATCCAGGGCCCGAGGACCGAAGAGATCCGCGAACGAGGACAGAGCACGGGCGCGACGCTCGGCCGGGGGCAGGTCGTCCCACTCGCGGGCGTAGCGGGCACCGATGAAGCCGAGGAGTACGCCGGGGACGTCGTCGCCGGGCGGGCTCGCGTCGAACGTGATGAACACCGGTCCCGTGTCGGAGAGGCCCTGACCGGACAGATCGCGCCGCCCGCCAGAACGGCTCGTCGTAGATCGCGTAGGCCTTCGACAGCACGCCCGCGGGCCAGCGCTGAGACAGCTGCGCGTAGCGCGGAGGCAGGGCCGGCGCGAACCGGATGCGCTCGCGAAGGGCCGGCGGCACGGCCACGATGACGGTGCGCGCCGCGATGCTCTCGTCCGCGGTCGCGACGACGACACCCTCCGCGGACGTCTCGATCCGCTGGACCGGCGCATCCAGGCGGAGCGCCGACCCGAGGCCGCGCGCGAGGCGGGCGGCGATCTCGTGCGACCCCTCGACGAAGTGCTCCTCCTGCGCACCGCCCTCGGTATCGAGCATCGACGACAGTCCCCCGGCCTGGTGGATGTAGTGCAGGACGTGCAGCAGCGAGATCTCCTCGGGCTCGCACCCCCACGTCGTGCGCCCGGCGATCGCGATGAGGTCGCGCGCGGCGGCCGAGGCGCGCGAGCGGGTCAGCCACGAGCCGAGGCTCTCGGCATCCAGGTCGGCCGCGTGGGGAGCGGCGGCCGGATCACCGAGCGGAACCGTCCGCGCCAGCCGGTCGAGCGACAGCTGGATGCGGCCGACGTCGAGCAGCCCGGCCCCGACCGGTGGAACGGTGCCCCGGTAGCGACGGTGGCGCCCGCGCCAGCGGATGACGTTCTCGCCCGCGGCGTAGGTCCGGTAGCGCGCCACCCCCATCTCGTCGGCGAGGGCGAGGATGCGGTCCTGCGCGGGGCCGACGAACGTTCCGCCGAGATCCACGTGGACCCCGTCGACATCGGCGGATGCCACGCGACCGCCGACGCGGGAGGAGGCCTCGAACACGCGCACCGACAGACCGAACTGCCGGAGACGGTGGGCTGCCGTCAGCCCGGACAGCCCGGCGCCGACGATGACGACGTCGACCTCGGGTTCGGGGCGAGTCACGGCTGCAGTCATAGGCTTGCTCCAATTCGGGTGCGAGGTCGACCGGGGAGGTCGACGAGGAGGACGCGGTGAGCGAGACGACGACGCGATCGATGCGCGCGCGGGGGCGCGCACGCCGTGAGCTGCTGCTGAACGCGACGCTCGAGATCATCGCGGAGAAGGGCATCTCGGCCGTCACGCACCGGTCGGTGGCGGCGGCCGCCGGAGTGCCGCACTCGTCGACGACGTACTTCTTCGACTCCCTCGACGACATGATCGGTGAGGCGGTGGCGCACGCCATGGGCGCCGAGTTCGAGCGCCTGCAGGAGTTCCGGACCCTGCTCGAGACGAACGCCGGCGCCACGGGTGCCGCGATCGACGAGTTCGTCGAGATCGTTCGACAGCAGTCCGACGAGAACGCCGTCGCGCAGTTCGAGATCTACCTGTTCGCGTCGCGTCACCCGGCGCTGCGCGTCCACGTCGAGCGCATCCTCGACGAGACCCGCCAGATCGCGGGCGCCGTCCTGCGCACGCACGGCGTGAACGATCCCCACGCCGCCGCTGCGGTGGTGGCCCTGATCGACGGCTACACCCTGCATCGCATCGCCCGTTCCGAGGTCGTCCAGTATCAGTCGCTCGCGCACGCCCTGCGCGCGGCCCTCATCGGCTTCGTGTCCCTCGCCGCCACCTCTTCCCTGGGCGACGCGGCACCGATCACCGAGTAGTTGGCGCAAATGTACAGGTTTCTCGGTCTGAATTTCGACACCAGGGACTGAGTTCACACTCTCGATACAAAACGCGGCACGTTTGTGCAATAAAGTGACCCGATAGTTGATCCCGATGCCGTGATCGACAGAAGGGCCGCCCGTGATCCGCTCCCACCCCTCCCGCCGTCCTCCTCGGCGCGCCCGACGGCTGCGTGTGTCGTGACCGCCGCCGAGCACCACTCGACGCTGGGGGCCTACGCCGAACCGACGCGCCCGGTCCGCGCGGGCTGGATCGCCGCCTTCGCGGGCGTCTGGCTGGGCTTGTGGATGGCGCAGCTCGTGCCCGTACAGGTGCTGCTGCCGCTGCAGATCGAGGCGCAGCACACGTCCGAGGACTGGCTCGCGTCACTGGTCGCCTACGGCATCGTCAGCGCGATCGCCGGCGCGTTCGTGGTGGTGGCGTACCCGATCGTGGGGGCGCTGAGCGACCGCACCCGTTCGCGGTTCGGACGCCGCCGGCCGTGGATCTTCGCCGGCGTGCTGCTGGTCGGGGCGGGCCTCGCGCTCCTCGGCATCCAGACCGAAACGGTCGGCACCGTGATCTGGTGGACCGTGACGATGCTCGGGTTCTGCATGGCATCCGCCGCCCTTACCGCGGTCATGGCCGATCGCGTGCCGGAGAACCAGCGCGGACTGGTGTCGGGCTGGATCTCGGCGCCGAACGCCTTCGGCATCCTGCTGGGGATCGTGCTGGTGACGGCGGTGTTCACGACCACCGCGACGGGATATCTCGCGCTCGCGGTGAGCGCGGTGGTGCTGGCGATCCCGTTCCTGCTGCGCCTGCACGACGTGCCGTTGACGCCCGACGAGGCGGCGATGCTCGGCCCGCTCACGCTCGGCGCGATCCTGTCGTCGATCTGGGTGGACCCGCGTCAGCACCCCGATTTCGTGTGGACGGTGGTCAGTCGGGTCCTGATCAACCTGAGCAACGCGATCGCGACGACGATG
This sequence comes from Microbacterium sp. B19, assembly GCF_000333395.1. Classification (GTDB taxonomy): domain Bacteria; phylum Actinomycetota; class Actinomycetes; order Actinomycetales; family Microbacteriaceae; genus Microbacterium. Next base: position 5,334 of record NZ_BADA01000136.1, read on the forward strand.
CTGCTGTACTTCTTCACCTTCGCCCTGCGAATGGACGACCCCACGGGGTTCCTCGTGTTCACGACGGTCATCTACATGGTCGTCACGATCGTCGCGTCGCTGGGGTTCGGAAAGCTCAGCGACGTGCTCGGCCGGCGCCGGGTCTTCGTGCTCGCCTCCGGCATCGCCCAGTCGCTCGCGGCGCTGCTGCTCGCGGTCGCCCCCGCGGAGGCGACGGCGATCGTCGGCGCGGTGCTCCTCGGGCTCGGCCAGGGCTGCTTCTTCGCGGTCGACCAGGCGCTCGCCACCCAGGTGCTGCCGTCCGCCGAGAGCCGCGGCAAGGACGTCGGCCTGATGAACATCGCGCAGGCCGGCCCGCAGGCGTTCGGACCACTCCTGGGCGCCGGGGCCGTCGTGCTGTTCGGCGGCTTCACGGGCCTGTTCATCGCGAGCGGCATCGCCGGGATCGTGGGCTCGGTGATGATCCTGCGGGTGCGCTCGGTGCGCTGACGGGCTCGGGCCGCCCGCCGCAGCCGGACACAACGAAGGAAAATCGGCGTCGCGCCCCATCCGGCGCCCCTGGATCCCGGGGTCGACGGGGGCGGGGTCGGCAGTTTTCCTTCGTTGTGTCCGACGCCTCACCCGTACAGCACGCGAATGATCCGGTCGACGATCCGGTCGACGCCGGGCGTGCGCCGCATCGTCGTCAGCGTCAGCAGCCGGAATCGCTGCCGCGTGATGGCCTTCGCCGTGGCGAACTCGCGCAGGCCGTCGGCGCCGTGGATGCGGCCGAAGCCCGAGTCGCCCACACCGCCGAACGGCAGCGCGGGGACGGCCGCGAACGCGATCACCGCGTTGATCGCCACCATGCCGCCGCGCAGCCGCGTCGCCAGCTCCTTGCCCCGTCGGCGGGAGAACACCGAGCCCGACAGGCCGTAACGGACGGCGTTCGCCCGCCGGATGGCCTCCTCCATGGATGCCACCCGGTTCACGACGAGCGTCGGCCCGAACGTCTCCTCGCGTACGGCCGTCGAGCGTTCGTCGACGTCGGTGAGGAGGATCGGGGGGATCACCGCGCCCTTCGCCGGGAGGCCGCCCGCGCGCAGGTTGCCGCCGGCGGCGAGCGCGTCGGTGACGTGCGCGCGCACGACGTCGGCCTGCCGCGCCATCGTGAGCGGGCCGAGGCGGGCGGTATCGTCCACGCCCGCCCGTAGTTCCGTCGTGAGTTCGGCGACCCGGTCGACGAACCGATCCGCGACGTCGGCGTGGACGTACACCCGCTCGATGCCGATGCACGTCTGACCCGCGTTCGAGTACGCGCCCCACACGGCCGCTTCGGCCGCGGCATC
>NZ_BADA01000135.1 GCF_000333395.1 Microbacterium sp. B19
ACCGACGCCGACCGTATGAAACGGTCAGGGATGAATCGCGGTCGTCGCGCGGTCGCGGGTCGTGAGGTCGGGGTGGGTCGCGGCGGCCCGCCATCCGTCGGCGGCGAGGATCTCGCGGATCGCTGCGCCCTGCCACTCGCCGTGCTCGATGACGATCGTCCCGCCCGGGTGCGCGAGGCGGAGTCCGACGCGGCTGAGCACGCGCACGGCATCCAGTCCGTCCGGACCGCCGTAGAGGGCCGCGGGCGGGTCGTACAGGCGCACCTCGGGATCGCGCGGGATCGCGTCGTCCGGAACGTAGGGGGGATTGGATGCCACGACCGAGACGGTCCCGTCCAGTTCCGGGAAGGCGTCGGCGAGGTCGATGAACGCCAGGGTCAGGTTCGTGGCCCCGATCCGCGCGACGTTCTCCTTCGTCCAGATGAAGGCGTCGACGGAGTTCTCGGCGGCGAAGACCCGCGCGTGCGGGACCTCGGTCGCCATCGCGAGGGCGATCGCGCCGCTCCCTGTTCCGAGGTCGACCGCGATCGGGGACGGGGATGCCGAGGATCCGAGGGCGTCGATCGCGAGCTGCGCCACCATCTCCGTCTCGGGACGCGGAACGAAGACGCCGGGGCCGACGGCGAGTTCCATCGAGCGGAACGGCGCGCGCCCCGTGAGATGCTGCAGCGGCTCGCGCGCGCAGCGACGGTCGACGAGCGGGAGGAGCGCGGCCGCGGCGGTCTCGGGCAGACGGTCGCCGCGGATGGCGGCGGCCTGCACTCCCCCGCGCGACGTCGACAGGACGTGAGCGAGGAGGAGTTCGGCATCCACTCGGGGATCGGGGATGCCGGCGGACGAGAAGCGCGCCGCCGTGTCGCGGAGGACGTCGGCGACGGCGAGCAGGGCGGAGTGTACGGAGTCGGGCATGACGGATCCCGAGCCTAGTCGCGCGGCGTCACACAGGGCCGCGGGGATCGGCCGCTCACCTAGGATTGTCGCGATCCGACCGACGGCGAAAGGCGAGCCATGCCCGGCATCCACTCCGACATCACTTCCGCGTTCGGCGACACGCCGCTGGTGCGGCTCAACCGTGTCGCTGAGGGCGCCGGAGGCCAGATCCTGGCCAAGCTCGAGTTCTACAACCCCG
>NZ_BADA01000134.1 GCF_000333395.1 Microbacterium sp. B19
TCTAGAGTCCTTCGGCGAGCCCGTCGCCACCCGCGATCGTGCTGCTGTCGGGACTCGGCGGCACGCCGCTCATCGAGCAGTACCTACTGTACGGCGAGATCGCGCCGCTCCTCGCGGAGGCGGGCGTCGACGTGCAGCGCGTGCTCATCGGCGACTACATCACGAGCCTCGACATGGCCGGCGCCTCGCTCACCGTGGTCAAGGCCGATGACGAGTTCCTGCGCCTGTGGGACGCACCGGTCGTCACCCCCGGACTCCGGTGGGGCGCATGAGCGACGCCGTCACGACCGACCACCTCGTCGCCTGGATCCGCGCGTTCCGGGATGCCGTGCAGGAGCACCGCGATGAGCTCACCGCCCTGGACTCGGCGATCGGCGACGCGGACCACGGCTCGAACATGGCCCGCGGCCTCGATGCCGTCGTCGCCAAGCTCGAGACGCCGCCCGCATCTCCGGCTGAACTCTTCAAGACGGTCGGCATGACGCTGGTCTCGTCGGTGGGCGGCGCGAGCGGTCCGCTGTACGGGACGTTCTTCCTGCGCATCGGCCCCGCTCTCACCGATCCCGCGGATGCCACCGCGCTCGGTGCCGCCCTCCGGGCCGGGACCGAAGGCGTCGTAGCCCGCGGCAAGGCCGAGCCGGGCGACAAGACGATGGTCGACGCGCAGCTCCCCGCCCTCGCGGCGTGGGACGACGCCGTCGCCGCGGGCGCGGATGCCGCGGGCGCCGCAGCAGCGGCCGCCCGGGCCGCCGAGCAGGGGCGGGATGCCACGGAGCCGCTGGTCGCACGGAAGGGACGCGCGAGCTACCTCGGCGAGCGCAGCGCCGGGCACATCGATCCGGGGGCGGCCTCGTCGGCGCTCCTCTTCCGCACGCTGAGCGACACGCTGGCGGCCCGCGGGTGATCGGCATCGTCGCGGTCTCGCACAGCCGCCCGCTCGCCGAGGCCGCGGTCGATCTGGCGCTGCGGATGGGTGGAGACGCTCCGCCCACCGTCCGCGTCGCCGCCGGCGGCCCGGACGGCGACCTCGGAACGGATGCCACGGCGATCGCGACAGCGCTCGACGACGCGGATTCCGGGGACGGCGTCCTGGTCCTGATGGACCTCGGGTCGGCGCTGTTGAGCGCCGAGATGGCCCTCGAGTTCGCCGCGACACCCGACCGCGTCGTCCTGAGCCCCGCGCCGTTCGTCGAGGGTCTCGTCAGCGCCGTGGTGACCGCCGCGGGCGGCGCGACGCTCGCGCAAGTCGCCGCCGAGGTCGCGGGGGCGGCCGAGGCGAAGCGACGTCAGCTGGGCGACGCCTCGGCGGAACCGCCCACCCCGCCGCCGCCGGCGCCGCCGTCCGGCGAGCTCTGGTTCGAGACCACGGTCATCAACCCGTCCGGTCTGCACGCCCGCCCGGCCGCGACGTTCGTCAAGGCGGCGTCGCGCTTCGACGCCGATGTGCAGATCGCGGAGGTGGGCGGCGAGACGCCCCCGGTGTCGGCGCGGAGTCTGCTCGCCCTCATGGCCCTCGGCGTCCGCCAGGGCACGAAGGTCCGGGTGACGGCATCCGGCCCTCAGGCTCAGGACGCGCTGAACGAACTCCGCACGCTGATCGACGAGGGCTTCGGCGAGGTGTGACGCGACGCCGTCTGTTCAGCGGGTCACGCTGAGCAGACGGCGCGCGAGCGCCTCCTCGACGACGAGCTCGGTGACGAGACCCGCGGCCAGCGCCCCGCGGAGGGCGGTGAGCTTGGACAGGCTCGAGACGACGCAGAATCGGCGCGGGATCCGCCGCACGGTGTCGAGGTCCGGTCCGCTCGAGCGGGCGTTGAGTTCGGGGATGTCCCACGAGCCGTCGACGCGGTAGAACACCGTCGCGCAGTCGCCGACGACGCCCTCCCGCTCGATGATCGCGCGATCGCGCTCGTCGAAGTAGTCGCCGCTGTAGACGTGCGAGGGCACGTCGGCGTGCGGCGACCCGAGACCGAAGACGAAGAGTCCGACCCGCTGCTGGATCTCCAGCACCGAGCGCACCGATCGTTCCCGCCACATCGCCTGCTTCGTGCGGGGGTCGTCGAAGAGGGCGGGCACCGGGAATTGGTGCACGGACGAGGACCACGCCGCCCCCAGTTTCGACAGGATCTCCCCCGCGTACGGGATGCCGGAGGTCCGGAGGTTCGCCGCCCCGTTCATCTGCACGATGTGGGTGTCGTGCACGTCTTTCGAGGGCACGTGCCGCGCGATGGCCGACAGCGTGGACCCCCACGCGATGCCGATGGTCATCGACGACTCGATGCGCTCGGCGAGGATGCGCGCCGCGGTCAGGGCGGTGCGCTCGAGCCGCTCGGCCTCGGACGTCCGAGCCGGTGTCGGCACGACGTGCGCGGTGATTCCGAACCGGTCGGCGATGCGCTGGGCCATCTGGCCCCGCGCGTCATCGGGCGGGCTGATCGAGATGGTGACGAGCCCGACGTCGCGCGCGTGCTGGAGCAGCCGCGACACGGAGGACCGCGAGACGCGCATCTCGTGGGCGATGGCATCCATCGTCAGGTCCTGCATGTAGTAGAGCTGCGCCGCACGCAACGCGTCCCGGGAGCGCTCCTCGGTCTGGGTCGTCATGACCGCCCTTTCGTCGAATGCTCATTCTGCACGTTTGTTCAAGGGGCTTGCAACAACGTGCAGCGGCGCGCATCCTTTCAGGCGTACTCCAACGAAAGGTCGCAGTCGACATGTCGTCCCCCTCTTCTTCGCTCCGCGCCGACGTCCAGGCGCTCCGTGACGCCGAAGACCTCGACGTCCTCATCATCGGAGGGGGCATCAACGGCCTCGCCACCCTCCGCGACCTCGCCCTCCAGGGCGTGAAGGTCGCTCTCGTCGAGCGCGGAGACTTCGTCTCCGGCGCGTCCTCGGCCTCGAGCCACATGGTGCACGGCGGCATCCGCTACCTCGAGAACGGCGAGTTCCGCCTCGTGAAGGAGGCGGTCACCGAGCGCAACGACCTGCTCAAGACCGCGCCCCACTACGTCAAGCCGCTCGAGACCACGATCCCGATCTACAAGACGTTCTCCGGCATCCTGTCCGCTCCGTTCCGTCTGCTGGTCACGCACGGTCGCGGCAAGCCCAACGAGCGCGGCGCCCTGCTGATCAAGGTCGGCCTGATCATGTACGACACCTTCTCGCGCGACGGCGGCACGGTCCCCCGGCACAAGTTCCTCGGCAAGAAGAAGTCGCTCGCCGAGCTCCCCCGCCTGAACCCCGACCTCGCGTACACGGCCACCTACTTCGATGCCTCGATGCACGACCCCGAGCGCATCGCGCTCGACGTGCTGCACGACGGCATCGTCGCGGGCGGCGGCCGCACGCAGGCCGTCAACTACGTCTCGGCCGTCGGCGCCGACGAGAACGGCGTCCGCGTGCGCGACGAGGTCTCCGGCGAGGAGTTCTCGGTCAAGGCCAAGGTCATCCTCAACACCTCCGGCCCCTGGACCGACCTCACCAACGGCGCGCTCGGCCTCCAGACGCAGTTCATGGGCGGCACGAAGGGCTCGCACATCGTGCTCGACAACCCGGAGCTGCTCGCCGCCACCGGCGGACGCGAGATCTTCTTCGAGCACTCCGACGGTCGCATCGTCCTCATCTACCCGCTGAAGGACCGCGTCCTCGTCGGCACCACCGACATCGACGCCGACCCGTCGACGCCGGTCGTCTGCACCGACGACGAGATCGAGTACTTCTTCGACCTCATCGGCCACGTCTTCCCCACCGTCGCCGTGAACCGGTCGGAGATCGTCTACACGTTCTCCGGCATCCGCCCGCTCCCCCGCCACGACGACACCGCGCCCGGCTTCGTGTCGCGCGACTACCGCATCGTCGACGACGAGATCGGCGGCATCCCGGCCATGAGCCTGGTCGGCGGCAAGTGGACCACATTCCGCGCGCTGGCGGAGCACCTGAGCATGAAGACGCTGCAGAAGCTGCGCCGCCCGCACCGCGTGAGCACGCAGGGGCTGCCCATCGGCGGCGGCAAGGGCTTCCCGGCATCCCGTGAGGAGCGGCGCCGTTGGGTCGCCGCCCGCACGAATGCTCACTCGGCCGAGCTCGTGGATGCCATGCTCGAGCGCTACGGAACGCGCGCCGACGCGATCCTCGCGGTCCTGCCCGCGCAGCCCACCGCCCTCGAGAACGTCCCCGGCTACTACCGCGAAGAGCTGGTGTGGATCGCCGAGAACGAACAGGTCGTCCACCTGATCGACGTGCTCCTGCGCCGCACCCACCTCGCCTTCGTCGGCGGAATGACGGAGCGCACGCTGCGCGAGGTCGCCGAGGCCGTCGCGGGCCCGCTGGGCTGGGACGACGCTCGGGTCGACGAGGAGATCGCCACGGCGACCGCGTCGCTGCGCACCGCCCACCGGGTCGATCTGGCCGAGGCCGGGGTCGCCCGAATCTGAGAGAACGTGCGGGCGCGCCTTCTGTTGCGCGCCCGCACGGCGGTCATACATTCGGGATACCGAGCCGCACTACGTCCGAGCCGATGGCGGCCGGGTAAAACAGAAAGGTCGATGACGACATGCAAGATGTGAATCTGGGGCTGTACTTCCTCTCCGAGGTGGTCGGCACCGCCATGCTGATCCTGTTGGGTTGCGGTGTGGTCGCCAACGTGGCGCTGGCCAAGACCAAGGGCAATGCCGGCGGATTCCTGCTGGTGAACTGGGGGTGGGGTCTCGCCGTCTTCGCCGGTGTGATCGTGTCCGCCTACTCCGGTGCTCAGCTCAACCCCGCCGTCTCCATCGGACTCCTCGTCGCGGGCAAGATCGGCTTCGTCCAGTTCCTCGTGGCCGTCGCCGCCCAGCTGGTCGGTGCCATCGTCGGCGCCGTGCTCGCGTGGGCCTCGTACAAGCAGCACTTCGACGACGAGCCCGACCCCGCCGCCAAGCTGGGCGTGTTCTCCACCGGACCCGCCATCCGCTCGTACGGTTGGAACCTCCTGACCGAGATCATCGCGACCTTCGTCCTGGTCTTCGTGATCTTCGGATTCGCCGACTACGGCGTCGCGGACATCGGCGTCCCCGGAGGCATCGGTGGTCTCGCCGCCGTCCCCGTCGCTCTGCTCGTGGTCGGTATCGGCGCCTCCCTCGGTGGCCCGACCGGTTACGCGATCAACCCCGCGCGTGACCTCGGCCCCCGCATCGCTCACGCGATCCTCCCCATCAAGGGCAAGGGCTCCAGCGACTGGGGCTACGCCTGGGTCCCGGTGGTCGGGCCCCTCGTCGGCGGTCTCCTCGCCGGTCTGCTCGCCCCGGTGCTTCTGCACCTCGCCTCGAAGTGATCCCCCGCGGGGGCGTCGCGAACGGCGCCCCCGCTCCCTACTTTCCTTCCCCGAAAACCTCCACCCACTGACAAAGGAGTCCATCCATGGCCGACTACGTCCTCGCCATCGACCAGGGCACGACCTCGACCCGCGCGATGATCTTCAACAAGTCCGGCGGCGTCGTCTCCGTCGGACAGAAGGAGCACGAGCAGATCTTCCCGAAGGCCGGGTGGGTCGAGCACGACCCCCTCGAGATCTGGCGCAACACCCAGGAAGTGATCGGTCTGGCCCTCAGCCGCGCCGACATCACCCGCCACGACATCGCCGCGGTCGGCATCACCAACCAGCGCGAAACTGCGGTGGTCTGGGACAAGAACACCGGCACGCCCGTCTACAACGCGATCGTCTGGCAGGACACGCGTACGCAGTCGATCGTCGACCGCCTCGCCGATGGCGACACCGAGCGCTACAAGAGCATCGTGGGCCTGCCGCTCGCGACGTACTTCTCGGGCACGAAGATCGTCTGGATCCTCGAGAACGTCGAGGGGGCGCGCGAGAAGGCCGAAGCCGGCGACCTGCTGTTCGGCACGACCGACACCTGGGTGCTGTGGAACCTCACCGGCGGCGTCGACGGCGGCGTCCACGCGACCGACGTCACCAACGCCAGCCGCACGCTCTTCATGGACCTCGAGACCCTTGAGTGGCGCGACGACATCCTCGCCGACTTCGGCGTTCCGAAGTCCATGCTCCCCGAGATCCGCTCCTCCTCCGAGGTCTACGGCCAGGTCGAGTCCTCGTCGCTCCTGCGCGAGACCCCCGTGGCCGGCATCCTGGGCGACCAGCAGGCCGCGACCTTCGGTCAGGCGGCGTTCGACCCGGGCGAGAGCAAGAACACCTACGGCACCGGTAACTTCCTCATCTTCCAGACGGGTGAGGAGATCGTCCACTCCAAGAACGGCCTGCTGACGACGCTCGGCTACAAGCTCGGCGACCAGCCCGCCCGCTACGCCCTCGAAGGCTCGATCGCGGTGACCGGTTCGCTGATCCAGTGGCTGCGCGACCAGTTGGGGATCATCTCCTCGGCGCCCGAGGTCGAAGCTCTGGCCAGCTCGGTCGACGACAACGGCGGCGTGTACTTCGTGCCGGCGTTCTCGGGTCTGTTCGCTCCGTACTGGCGTCCGGACGCCCGCGGCGCGATCGTCGGAATGACGCGCTACGTCAACAAGGGCCACATCGCCCGCGCCGCCCTCGAGGCCACGGCCTTCCAGACGCGCGAGGTGCTCGACGCGGTCAACGCCGACTCCGGCGTCGACCTCACCGAGCTCAAGGTCGACGGCGGCATGACCGCCAACGACGCGCTGATGCAGTTCCAGGCCGACATCCTGGGCGTGCCCGTCGTGCGCCCGGTCGTCGCCGAGACCACCGCGCTGGGCGCCGCCTACGCGGCCGGCCTCGCGGTGGGCTTCTGGGACAACCTCGACGACCTCCGCGCCAACTGGCAGGAGGACAAGCGCTGGGAGCCCGACATGGACTCCGACGAGCGCGACCGCGAGCTGCGACTGTGGAAGAAGGCCGTCACCAAGTCGATGGACTGGGTCGACGACGACGTGCGCTGAGCGCCTCCCTCACGATGGAACCCCGTCGGCCCCGTGCCGGCGGGGTTCCGTCATTCCCGAGGTGTTCGGCGTCCGGATGCCGGCGCCTCACCGACCCGGCTTCGGAAAGGCCGCGCGCACCGCATCCGACTGGAGATAGTCCGAGACGCCGATGAGCAGGATCGCGAAAAGGATCTGCTCCGTGACGACCCAGAACGGATACAGGCCCGGGATGGCCGCAAGGATGAGCGCCACCACCGGGAAGATCCGGCTGAAGAGTTGCAGGCGACGGAACGCCCAGTACCAGCCCGCCCGCGCACGCCAGAGGAAGTAGAAGAGCGTCGTGGTGATGGCGAGCACGACGAGACATCGCATCCACACGGCGAAGCCGACGTCGTCTCCGCCGAGCGTCATCACCGCGGCGACCACGACGGTCGCCACCCCGAGGAGGAAGCCGGCCGCCAGCAGGATCGTCACGGCGGTGAAGGCGCGGCGGACGCGCGGGTCATCGGACGACGGGACGCGGTGATCAGCCTGTCGTCCACCGGCCAGGCGGTCGAGGCGTCGCAGGGCGGGTTCGAGCTGCACACGCTTACCCTACGACCCGGGCGGCGTCAGGCCGCAGTCACCACCGGCTCGTGCCGCACCGGGAAGTTCACGGAGTTCGCGATGAAGCACCATTCGCGGGCCTGCCGGTGCGCGGCGATCGCGGCCTCGACCATCGACTCCTCCGCGACGACCACGCGCGGGCGCAACAGGACATCGGTGAACGCTCCCCCGCCCTTCCCGTCCTCGACCATCGTGCCGGTCGCCTCGTCGCTGTAGGAGATGACGGTCACCCCGGTCGTCACGCACGCATGCAGGTACGACAGCAGATGGCATTCGCTGAGGGCGCCCAGCAGCAGCTCTTCGGGGTTCCACTTCGCCGGGTCGCCGCGGAACGGCTTGTCCGCGGACGCCTCGAGCAGCGGCTTGCCGTCGACCTCGAGCGAGACCGACCGATCGTAGTCCCGGTATCCGCTGGTTCCGGTCCCCCGGTCGCCGGTCCACGTCGCGTGCAAACGGTACTGGTGCTCTCCGATCATGCCCTCCATCCTGCCCTCTCCCCCGGCTCCCGGGCGCGCCGCCGCGTCCCGTCCGGCCCCGTGGCGAGCGGACCCGGCCGGATACCATGGGGGGATGCCTGCCACCGCACCGGATTCCGTCGAGCTCGCCGTCGTCGAACGGAACGGGTTCATCGAGTCCCGGCACTACGGCGTCGCCGTCGTGCTCGCCCCCGACGGGTCGGAGAAGCTCGCCCTCGGCGATCCGTCGGCGTCCTTCCTGCCGCGATCCAGCATGAAACCGCTGCAGGCGTTGGCCTGCCTTTCCGCGGGCGCCGAACTCACCGGTGAGCGCCTCGCGATCTCGATGGCGAGCCATTCGGGCACCGATCGTCACGTCGAGGTCGCCCGCGGCATCCTGCAGTCCGTCGGGCTCACCGAAGACGACCTCGGGTGCCCGGCTGCGTGGCCGGGTGACCAGAAGACGCGCGACGAGGTGGTTCGCGATCACGGCGGCCCCTCCCCGCTTCGTATGAACTGCTCCGGCAAGCACGCCACGATGCTGCTGACGTGCGTCACGAACGGGTGGCCGACAGCGGGTTACCTCGACCCGCAGCACCCCCTTCAGGTGCACATCCGCGAGGTCATCGAGCGGCTGGTGGGCGAACGGATCACCACAACGGCCGTGGACGGATGCGGCGCCCCGGTCTATGCACTGAGTCTGATCGGACTCGCCCGTGCCATCCAGCGCATCGGGACCGCCTCCGAGCGTTCGCCGTTCGCCCTTCACCGCAGCGCCGGCGCTCTGGTGCGCGCGGTGCGCGAGAACCCGTGGGTCATCGACGGACCGGGCCTGGAGGACGCCGTCGTCATCGAACGCCTCGGCGTCTTCTCGAAGAAGGGCGCGGAGGGTGTGCAGGTCATGACGGCACCGGACGGCACAACCGTCGCGCTGAAGATGCTGGACGGATCGAACCGCGCCGCGCACGCCGTCGCCCTGCGCCTGCTCGAGCAAGCGGGCGCGCTGGAACCGTCGGCGGTCGCCGACACCCTGGCGGCGCTGCCGCTGAGCGTCCTCGGCGGCGGCCAGCCCGTGGGCGTCATCCGCGCCGTGGCCTGACCCGACGGTCGCCGGACCGCCCTCCCCGGGGACGGACCGGCGGAAGTCTCATATCCCGCCGTCCACCGAACGCGGATACGTGATCGGTTCCTCGGGCACCAGCACTTCGGTGTCGCGGTTGAGGCTCTCCCCGCGGAAGAACGCCTTCGAGCGCGGGAACAGGTACCACAGCACCATCAGGACGACGCCGAACGCGAGCGAACCGATACCGAGCACGAACGTTCCACCCACACCCAGCAGTTCGGTGTTGCCGTAGTCGACGGCGAACATGTCGATCGCGGACTGGATGAATGCGTAGGTGAGCATCAGCGCGCCCAGCAGCGGCAGGATGCCGCGGTAGACGAGGTTCCGTGCCGACGTGAAGAGTTCGCGGCGGAAGTACCAGACGCACGCGTAGCCGGTCAGTCCGTAGTAGAACGCGATCGCGAGGCCGAGAGACGAAATGGAGTCCTGCAGGATGTTGTCGCTGATGAGCGTCATCCCGATGTAGTAGAGACTCGCGACGATGCCCATGACGATGGTCGAGAACGACGGCGTCTGGAATCGGGGGTGCACCTCGGCAAATCGCTTCGGGAGCGCCTTGTAGGCGGCCATGGCGAGCGTGCCACGCGCGGTCGGGAGGATGGTCGTCTGGGTCGACGACACCGCGGACACGATGACCGCCAGGACGAGGAGCCAGCCGAAGGGCCCGAAGAGCCCGTCCTTGAGCGCGAGGAACACGTCGTCGACGTTGTAGAGCGCGCCCTCCTCGCCGACACCGGCGTACATCATCGCGGCGATCGTCACCGCGACATAGGTGCCGAGCAGGATCACGGTGGTCAGCAGTGCCGCCCGACCAGGAATGCGCTTGGGATCCTTCGTCTCCTCGTTGAGGGCGAGGCACGTGTCCCAGCCCCAGTAGATGAAGAGCGCCAGCAGCACGGCCTCCGTGAAGCCCTCGCGGTCCTGGAACCCGAAGGGGTTCAGCCACTGGAAATCGAACGGCGTCGGGTCGGGGGCCGTGCCGTCGAAGAACTTCCAGAGGGCGAGCACCACGAACAGCGCCAGCACGAGGTACTGCAGCCCGAGGAGGATGTTCTGGATCCGCTCGCCGATCTCGACACCCCGATAGCTGACGTAGGTCATCGCGGCGATGAAGAACACACCCGTGGCGGTCACCAGCGGCACGTTCTCCGCGAGCGAGCCGTCGCCGATCAGCGTCCAGAGGTAGATGCCGGCGATCTGCGCGAGGTTCGCCAGCACGACGGTGCCCGCGACGGCCACACCCCAGCCGCCCATCCAGCCGACCCACGGCCCGAACGCCTTGGTCCCCCACGTGAACGTGGTGCCGCAGTCCGGCACCTCGTTGTTCAGCTCTCGGTACGCGAAAGCGATCAACAGCATCGGGATGAACGCGAGGATGAAGGCGATGGGCGCGGACCCGCCGACGGCCGCGACGACGAAACCCAGCGTCGCCACGAGCGAATAAACGGGGGCAGTGGATGCCAGGCCGATGACGGTCGAGCCCCAGAGGCCGAGGGTACCTGCGGCGAGGCCTTTGCCGGCCGTCCGTTCGGGTGCGGTGGTCATGTGCTGAACGTAGGAGCAGCGACACTCCCCGGTCAAGTTCTGCGCTTTCAGGCCCCGCGTCGCGTGACGTCGAGCACGACGATGGTGATGTTGTCGCGGCCCCCGTTTTCGAGCGCTGCGGCCATCATGGCCTCCACCGCTGCCGCCGGGTCGGGATTGGCATCCAGGAAGTGCCGGATGCCGAAATCGGTGAGTTCCTTCGTGAGTCCGTCCGAGCAGATCACGAAGCGATCGCCGTCGAGCACCTCGAGCCGGAGGTAGTCGGGCTTCACGCTGTCACTGGGCCCAACGGCGCGGGTGATGACATTGCCGTACGGGTGGTTCTCGGCCTCTTCCGGGCTCAACCGCCCCGCGGCGATGAGTTCCTGGACCACCGAGTGGTCGGTCGTGATCTGCACGATGTCGTCGTCGCGCAGCAGGTAGACGCGCGAGTCGCCGATGTTGAGGGTCACCCAGTGCGGCTCGTCGCCCGTGGCCTCGAGGTAGAGACCGGTCAACGTCGTCCCGGTTCCCTCGTCCGTCGTCTCGGGGTGCGAGACGATGTCCTTCACCGCGCGGGCGAGGGCCTTCTCGATGTGCTTGGGCGAGACGGAACCGCCCTCGACGACGGCGCGGAGTCGATCCACGGTGCTCGCACTCGCGATCTCACCACCGAGGTGACCGCCCATGCCATCGGCGACCACGAACAAGGGGAACTCCGCGAGCACGGCGTCCTGATTGACCTCGCGCCGCTTACCCGTGTCGGTGATCGCGGCCCACGAGAGATCGAGCGCTCCGCCCGACAGTGGAACGGTACGCGTGTGCGTGGTCACCTCGGGCACGAACAGATCCTCCGGTTGGCCGACATCTTCGCCGGCGGAACCGCGCGGCCCTGTCATCCTAGTCGACGCGGGGACGGTCCTCAGGGATGCCGCGGGCGCGGCACTGTGGCAGAGATGGCGATGAGCTCCCCGCCACGCGGGGAGCTCATCGGAGGAGTCAGACCTGCGGACCCGCCGGGGGCGGAGGCGTGGACCCTGCCGGGGGTGCCGGTGGGGGCGGCGTGGTCCCCGCGGCGGGCGGAGCCGGAGGCGGCGTGTAGGGCTGCGCGGGCGGCGCGTACCCGGCGGGCGCACCGTAGCCGGCCGCGGGGGCCGGAGCGACCTGCTGGCCGGGCTGGACGGGGACGCCGTTCCAGACCGTCTTGTCGGCGAGGAACGAGTTGGCCCACGGCGCGGGCGGGATGTTCGGGTTCCACGAGGCCGATCCGAACGCGAGGATGCCGAGCCAGATGATGGTGCCGAGCCCCGGGATGAGCCACAGGAGCAGATACGGCCAGTCCAGTCCGAACTTGAGACCCACACGGTAGCCGATGAGGACCGCGGCGGCGAGGCCGACCAGCCCGATCAGCCAGCCGATGACCGGGATGTTCGTGAGTACCCCGGAGGCGACGGCAACACCCAGGTAGACCCACGGCGAGAAATCACCCAGCTTCGCGAGGATCAGGGCGTTGTAGACGGGTACCCATGCCCGCCACTTTCCCTCGACGCCGGCCTTCTCGAAGATCTTCATCAGGAGGAAGGACCCGATGATGTACCCCGCGGCCACCAGGATCAAGACGAGGGGCAGAAGAATGACGAGCAGCGCGAGCGCGCCCAGCCCGCTTCCGCCGTCGGAGTAGTAAGAGTCACCCATGGCATTCCCTTTCCAGGAGAGCGTGCGGCGCGCTACGGCGCGCGACGTACGTGTGCCATCGTAGCGAGGCTGAGTGTTCGCTGAAAGGTCCGCTCAGCGGATCAGACGACTACCTCGACGACGCCCGGCCCCGCGCTGCGCATCTCGTGGCCGGCGGAGCGACCCCAGGTGAGGAGATCGTCGAGGGACCCGATCCGTGCCTGCGACTGAGCCAGGCTCCGGGTCAGCTCGCCCTTCGCCTTCTTGTTGAAGTGGTTGAGGGCGCGCACGACGCCGTCGGAACCGCGGGAGACGACACGCACGTACACACCCCCCACGTCGGCGGGCACGGGCCCGAGAGCCACGTACGCCTCGGACCGCAGATCGACGACGAACGGCGGCCGGATCTCTCGGATCGCCGCCGTCACGGCATCCGCCCAGATCTTCCGAAGGGACGGCAGACCGGGAAGGGATGTCGACGCGGCGAGACGATAGGGCGGGATGCCGTCGAGCGCCCCCACGGGACCGAACGGCGCGGAGTGGACGAGCACGTGCGCGCCCAACCATGCGCGAGCGGTCCCGTCGAGCGTCTCGGCATCCAGCGCATCGAACAGGACCCCGGTGTAGCGATCCACCGCCGGAAGGGTCGGCGCAGACCGCAGCGCGGCGTTGTCGGCCACCTCATGCAGACGTCGTGCACTGAGTTTCAGAACCCGAGCGGATGCCTCCGCGTCGGCGCTCAGCGCCACGAGACCCGCCACGACCTGCTCGCGCGGTACGCGGAGAGAGGGCAGCGCGAGCGCGTCGAGGTCGAGCGACGGGCCGTCACCGCCGGGACGTTTGGTTTCGGACGGGGGCAGCAGAACGAGCATGAGACTCCGGGAAACGACCGACGCGCGCCGCCCGGCGAACCGGACGACGCGCGTCGAGAGAAGAAGCGGTCAGGACACGAGCGACGCGTGGCCGGCGACGATGGTCAGCTCGTCTCCCGCCATCGACAGGAACCCGTCCTGTGCGTTGGCCAGGACCTTGGTGCCGTCGACACCCGTGATGCGGACCTCGCCCTGGGCGAGGATCGCGAGCACGGGTTCGTGGCCCTGCATGAAGCCGATCTCGCCTTCCACCGTCTTGGCGACGACGAGCGACGCCTCTCCGGTCCAGACCTCGGCGTCGGCCGAGACGAGGTTCACGCGCAGCGGCATGTCAGCCGTTCTCCTTCTGGATCTGCGCCCACTTGGCCTCGACGTCCGAGATGCCGCCGACGTTGAAGAACGCCTGCTCGGCGACGTGGTCGAAGTCGCCCTTGACGATCGCGTCGAACGACTCGATGGTCTCCTTGATCGGGACCGTGGAGCCCTCGACACCGGTGAACTTCTTGGCCATGTAGGTGTTCTGCGAGAGGAACTGCTGGATGCGACGCGCACGCGACACGACGATCTTGTCTTCCTCGGAGAGCTCGTCGACACCGAGGATCGCGATGATCTCCTGCAGTTCCTTGTTCTTCTGGAGGATCTGCTTCACCGAGGTGGCCACGCGGTAGTGGTCGGCGCCGATGTAGCGCGGGTCCAGGATGCGGCTCGTCGAGGTGAGCGGATCGATGGCCGGGTACAGACCCTTCGACGCGATCTCACGCGAGAGCTCGGTCGTGGCATCCAGGTGCGCGAACGTGGTCGCCGGAGCCGGGTCGGTGTAGTCGTCGGCGGGGACGTAGATCGCCTGCAGCGAGGTGATCGAGTGACCGCGCGTCGAGGTGATGCGCTCCTGGAGCACACCCATCTCGTCCGCCAGGTTGGGCTGGTAACCCACGGCCGACGGCATGCGGCCGAGGAGGGTCGAGACCTCGGAGCCCGCCTGCGTGAAGCGGAAGATGTTGTCGATGAACAGCAGCACGTCCTGCTTCTGGACGTCGCGGAAGTACTCCGCCATCGTCAGAGCGGACAGCGCGACGCGCAGACGCGTCCCCGGCGGCTCGTCCATCTGGCCGAACACGAGGGCCGTCTTGTCGAAGACTCCGGCCTCTTCCATCTCGCCGATGAGGTCGTTGCCCTCACGGGTGCGCTCGCCGACACCGGCGAACACCGAGACACCACCGTGGTCCTGCGCGACGCGCTGGATCATCTCCTGGATGAGGACGGTCTTGCCGACGCCCGCGCCACCAACAGGGCGATCTTTCCACCCTGCACGTACGGCGTGAGGAGGTCGATCGACTTGATGCCGGTCTCGAACATCTCGGTCTTGGACTCGAGCTGGTCGAAGCTCGGCGCCTTGCGGTGGATGCCCCAGCGCTCGGTGACCTCGATCGTCTCGCCGGGAGCTGCGTTGAGCACCTCGCCGGTGACGTCGAACACCTTGCCCTTGGTGACGTCGCCGACCGGCACCGAGATGGGGCCGCCGGTGTCGCGCACTTCCTGGCCGCGGACGATGCCGTCCGTGGGCTTCAGGGCGATGGCGCGCACGAGGTCGTCGCCGAGGTGCTGAGCGACCTCGAGCGTGATCTCGGTGGAGGTGTCACCGATGGTGATCGTGGTCTTGAGCGCGTTGTAGATCTCGGGGATCGCGTCGTGCGGGAACTCGATGTCCACGACGGGCCCGGTGACACGCGCGACGCGGCCGACGACGGCTGCGTCGGTCTTCTCGGCGGTGAGGCTCATGGCTTCTTCTCTCCTTGGGAACTTACTTGCCGGATGACAGAGCATCGGCGCCGCCGACGATCTCGGCGATCTGCTGCGTGATCTCCGCCTGGCGCGCGTTGTTGCGCAGGCGGGTGTAGTCGGTGATGAGCTTGTCGGCGTTGTCGCTGGCCGACTTCATCGCCTTCTGCGTGGCGGCGTGCTTGGCCGCGGAGGACTGCAGGAGGGCGTTGAAGATGCGGCTCTGCACGTACACCGGCAGGAGCGCATCGAGCACGGTCTCGGCATCGGGCTCGAACTCGTAGAGCGGGTAGACCTCCGCCTGGGCGGGTGCTTCCTCGGCCTCGAGAACTTCGAGCGGCAGGAGACGCACCGACTCGGGCGACTGCGTCATCATGCTGACGAAGCGGTTGTACACGAGGTGGATCTCATCGACGCCGTCGTTGTCGCCACCGGCGCGGTAGGCCTGCAGCACGGCATCCGAGATCTCCTCCGCCGTGGAGAACTGCGGCGTGTCGGTGTCGCCGACCCACTGCGCTGCACTCGGCATACGTCGGAACTGGAAGTACCCGACGGCCTTGCGGCCGACGAGGTAGAACACGACCTCTTTGCCCTGCGTGCGAAGCAGCTCGGCCAGCTCGAGGCCCTCGCGGAGGATCTGCGAGTTGAACGCGCCGGCGAGACCGCGGTCGGAGGTGAAGATGACCACGGCGGAGCGGCGGATGTCCGCGCGCTCGGTCGTCAACGGATGGTCGATCGAGGAGTGCGTGGCCACCGCGGAGACGGCACTCGTCACGGCCTTCGCGAAGGGCGATGCCGCGCGCACACGCGCCATCGCCTTCTGGATGCGAGAGGCCGCGATGAGTTCCATCGCCTTCGTGATCTTCTTGGTCGTCTGAGCAGAACTGATCTTCTGCTTGTAGACCCGCAGTTGTGCGCCCATGATTTACGTTCTCGTTTCGTCGCTCTTAGCGACGGCCCTTGACGATTCGCTCCTGGTTGACGTCCTCGGCCTCGGCGGCCTCGACCTGCTCGCTGCCCACGACGCTCTGCTCGGCACCGGGCTGGAACTCGAGGAGGAACGCGTCCACCTTCTGCTCGAGCTCAGCGACCGTGTCGTCGCCCAGCGCGTTGGTCTCGCGCAGCGTGTCGAGGACCGTCGAGTTACGGCGCAGGTAGTCCAGCAGCTCGCGCTCGAAGCGGAGCACGTCGGACACCTCGATGGTGTCGAGCTTGCCGTTGGTACCGGCCCAGATCGAGACGACCTGCTCCTCGACCGGGTACGGCGAATACTGCGGCTGCTTGAGCAGCTCGGTCAGACGCGCACCACGGGCCAGCTGACGACGCGACGCGGCGTCGAGGTCGCTCGCGAACATCGCGAACGCCTCGAGCGAGCGGTACTGCGCCAGCTCGAGCTTCAGCGTTCCCGAGACCTTCTTGATCGACTTGACCTGAGCGTCACCACCGACGCGGGACACCGAGATACCCACGTCGACCGCGGGACGCTGGTTGGCGTTGAAGAGGTCGGACTGCAGGAAGATCTGGCCGTCGGTGATCGAGATCACGTTGGTCGGGATGTACGCCGAGACGTCGTTGGCCTTCGTCTCGATGATGGGCAGACCCGTCATCGAACCGGCACCGAGCTCGTCGGACAGCTTTGCGCAACGCTCGAGCAGACGCGAGTGCAGGTAGAAGACGTCACCGGGGTAGGCCTCGCGGCCCGGCGGGCGACGGAGGAGGAGGGACACGGCACGGTAGGCCTCGGCCTGCTTCGACAGGTCGTCGAAGATGATCAGGACGTGCTTGCCGCCGTACATCCAGTGCTGGCCGATGGCCGAGCCCGTGTAGGGCGCGAGGTACTTGAAGCCGGCCGGGTCGGACGCGGGGGCGGCGACGATGGTCGTGTACTCCATGGCACCGGCGTCCTCGAGGGCGCCCTTGACCGACGCGATCGTCGAGCCCTTCTGGCCGATGGCGACGTAGATGCAGCGGACCTGCTTGTTGACGTCGCCCGACTCCCAGTTGGCCTTCTGGTTGATGATCGTGTCGATCGCGATGGCCGTCTTGCCTGTTTGGCGGTCGCCGATGATCAGCTGACGCTGACCGCGGCCGACGGGGATCATCGCGTCGATGGCCTTGATGCCGGTCTGGAGCGGCTCGTGCACGCTCTTGCGCTGCATGACGCCGGGGGCCTGGAGCTCGAGCGCGCGACGGCCCTCGGTCGCGATCTCGCCGAGACCGTCGATCGGGTTGCCGAGCGGGTCGACGACGCGACCCAGGTAGCCGTCTCCGACGCCGACCGAGAGGACCTCGCCGGTCCGGGTGACGCTCTGGCCCTCTTCGATGCCGGAGAACTCGCCGAGCACGACGACACCGATCTCGTGCTCGTCGAGGTTCTGGGCCAGGCCCAGGGTGCCGTTGTCGAAGCGGATGAGTTCGTTCGCCATGACGCCGGGCAGTCCCTCGACGTGAGCGATGCCGTCGGCCGCGTCGACGACGGTGCCGACCTCGGTCGCACCCGCGCCCGTCGGCTCGTAGGCGTTGACGAAGTCCTTCAGCGCGTCACGGATGACGTCGGGGCTGATAGAGAGTTCTGCCATTGTCTTCCTTCGTTCGTGGGGCACGAGCCCCCAGATCTCCACCCGCTCGGGCGGCAAAGTCTTAGCCGGCGATGCGCTGGCGAAGGTCGGCGAGACGTGCGGACACGCTCGCGTCGATGACGTCGTCGGCGACCTGCACACGCAGTCCACCGACCACCGTCGGGTCGATCACGGTGTTCAGGGTGACCGCCGAACCGTAGCGCGCACGGAGCGCGTTCTGGAGGCGCGTCTGCTGCTCGGTACTCAGCGGCGCCGCCGCGTAGACGGTGGCGACGATGCTCGAGCGCTGGTCGGCGACGATGGACTCGGCGCGGCGCAGGAGCGCGCGGACGCGGCGACCGCGCGAGTTCTGCACGAGCGAGGCGACGATCAGCGCCGTGGCGGCGCTGGCGCGGCCGTCGAGCAGCGTGGACACGAGTCCCGCCTTGCCGGACGCATCGCCGAGGCGACCGCCGAGAGCCAGCTCGAGCTCGCCGCTGGAGGCCACCGTGCGCGAGAACTGGAAGAGCTCGCCCTCGATGTCGGCCGACGGGTCGGCGACGGTGGCTGCGCGCACGGCCAGTTCTTCCAGCCCCTCGACGAACTCGTGCGCGTTCGACCAGCGCTGCTCGGCCGCGCGACGCAGAAGTGCCACCGTGGTGTCGCGGTAGCCGGGCCCGAAGACCGCCGTCACCAGCGCGCCGCGCGCAGCGGACGGCGCCGACGAGTCGGAGAGCGCGCCGCTCAGCTGCGCCGATCCGCTCACGGCGCCGACGGCCGCGAAGAGCTCGCGGGCGACGTCGAGGTCGACGCCGGAGGCGGTGGTGAGCGCCTCCGTCGTCGCGGTCCGCGCCTGAGTGGTCGCGCTGCCCATTACTGAGCCGCCTTCTCGGATGCCTCGAGCTCGGCGAGGAAGCGGTCGACCACGGCCTGCGCGCGAGCGTCGTCGGTCAGGGTCTCCCCGATGACGTTGCCGGCGAGGTCGACGGCGAGCGTCCCCACCTCGGCGCGCAGCGACACGAGGGTCGACTGACGCTCGGCTTCGATCTGCGCGTGTGCGGCGGCGGTGATGCGAGCGGCCTCGGAGGACGCGGCATCCTTCGCCTCGGCGACGATCTTCTTGCCGTCCTCACGGGCGGCCTCGCGGATCTCACCGGCTTCCTTGCGGGCCTCGGCGAGCTGCGCCGTGTACTGCTCCAGAGCGGCCTCGGCCTCGCGCTGGGCCTCATCGGCCTTGGCGATGTTGCCCTCGATGGCCGCGCTGCGCTCGTCGAGCAGCTTCGCCATGCGGGGCAGTGCCACGCGCCACACCACGAAGATGATGACGACGAAGCAGACGGCCGACCAGAGGATGTCGTACGCCGCCGGAAGCAGCGGGTTGTGCGCTTCCTCCCCCGCGGGCTCCGCAGCGAGGGTGACAAGAGCGTTCAGCATCCTGTCTCCTTAATTGTGTCGGTCGGGGCGATTACTGGAAGATGAAGCCGGTCGCGATACCGATGAAGGCGAGCGCCTCGGTGAAGGCGATACCGATGAACATCAGCACCTGCAGACGGCCAGCCAGCTCGGGCTGACGGGCGACACCCTCGATCGTCTTGCCGACGACGATGCCCACACCGATGGCGGGACCGATGGCGGCGAGGCCGTAGCCGATCGTGGCGACGTTACCGGTGACCTGGGCGAGAACCGTAGTTGCGTCCACGGGTTTTTTCCTTTCGGTTGGGTGGCTCGGCGTGCGCCGGGCCGCTCAGTGCTCTTCTGCGACGGCGAGCTGGATGTAGACCGCCGTGAGGATCGCGAAGACGTACGCCTGGAGGAAGGCGACGAAGATTTCGAACAGGGTGAAGGCGAAGCCGAAGGCGAGCGAACCCGCGCCCAGCGCCGTCCACCAGCCGCTGAGGCCGATGACGAAGAACTGGGTGGCCGAGAAGAACAGGACCAGCATCAGGTGGCCGACGATCATGTTCATCAGCAGACGGAGCGTCAGCGTGATCGGGCGGATGATGAAGGTGGAGAGGAACTCCAGCGGCACGATGATGATGTACAGCGGCCACGGAACGCCCGACGGGAGCAGCGCGTTCTTGAAGAACCCGCCGGGGCTCTTCTTGATGCCGGCGTAGATGAACGTGACGTAGGCCACGATCGCCAGGAGCATCGGGACCGCGATGACGCTCGTGCCGGCGATGTTCAGGAACGGGATGACACCCGTGATGTTCATGAACAGCACCATGAAGAAGATCGTGGTGAGGATCGGCAGGAACCGACGGCCGTCCTTGCGTCCGAGGATGTCTTCCGCGATGTTCACGCGGACGAAGTCCAGGCCCATCTCGACGACGCTCTGGAAGCGGCCGGGGACGATCTTCATGCGGCGCGTGCCGACGATCAGGAGGATGACCAGAACGGCGGTCGCCAGCATCTGCACCAGGTTGATGCGCGTGATCGCGAAGACGGTTCCCTCGAACAGCACCGCGTCGGGGAAGAACTCGTTGATGGAGGGCGGGTGAAACTCAGCACCCGCGGACGCGAAGTTCGTGATCAGGGTCGCAGCTTGAGTGGACAGCGCTGGCTCCAGCTTCGGGGCATCGGTGTGAACCGTTGCGACGATGGTCGGTGAGAGGCACCCGAAGTGCGAGCCTGGAAAGAGTCCCAGTCGCGGGTGGGTACTTCTCCCACCCTATCAAACTCCCGGCTGATCCATGAGTACGAGACCATCGTTCGTCTCGCCGACGGAGTATCGTGCCCGGCTCTCGCCGGCGGCGGGTTATAGGGGGGTCAGCCCCGCCGGTCGCCTTCGTCGGGATCCGTCGGGAGCGTCACGTCGCTCGCGCTGGGGACCCGCATCCGGAGGAGGACGACGACATCTACGGCGAGAGAGGCGACGACGCTGACGACGAGAGCGACGTAGAACACGACGGGGTCGACCCATCCCTGACCTCGGAGGATCACGATGGCGACGATGAAGAGGACGAGCTTGAGCAGCCATCCGCCCAGCACGATGCCGAAGAAGATCGGAACGTAGAGCGGGTCGCCGAACCACCGGTTGGCGATCAGGATGCTCGCGGCCGTCACCGCGAGGAAGATCGCGCTCACGGCGACGCCGCTCAGCGCGCTCGCCAGTCCCCCGCCGCCCGCGACGAGGAACCCCACCACGGCGCCGGCGACGAGGAGCACGACGGTGACGATCCCACCCCAGACGAGAGCCGTCCGCAGGATCGGCGTGCTCGAAAGAGGGCGTCGGGCGGCGGGGGAAGCGGTGCTCATGGGGAGGTCTCCGGGGAAGTGTGCTGCGTGCGGCGACGCAGGCGCAGGATGCGCTGGGAGGGCAGGAAGGTGAGGACGAGGCAGGCGACGACTCCGACGGCCCCGAAAGCGATGCCGATCGCATAGTCGCCGGGCCAGCTCTGCTGGGTGCCGATGTACATGAGCAGGAACGAGAGGCTCACCACGGCCGTCCACGCGTAGAAGATCAGGACCGCGTCGCGGTCGCTGTGGCCCATGTCGAGCATCCGGTGATGCAGGTGCTTCCGGTCGGGCGAGAACGGCGAGCGCCCCGCCCACTGCCGCCGGACGACCGCGAGTCCGAAGTCCAGGAGCGGGAGGAGGACGATCACGACGGGCAGCAGGATGGGGATGAACGCGCCGAGCAGCTGCGACCGACCGAGCTGCTGGGGGTCGAGCACGGCGGGGTCGAGTTGCCCCGTGATGGCGACGGCGGAGCTCGCCATCAGGAGACCGAGCATGAGCGCTCCGGCATCCCCCATGAAGAGCTTCGCGGGAGTCCAGTTCATGGGCAGGAACCCGAGGCACGCGCCGATGAGCACCGCGGCGATGAACGAGGCGAGGTTGAAATAGGTACTCGCTCCGGTGTCGCGGACCAGCAGGTACGAGTAGGCGAAGAAGACGCCGTTCGCGATCAGGCACACGCCCGCGACCAGGCCGTTCAGCCCGTCGATGAAGTTCACGGCGTTCATGACCACGACGAGCGCGAACACCGTGAGGAGGAAGCTCGCCCAGCTCGACCCGACCGTGAGGGCGCCGATGGGCAGCGACAGGATCTGCAGCTGGCCGAACCAGGCGATGATGCCGGCCGCGACGAACTGGGCGCCGAGCTTGATCATCCAGTCGAGGTCCCACAGGTCGTCCGCGACGCCGACCAGGACGATCAGCAGGACGGCCCCGAGCAGCGAAAGCACGGGGACCGGGTCGGTCCAGAAGATCGCGAAGTAGGGGTTGCGGCTCGACAGGGCGAAGGCGGCGACCACACCGAGGAACATCGCCACGCCACCGAGGCGCGGCGTCGGGGTGTCGTGAACGTCCCGATCCCGGATGCCGGGGTAGAGCTTGAAGCGCAGCGCGAGCTTCCACACCACCCACGACAGCGCGAGAGTCACCGCCGCCGTGAACAGGATGGTGAGGAGGTACTGGGTCACGGACCCGGCGCCTCGGCATCCGGAGCGACGGTCGGCTCTGAGGAGGCGACCTCGGGGGCCGATGCCGTCTCGGGGTCGGGCTCGAGGAGGTCGCCGAGCACCTCGCGCAGGCGCTCGCGCGAGATCGTCCCCTCGCGCAGCACGCGCACCCGCGGCTCGGCCCCGCCCACCAGCGTCGTCGCGTCGACGATCGTGGAGGCGTACCCCCACTGGCTGGGTCCGGCGTCGAGGTAGACGGAGACGCTGTCGCCGAGCATGTCGCGGGCCTCGTCGATGCTGACCGCGGCGGGCATGCCCGTGCGGTTGGCGCTGGACACCGCCAGCGGCCCGGTCTCCTCGAGCAGCTCGAGTGTGAGGTTCTGGGCGGGCATGCGGACCGCGACGGTGCCGTGCGTGTCGCCGAGATCCCACGACAGCGAGGGCTGTGCGGGGAGGACGATGGTCAGGCCGCCGGGCCAGAAGGCGTGAACGAGGTCGTCGACCGCGGGCGGCACCTCCGCGACCAGGGCGCGAAGCGTGCCGACGCCGGGCACGAGGACGGGCGGCGGCTGCTGTCGGCCGCGGCCCTTCGCCTCGAGGAGGCCCATGACGGC
>NZ_BADA01000133.1 GCF_000333395.1 Microbacterium sp. B19
TAGGAGTTCCCCACTCTTCTGGGGACGAACACCGCCCGAGAGGCGTCGATCTCCGTCGAGAAAGTCGTCCCGAAGGTCGGGCCCTCCCGGAGATCGACCCACGCGGCGAAGACGCGCCCCGTCGCCACCGAGACGAACTTGTCCCACGGCTCCGCATGAATGCCGCGCGTGGTCCCGACGGCGTCGTTGAACGAGATGTTGTTCTGGACGGGAACGAAGTCATCGATTCCCAGTGCAGTCATCTTCTGGCGCTGCCAGTTCTCTTTGAACCACCCGCGCGCGTCCCCGTGCACCGGCAGATCGACGACGACGAGTCCAGGAATCGCGGTCGGAGTGACCGTCAGATCTTTGCCGAACTCCACCACGACGTCACTGACCTCGGGCCGCGTAGAACGCCTCGACGCCGTCCTTGTCCGCTGCCCACCAGGCTTCGTTGTCGCGGTACCACTGAATGGTCTCCCGCAGGCCCGATTCGAAGTCGCGGTAACGCGGCTGCCATCCGAGCTCGGTCCGTAGCTTGGTGCTGTCGATCGCGTATCGCAGATCGTGTCCCGCGCGATCCGTGACGTGGTCGTATGCGTCCGGCGCCTCACCCATCAGGGACAGGATGAGTTCCACGACGTCCTTGTTGTTCTTCTCGCCGTCGGCCCCGATGAGGTACGTCTCTCCGATCCGGCCCGACTCGAGGATGCGCAGCACGGCGCTGGAGTGGTCGTCCGCGTGGATCCAGTCCCGGACGTTCTGTCCGGCGCCATAGAGCTTGGGACGGATGCCTCGGATGACGTTGGTGATCTGGCGCGGAATGAACTTCTCGACGTGCTGGTAAGGCCCGTAATTGTTGGAGCAGTTCGAGAGGGTCGCCTCGACCCCGAACGAGCGAACCCAGGCGCGCACGAGGAGATCGGAGCCCGCCTTCGTCGACGAGTACGGCGACGAAGGGTTGTACGGAGTCGACTCGGTGAACCGCGCGGGATCGTCCAGCTCGAGGTCGCCGTACACCTCGTCGGTGGAGATGTGGTGGAAGCGGACCTTGCGTCGCCGCGCCGCCTCCAGGAGGGTGTAGGTCCCGATGATGTTGGTGTCCAGGAACGGGCGGGGATCGTTCAGGCTGTTGTCGTTGTGCGACTCGGCCGCGTAGTGCACCACCGCGTCGGCGTCCGCGAACAGGTCGTCGACGATCTCGGCATCCGCGATATCTCCCTCGACGAGCGTCACACGATCGGCGGGCAGACCGTCCAGCGATGCGCGATTGCCCGCGTAGGTCAGCTTGTCGAGGACGGTGATCGTGTGGTCCGTGTGCTCGACCAAGTGGTGCACGAAGTTGGAGCCGATGAATCCGGCGCCTCCCGTGACGAGGATGCGAGACATCAACGACCCCTTTCCAGGATCTCCAGCAGGTACGAGCCGTAGCCGGACTTGGTGAGCTTCTCGGCGCGGGTCCGCAGCTCCTCGTCATCGAGGAAGCCCTGGCGCCACGCGACCTCTTCCGGTACACCGATGCGCAGACCCGTCCGGCGTTCGATCGTCCGGACGTAGTCGGCGGCGTCGGTCATCTGGTCGAACGTCCCGGTGTCGAGCCACGCCGTTCCGCGTGGCAGTACCTCGACCTGAAGCTTGCCGCGGGAGAGGTACTCCTTGTTGATGTCCGTGATCTCGTACTCTCCGCGAGGGGAGGGCGCCAATCCCCGAGCGATCTCGACGACGTCGTTGTCGTAGAAGTACAGGCCGGGCACCGCATAGTTGCTCTTCGGGGCCGAGGGCTTCTCCTCGAGCGAAATGGCGCGTCCGTCCCGGTCGAACTCGACGACGCCGTACGCGGTGGGCTCAGCGACCCAGTAGGCGAAGACCGCGCCTCCGTCCACATCGGCGTAGCGCTTGAGCTGCGTACCGAGACCGGGCCCGTAGAGGAGGTTGTCACCGAGGACGAGGGCCACCTTGTCGTCGCCGATGAAGTCCGCGCCCAGTGTGAACGCCTGGGCGAGACCGTCGGGCGAGGGCTGCTGCGCGAAGCTCAGGGAAACCCCGAACTGCGACCCGTCACCCAGGAGGCGCTCGAAGAACGGGGCGTCGTGGGGGGTGGTGATGACCAGGATGTCGCGGATGCCGGCCAGCATCAGTGTCGACAGCGGGTAGTACACCATCGGCTTGTCGTAGACCGGTATGAGCTGCTTGGAGACGCCGAGGGTTATCGGGTGCAGACGCGTCCCGGAGCCGCCGGCCAGAATGATGCCCTTCACCCAACCATTGTGGCAGGGATGTCTCGTCGTGCCGAACCCGCCACCGTCCGGGACCCGGGCCTCGCGACGGGCCGGGGCGCGCCGGAGCCCGGATACTCCCCAACGGTCACCTCATCAGTCACACTGGTGATCTCATGAATTACCCCCGCCGAGCGACGATGACGTGCGCGAGAAACCTGCTCCTCGTGATCACCGTGTTCACCCTGGTCATCACTGCTCTCGTGGTACCGCGTCCTCCGGCCGCGTCCGCCGCGCCCGGCAACCTCGTCCTCGCCGCGGATCTGTCCCTCTTCCGGCCGGGCAACATCATCTCGAACGAGGTCTTCTTCGACAGCGCGACGATGACGGCGTCCCAGATCGACGCGTTCCTGCGGTCCAAGGTCAACAACTGCGCGTCGGGGTACGTCTGCCTGAAGGACTACCGCCAGAGCACGCCCGACCGGGCCGCCGACGGTTACTGCGGGGCGTATTCGGGAGCGGTGAACGAGACCGCGGCGGCGATCCTGTCGAAGGTCGCCACAGCATGTGGCATCAACCCCCAGGTCCTCATCGTGATGCTGCAGAAGGAGCGCGGTCTCGTCACCTCCACGGCGCCGTCGCGCGACGACTTCCTCAAGGCGATGGGCCAGGCTTGTCCGGACAACGCTGACTGCGACAGTCAGTACGCGGGTTTCTTCAGCCAGGTGTATGGCGCGGCCCGTCAGATGCAGATCTACACACTCAGCAAGTACTTCACGTACTACGCGCCCGGCAAGACCTGGAACATCCGATACGACACGGAGATCGCGTGCGGTTCGTCCCCCGTCTACATCGAGAACCAGGCCACGGCGAATCTCTACTACTACACGCCCTATCAGCCGAACGCGGCGTCACTCCGCGCCGGGTACGGGGTAGGCGACGGCTGTTCCAGTTACGGGAACCGGAATTTCTACAGCTACTTCACCGACTGGTTCGGGAGCACGCAGGTCGCCCGGCTGACCCTCGTCAAGCTCGCCACCGACACCACGGTCTGGCTGATCAACGGCGGCCGACGCTGGCACGTCGGCAATCAGGAGGACCTCGCGGAGCTGTCGCGCGTCTTCGGGTCGGTCGCGACGGTGCCCTCCAGCTACATCACCGCCGCGCAGTACTCCGGCGACGCGGGCGCCATTCTTCGGGATTCCGCGACGGGTGACATCTCGCTGATCCAGGACGGGCAGCGGCATCGGTTGACGAGCTGCGAAGCGGTGGCGGATCTGGGGGGGTCGTGCTCCGCGCCGGTCGACGTGGCTTCGGCGCTGGTGCAGCGTGTCCCCGCCGGCCCCGCCGTCGGGGCGTTCTTCCGGATCCGGGGTGGGGACCGCTGGGGGCGGTTCGAGGAAGGGCGCGATGTCACGCCGCTCTACAACGCCTCGGCAGCCCGGGCGCTGGCGGGCGATGTTCGGGTCACGCCGTATGCGCCGTTCATGAACAGCGACATCTTCGCGGCGGTGCCGAAGAGACCGCTGCTCTTCGCGCCCGCACAGCTCGTCCGCGCCGCGAACGACCCCAAAGTGTTCCTGACCGTGGATTTCGACAAGATCGCCTATGTCCCGAGCTGGGACAGCGTCTCCGATTACAACCGCGTGCCGGGTGACCTGGCGGTCGTTCCGGCATCCGATCTCACGGCGTACACCGCCGCGGGCACGGTCTCCCCGCTCCTCTCCTGCGATGGCGCGACCTATCTGCCGGCGATGGGATGGTTGAACCGTCTCGCCGACCCGGGCCGGACGGGCATCACGCCCATCCCCGCGACGGCGGCCACCTGCGCGCAGTTCTCGACCCGGGACGGGACGATCGCGGGCGACGTCGCGGTCAAGACGGCCGATAGCGCCGACGTCTTCGTTCTGGAGGGAGCGACCCGTCGACCCGCGCTGACATGGTCTGCTCTGGTCGCGCACAACGGTGGATCGGCGCCGGTGATCACCACGGTGTCGGCAGGCGTCCGCCAGGCACTGCCCGCCGGCGCACCCGTCGTTTCCGGGCTGGTCGTTAAGGCGACGTCGTCGCCCGAGCTCTATCTGGGCGGCGATCAACAGATCTCCTGGATCCCCACGGCGGGCCTCGCCGCCGATGCCGGCATCGTCCTCGACTATCGGGTTCTCCCCGACGCGCAAGTGGCATCCCTCAAGAAGAGTCCGACCCTGGGCTCCTGGATCCGGTGCGGAACCACGACCTCGTTCGCCGCGGAGGGAAGGCTGTGGCCGACGTCGTCGGCGGCCGCGCAGGGGTTCACCCCCGTCGTCCTCGAGGCGGGTGCGTGCAGCGCACTCAACCGCTCATCGAGCGCACCTCTCGACCTGGTCGCGGTGAAGGCCGACGGCGCGGCGGACGTGTTCGTCGCTCGCGACGGCAAACTGCGCCACGTCACTTCCTGGGCAGCGCTGGTCGGCCTCAACGGCGGAAGTGCGCCGCGCATCCTGACGGTGTCCCGCGACGCCCTGGCCGCTCTCCCCGCGGGCGACCCGATCTCGGGCTGATCTCCCTGCCGGGGCGTGTCAGCCGCGCACCCGCCAGAGGGTGATCTCGCCGTCGCCGGAGGTGCCGGCGGAGATGGTTTCGCCGGGAGCCAGCCGGTAGCTGCGCGAGTCGACCCGCTCGAGACGATCGGCATAGAGCGCTGACCAATCCGACTCGCAGTTGGAGTCGGTCAGCACCCAGTCGGTGTCACTGTCACGCATCGCATCGAAGTCCAGTGCGTTCGCGTCACGCGCCGAGATGATGTCGTCGATCGCATCCTTGTGGTCGGGCCAGGCCATTCCGAGGTGGTAGTTGGCCACGGGAGTGCCCGTGTTGGCCTTCACGGTGCGGTTGTCGATGCAGCGCTCCGTCGTGATCAACCCGGTCGATGGGGACGTCGAGGCCTCCCGAGCGAGCTCGGACACCGCGTTCTCCCTCTCGGTGAACGGGTTCCAGGCCGCCTGCATCTCCGGATCCCGCAACGAGCCGATCCAGTCGGGGAGCGCAGCGATCCACAGGATCGCGGTGACCGACAGCACCCCGATGAGAACCATCGCGGGCGCGGTTCGGCGGGTGGGTGG
Organism: Microbacterium sp. B19; assembly: GCF_000333395.1. GTDB lineage: Bacteria > Actinomycetota > Actinomycetes > Actinomycetales > Microbacteriaceae > Microbacterium. The sequence continues at coordinate 5,297 of NZ_BADA01000133.1, forward strand.
CATCCCGTCATCCGGAGCGACGCCCTCCTGCGCGAGGCGTCCCGAGTCCTCCCGGGTGTGGCGCGGCGGCCATGCCACCGCGATCAGCCGTGCGAACCCGAAGATCACGGCGCTCCCGCCGATCAGGATGCCTTCGATCCAGAACCGGTACGGTTCCGCGTTCGCGCCCCACACGTCGTTGACCGCGAGAAGAGGAAGCACGAGCAGCGCGGTGATCGCCACGATGGAAGCGAACCGGTCGCGGACCAGACGCGCGACGATCAGGACTCCGGCCAGTCCGACGAGCACGACCGACGCCCCGACCAGGGCCTGCCAGGAAACGATGCCGAGAAGGTGGTTCGACGCGACACGGTAGGTGAGGAAGGGGTCCTTGTTGACCACGCCGAGCATCGTGTAGAGCACCTGAGGCAGAGCGGCGCCGACCGCCACGACCGCCGCGATCGCGACCAACCCTCGGGACCTCGCGATCGCGACGACCAGGCCGGGGAGCGCGGGCAGCATTCCGAACATCAGCGTCGGCAGCTGCCCGATCCGGTCGGCGACCACGGGTCCGAGCGCGAACACCGCTCCGATGAGGAGAACGGAGACGAGGACGACGACCAGCTTGCGGCGCGCAGCGAAGATCCCTGCGACCGCTGCCCCGAAGGCCGCGACGTACGCGAACGAGAGGAACGAATAGGTCTGGAAGCTCGAGAGCATCCCGATCAGGGCCGCGGCGACGAGGGTGACGGTGACACGGGCGCGAGCCCCACCGCCGGGCCGCCATACCCAGAGCAGACCGCTCACGGCGATGAGTCCGACGCACAGGCCGGCGGTCTCGGCGTTGTTCGAGAACAGCACCCCGTACGGGCCCCACATCACCGCGTGCGCGTCGAGCAGCGTGTACCACGCGCCCTCTCGGCCCGCGATCGCGTAAGCGAACGTTCCCGTGAAGAAGGGCAGTGCGCCCGCCGCGGCGAGCCACCAACGGCGAGAGAGACCGGCGACGACGAGACCGACGGCAAGGGCGGCGAGGAACTGCAGCACGAAGGACGTCATGTTCCACGACACGATCGTCGGGAGTCCGGTGACCCGACCGAGGAAGCCGACGGTGCTGTAGTAGAAGCGTGGGTAGTAGCTGATGCCGGTCATCGTCACCGGCTCGCTGTTGTCGAAGTGTCCGTGGGCTACGTCCGCGGCGATGGCGAGGTAGCCGAGCTGGTCGTGCCAGAACTCGGTGCGCAGATGTGTGAAGGGATTGCGGCCCGCCGCGATCTGTCCCCACTGCTGCAGGATCACCGTGACGACCGCCGTCACGGCCGCCACACTGAGGCTCTTCCAACGGGTCGATCTGCGGGACGGCGCCATTCGGCCAAGTCTAGGAGCCATTCCTGAGCGAACTTCGCCAGCGGGTAGCCTCGTACGGTGCAGAGCCTTTCCCCGACCACGACGGCGATCCCCCGAGAGTCCTCGGTGACCCGGAGCCCTGCGCGACGGTCAGGCCTGTGGCTGGTCGCGAGCATCGTCGCGGTCCTGGTCATGATCGGCGCCCGGCTCGTACGGCAGCCGAGATTCCTGTTCTGGGACGACACGCAGCTCGGCGCATTCGGGCAGTGGTACGGCCTGGGGTCACATCTGCTGGCGGGAGAACTCCCCTTGCTGTCGCCCGGTTCCTGGCAGGGCGGCAACTACCTCGCGGAGGGGCAGTGGGGCATCTGGAATCCCCTGACCTGGCTCGTGGCCCTGTCCATGCACGTCGGCGACAACGCCACGCTGGCCGTGACGTTGGTGAAGATCGCCTTCCTGGTCGGGTTGTGCGTCGGCGCCTTCCTCCTCGCCCGTAGCTACGGCGCCGATCCGTGGTGGGCTGCTCTGGCGGGCTTCACTGCCACCGCAGGGGGCCAGACGATCTTCATGGACTCCCCGTCCTGGGTGACGGGACTGCAGACGGTGACCCTGTTCGCCTTCCTCTGGTGGGCCCTCAAGCGGCACCTCGACGACGGCATGAGTCCCATTCCGTATTTCGTGTTCTCGTATCTCCTGGTCACGATCGGCTACGTCTTCGCCGTGCTGGAGATCGCCACGGTTCTGCTCGCTCTTCTCGCTCTCGCACTCATCGCTCGCGACCGCCGTCGTGCCCTCCGGATCGTGGCGCTGGGGGCCTTCCCCGCTCTCCTGGCCGTCTTCGTCTATCTGCCCGGCATCCTCACGGCTCCGGTCACGCAGCGTTCCGGATCCGACATCCTGAACGATCAGTTCCTGAACATGGATCTCGGCGACCTCGCCACCTCGCCCATCGCGACAGCGGTCGGTTCGGTACGCGGGTACTGGGGCGATCTGCTGCCGGTCCCGTTGGCATACGTCACTTGGCTCCTTCCCCTCCTGGTCCTCGCCGTGGGGGGATGGCGACGTTCGCTGGTGACGCTGCGCGTGCCCATCGTCGTGCTCGTGGTGACGCTCGCACTGGTGGTGGGTCCCAGTGTGATCGGTCCGCTGCGATACCCCGCACGCATGATGCCGTACGCGGTCCTCGCGGTTGCGGTCTGCATCGCCGTCGTCTTCTCCCGAAGCTGGCCGTACCGCGTCTCCGTCCGGCGTGTGGCCGTCGCTGGTCTGGTCATGGCGGTCGCGGGCTGGTTGGCATGGGCGGCCCAGCCGGCTTCGTGGCACATCGTGCTGCTGGGGTCCGTCGTGCAGCTCGCCGTCCTCGCCGCGCTCCTCTGGCGACGGTTGGGTGCCCGTGGTCCGCAGATCGCGGCCGCATGGCTGCTCGTGGCATCTCTGATCGTGCTGGCCCCCCAGATCGCCCGATATCCGACGAGCCCGCTGGGCAATTTCAACGTGCCGTCATCCGTGTCCGCGATGAAGAGCGTGGCGAACGACAAGGCCGACGGAATCTTCGTGGTCGGCGATGTCTATTCGCTCCAGAAGGATCCGCGCTCCTACCGCGAATCGTTGATCGCGAACCTCTGGTACACCACGGGCAAGGACGTGGCCTCCGTGTACACGGTGCTCCCGTTCACGCGATACGCGCAGGATCTGTGCGTCGACCTCCGCGGGTGGACGTGTCCTGACGCGTTCGCGACTCTTTTCGCCTCCGATTCTGCGGGGCATACGATCGCCGACGACATGGCGCTCAACACGGTCATCGTGATCAAGGGTCCCGACATTCCGTCCATCACGGCGCCCGACGGGTGGCGTGTCGAAGACGGTGACTTCACGTGGACGCTGCATCGCATCACTCCCGTCGACCGTGCCGGGGGAGTAGTGCGCACCGCGGACGGCGTCGACATCTCCGACGTCTCGTGGGACGCGTCTCAGGTGACCTTCCGTGTCGACTCCGCTCCCGAGCAGGGAGGCGACGTGGTCTTCAGCCGGCTCGCCTGGCCGGGATACACGGCATCCGGTGCTCGAATCGTCGATCCGGAGCGCGGATTCCTCCTCACGGCCAACGTCACGAGCGCCCAGGTGGGTCAGACGGTCACCGTGCGGTTCCTGCCCCCGGGGTGGACCGTCGAACTCGTCGCCGCGGGCGGCGCCGGGGTTCTGGCCCTGGCCTACGCCGTATGGTTCGGTGTCTCGCGACGGCGTCGCCGGGTCAGCGTCCGTTGACCAT
>NZ_BADA01000132.1 GCF_000333395.1 Microbacterium sp. B19
CGATCGAGTCGCAGACTCTCGCTCCCGCGAAGGTCCTCGTGATCGACAACGCATCGACCGACGGGACGGCCGCCTACCTGGCCGAACGCTCCTGGTCGCTGCCCTACGAGATCGTCACGATGTCGAAGAACTCCGGTGGAGCCGGCGGATTCGCCGAGGGCATGGTGCGCGCGTATGCCACAGGTGTCGACCACGTGTGGATCATGGATGACGACTGCTACCCGGAGCCGGACGCTCTGGATGCCCTCGTCCGTGGTTTCGATGCGGCCGTCGACGAGCTCGGGGCCGACGTTCCGTTCGCCTGCTCCGTGGTGAAGTTCGTGGACGGAACCATCTGCGAGATGAACAACCCGGTTCCCACGTGGGATTGGGCGCGCCTGTTGGTTCGCGGTCAATCGAACGTGATGGTGACGGCATGTTCGTTCGTCAGCGTTCTCATCCCGCGGTGGGCGATCGCCGAGTACGGTCTTCCCTACCGGGACTACTTCATCTGGTTCGATGACCGCGAGTACACGCTTCGCCTGACGCGGCGTTGCCCGGGCGTGCAGGTCATGGACAGTGCGGTGATCCACGACATGGGCGACAACCGCGGCGTGAACTTCAGCATGGTGGATGCCAAGAGCGCGTGGAAGTTCGCCTACGGAGTGCGTAACGAGGCCTCGTACCAGTTGCACCACCGGGGCGTGCTGTACTACCTCGAGTTCGTTGCGCGCCTGATGGTGAGTTTGCACCGGGGACGTGTCTCGCTCCCGCTCCGCCTCAAGCTTCTCGGCAAGAGCCTCCAGGGAATCGCCTTCAACCCGCGTATCGAGTATCCGGAGCCCCGCCGCGAGGCCCTCGAGGCGTAGACCGTCACCGTCGGGTCCTGAACCGCGCGGGGCGCGGGTCAGGACCCGACGTAGTCGCGCAGACCGGAAAGACCGTCGGTCGGGACGAACCCCGTCGCTTCGATCTTGGTGAGCGAGAGCGCACTGTTGCTCGGGCGGGGTGCGACGACTCGCTCGGCCCCGGCGAAGTACTCCGCTGTCGACGTGTCGACGACGAGGGACGGATCGGCTCCGAGTGACCGAAACACCTCGCGCGCGATCTCGGACCACGCCATCACATCACCGCTGCTGGAGATGTTGTACGCGCCGTACGGGGCCCGGACGTCTACCAGATGCTGGATGGCTCGAGCGATGTCCGTAGCGAAGGTCAGCCGGCCGCGCTGATCGGCGACGACACGCGGGGACACCCCGCGACGCGCGAGGTCGGCCATGGTCGTGACGAAGTTGCGTCCGGTGCCCACGACCCAGCTCGCGCGCAGGATGTAGTGACGCGGAGCGGTCGCGGCCGCGAGGTCGCCCGCGGCTTTCGATTGGCCGTACACGCCGAGAGGGCTGAACGACGCGTCTTCGTCGTAGAACCCGTCCGCCGTCCCGTCGAACACATAGTCGCTGGAGATGTGCACGAGGGTGATGCCATGGGTCGCGGCGACGGATGCGAGGCGCGATACCCCCGTGGCGTTGGCCGCCCACGCCTCGACACGGCCCGCGGGCGTCTCCGCGTCGTCCACGGCGGTGTACGCGGCCGCGTTCACGATCACGGAGTAGTCGCGCCATGCACGTGCGCCGGCCAGGTCGGGGTCGCTCAGATCGAGATCTGCGCGGGTCGCATACTCGACGGACGCGTCGTGTGCATAGACGTCGCGGAGCGCTCGTCCGACCTGTCCGCTTGCTCCGACGACGAGAATCCGCTTTCCCGCCATGGGGATGACATCGGCGAGTCGGGGATGACCGTGATCCTTCGCGCTGATCTCCGACTCGGACAAGGGGATGGGCCAATCGATGGCCGCCGTCTCGTCCGCGAGATTGAGGAACGTGTACGCGGCGTCGGGGGACCAATGATCCGTGACGAGATACGTGTAAGCCGTGTGGATCGCGGCGAGCCAGTCGTCTCGATACGGCGCCTAATCGCGTCCGGCCCGGGCCGGACGGGCGTACCCTTGAGTTCACCGTGAAGACATCGCCCCGTGCCCAGTCAGCGACGTCGCTCCCGCAGGCCCCGGGGGACGACGCCGGTTCCCGCTTTGCCAAGTACATGGTGATGATGGGGATCCGCGTCGCGTGCTTCGCGGCGATGGCTCTGGTGACGCCGTACGGGTGGTACACGTTCGTGTTCGCCGCCGGGGCAATCTTCCTGCCCTACCTTGCGGTGGTCGTGGCCAACGTGGGCCAGGACGCGAACGTGCCCGAGGCTGTGAACCCCGAGCGCATGATCGAGGCCGCACCCACGACGCCCGCCGCTCCCGCGGCCGACGCCCCGACCGTCATCCGCATCGCCGAGACCCCGCGCCTCGAGCAGCCGCGCGACGACCGGTCGTGATCGACGAGTCCGTCGACTGCTCCCGAGCAGGTTGCCGGGCCGCCGCGGTGTGGGCGATCCGGTGGCGCAACCCGCGGATCCACGCCGCGGATCGCCGCAAGACCTGGGTCGCGTGCGACGAGCACGTCGGCTACCTGCGCGAGTTCCTTCGGGCCCGCGATTTCCCCGTCGAGGTCGTCGCGCTCGCGGGTGATCCGGCGTGAGCGCCCGCACGATGCCGCCGGCGGCCCGCTGGGCGATGTACGCCGGGATCGCCGTCCTGTTCGCGATCGCGTGCGGTTTCCTGTCGCACTGGCAGTTCTCCCGCAACGCCGACCGGTCCGAACAGCTGCAGCTCGTCGCCGACAACTACGACGCCACACCGGTGCCGCTCGGCGAACTCCTCGCTCCCGGTGCCGACCTGGCCCCCGGCGACGAATGGCGTCCTGTGCAGCTGACGGGGCAGTACGAGGCCGATAAGGAACTGCTCGTGCGCAACCGCGCGCACGCGGGATCCGCCGCGTACGAGGTGCTCGTGCCGTTCCGCCTCGACGACGGCCGGATCTTCCTCGTCGATCGCGGATGGCTCCCGCCCGGCGAGCGTCAGGCGCAACCGGATGCCATTCCGGCACCCCCGAGCGGGCAGGTCGAGATCGTCGTGCGACTGCGTCCGGGTGAGGCGGCACCGTCGTCGGAGCGCACCACCGAGCCGGGTCAGGTGCCCACCATCAACCTCGGACTCGTCGCCGACCAGGCCGGCCCGCTCGAACAGGGCGCGTACGGTCTCCTCGCGTCGGAGAGCCCCGCACCCGCCGACGCCCCGGCGGCGGTCGACCCACCCGACAACGACCCGGGTCCCTATCTCTCCTACGCCATCCAGTGGATCCTGTTCGCGATCATGGGCTTCGGGTTCTTGGTCTACGTCATCCGGAGCGAGCGCCGCATCCGTCGGGAAGAGATCGAGGACGCTCTCGAGCGCGGCGAGGAACCGCCCGCCCCGACACCGCGCACGAAGCTCGACCCGGTCGCCGCGCACCGCGACCGCAAGCGTCCCCGTGACGACGACGCCGCCGACGAGGACGCCCTGCTCGACGCGCGGTGAACCCGGGCTGGACGTGCGCTGATCGCTATGCCAGCGTCACCAGGTCCGCGTAGTCGCGGCCCCAGATGTCTTCCACCCCGTCGGGGAGGATCAGCACGCGCTCGGGGTTGAGGGCCTCGACGGCACCCTCGTCGTGCGACACGAGCACGACCGCGCCCTCGTAGTGCGCCAAGGCGCCGAGGATCTCCTCGCGCGAGGCGGGGTCGAGGTTGTTCGTGGGCTCGTCGAGCAGCAACATGTTCGCCGATGACACCACAAGCGTCGCGAGCGAGAGACGCGTCTTCTCGCCGCCCGAGAGCACCCCGGCGGGCTTGAGCACGTCGTCGCCGACGAACAGGAACGAGCCGAGCACCTTGCGCGCCTCGGTCGCCGTGATGTCGGGGGCCGCGGACATCATGTTGTCCAGCACCGACCGGTTGACGTCGAGGTTCTCGTGCTCCTGCGCGTAGTAGCCGATCTTCAAGCCGTGCCCGGGCTCGAGCTGGCCGGTGTCGGGCTGGTCGACGCCCGCGAGGATCCGCAGCAGCGTCGTCTTGCCTGCACCGTTCAGGCCGAGGATGACGACGCGCGAGCCGCGGTCGATCGCGAGGTCGACGTCGGTGAAGATCTCGAGAGAGCCGTACGACTTCGACAGCCCCGACGCCATGAGCGGCGTCTTGCCGCAGGGAGCGGGCTTGGGGAACCGGAGCTTGGCGACGCGCTCGTCCTGACGCACGTCGTCGAGACCGGAGAGCATCTTCTCGGCGCGCGCGACCATCTGGTGCGCGGCGGCGGCCTTCGACGCCTTGGCGCCGAAGCGCGCGGCCTGCAGCTGCAGCGCGGTCGCCTTCTTCTCGACGTTGGCGCGCTCCTTCTTGCGGCGCTCCTCGTCGGCCACCCGCTGGCGCAGGTAGTTCTTCCAGTTCATGTTGTAGACGTCGATGACCTGGCGGTTGGCATCCAGGTAGAAGACCCGGTTCACGGTCTCGCCGACGAGCTCGACGTCGTGCGAGATCACGATGAGGCCGCCCTTGTAGCCCTTGAGGAACTCGCGCAGCCACACCACGCTGTCGGCATCCAGGTGGTTGGTCGGCTCGTCGAGGATCATCGTCTGCGCGTCCGAGAACAGGATGCGCGCGAGCTCGATGCGACGACGCTGACCGCCCGACAGGGTCTTGAGGGGCTGGTCGAGGATACGGTCCGGCAGCGAGAGGTTGTGGGCGATGGATGCCGCCTCGGCTTCGGCCGCGTACCCGCCGGCCGATTCGAATTCTTCCGTGAGCCGGGCGTACTTCTTCATCGCCTTCGCGGCGACCGCGGGGTCGTCGTCGCCCATGGCCATCGAGGCGGTCGTGCATGCCCAGGGCGAGAGAGCCCAGGCCGCGGGAGTGGAGGATGCGGGTGCGCGCG
>NZ_BADA01000131.1 GCF_000333395.1 Microbacterium sp. B19
GGAGTTCGTCGAACATCACACGCCGACGCGCGCGAAGGCGTCGCGGCTGATCCCCTGGGAGAGCACGAGCTTCGACCACTCACGGGCCGTGTGGAGGCTGTGATCGCGGTAGTTGCCGCAGCTGAACGCGTCGACGCCCGGGACATCCTCCCACTCGACGTCCTCGGCGATCGCGCGCAGCGAGTCGCTGACGGCGGTGACGACATCGCCGAGGTCCGGCTCGCCCCACATGATCAGGTGGAAACCGGTGCGGCATCCGAACGGCGAGATGTCGATGACGCCGCCGATGCGGTCGCGCAGCAGGCTCGCGAGGAGGTGCTCGATCGTGTGGAGGCCCGCCGTGGGGATCTCGCCCTCGTTCGGCTGCACCAGACGCACGTCGAAGTTCGAGATGACGTCGCCGCGCGGACCCGATTCGGTGCCGATGAGGCGGATGTAGGGAGCGAGAACGGCGGTGTGATCGAGCGTGAAGCTCTCGACGTCGGCCATGGGGGAAGTCCTTCCGGAATCGGGCACGGGTCTTCTGAGCCTACGCGCGGCGCCCGCGACCGGTGCCGCGTGCGTCGCCGCGTGACGCGCTAGGGTCGAGGCCGTGCCCGAGACCGCCCGTTTCCTCGTCGTGCTGGATGCCGATTCCACCCTCATCCGCAACGAGGTGATCGAACTGCTCGCCGACGAAGCCGGACGCGGAGCCGAAGTGGCCGCGGCGACCGAGGCGGCGATGCGCGGCGAGGTGGACTTCGCCACGAGTCTGCGCTCGCGGGTCGCGGCGCTCGCCGGAGTCCCGGTCGAGGCGTTCGCCCGGGCGATCGCGCGCATCGAGCCCACCCCCGGCGTGCGCGAGCTGATCGAGGCCGTCCACGCCCGCGGCGGTCTCGTCGGCGTGGTCTCCGGAGGGTTCCACGAGGTGCTCGACACCGTCGCCCCAGATCTGGGCGTCGACGTGTGGCGCGCGAACCGCCTGGTCGCCGCCGACGGCGTGCTCACCGGCGAGGTGGACGGACCGATCGTGGATGCCACGGCCAAGGCCGACACCCTCCGTCAGTGGGCGTCCGAGCACGGCGTGCCGGCGCACCTCACGTTCGCGATCGGCGACGGCGCCAACGACCTGCGCATGATGGAGGTCGCGGGCCTCGGCCTGGCCTTCAACGCCAAGCCGGCGGTCCGCGCGAGCGCCGACCTCGTGATCGGGCGCGTGGATCTGGCCGAGGTCATCCCCCTGCTGCCGCGCTGACGGCGGCCCTCTCCCGCAATGTCGGAGCCCCCGCGTAGGGTCGCCGCATGGACGTGATTCTGGTCCCGGGCCTGTGGCTCGATGCTTCCTCGTGGGATGCCGTGACACCCGCGCTCACCGAGGCGGGGCACGTCGTGCACCCGCTGACTCTGCCCGCCGATCCCACCGCGACGATCCAGGACTGGGTCGACGCGGTCGTCGAACGGATCGATGCCGCCGCGGAGCCCGTGGTCCTGGTCGGGCACTCCGGGGGCGGCAACGTCGTGTGGGGAGCCGCCGACGCCCGCCCCGACCGCGTCGTGCGCGTTGTGTTCGTCGACACGATGCCGCCCCCGCCCGGCGCGATGATCTCCGAGTTCCCCGTGGAGGACGGCGTCGTGCCGTTCCCCGGGTGGGACTTCTTCGACGAGCCCGACATCGCCGACCTCGACGACGACACCCGGCGCCGTGTCGCCGAGCGGGTGGTCGAGGTGCCCGGCACGGTGCCCACCGACCCGCTGCCCCTGTCCGACGAGCGGCGGTGGAACATCCCGGTCACGGTGCTGTCGGGTCAGCTGGACGCGGATTCGGTGCAGCACGCTCTCGCGCAGTGGGGTTCCTGGGCCGACGAGTTCGGGGCGATCCGCGACACCGAGGTCGTCACGCTCGGGTCTGGTCACTGGCCGCAGTTCTCGCAGCCCGAGGCGTTCGCGGAGAAGCTGACGGCGGCGGTGCGCTGAACGTAGGCGTGTCCGGGATCAATGCCCCATCCCGCGGGGCGGGGGCGCGACGGAGGGTTCTGCGCTCAGTGCCCCATCCCGAGCAGAACCCGGCGGGGCGGGGGCGCGACGGAGAGTCCTTCGCTCAGCGCCCCATCCCGCGGGGCGGGGGCGCGACGGAGGGTCCTGCGCTCAGTGCCCCATACCCAGGCCGCCGTCTACCGGGATGACGGCGCCCGAGATGTACGCGGCGTCGTCGCCCGCGAGCCAGGTGACGACGCCGGCGACCTCGTCGGCCGAGGCGAAGCGCCCCGCGGGGATGTTCTTCTTGTACTCGGCCTGGGTGTCGGCGGGGAGCTCGGCGGTCATGTCCGTCTCGATGAAGCCGGGGGCCACGACGTTCGCGGTGATGCCGCGGCCGCCGAGTTCGCGGGTGAGCGACCGGGCGAAGCCGACGAGCGCGCTCTTCGACGCGGCGTAGTTGATCTGCCCGGCCGAGCCGTACAGGCCGACGACGCTGGAGATGAGGATGACGCGGCCCCACCGCGCCTTGAGCATGCCCTTGGAGGCGCGCTTGACAACGCGGAAGGCACCGCCGAGGTTCGTGGCTACGACGCTGTCGAAGTCGTCTTCGCTCATGCGCAGCAGCAGCGTGTCCTTCGTGATCCCGGCGTTGGCCACGACGACGGCAATAGGCCCGAGCTCGGACTCGATCTGGGTGAACGCGGCGTCCACGGCGGCGGCGTCGGTGACGTCGGCACGCACGGTCAGGGTCCCGTCGGGGCCCTCGCCCGAACGGGCGGTGACCGCCACCCGCCACCCCTCGGCGACGAAGCGCTCGGCGATGGCGCGCCCGATCCCGCGGTTTCCTCCGGTGACGACGACGACGCGGTCCTGGGACATGTGAGACTCCTGCGGTGCGAGGGACGGAACCGGCCCAGCCTACCGACGACCCCGTGTCACTCGCCGTCGCGCACGTTTGACACGGCCCGCGTGACGCTGGAAGCCTGGGATTCCGGACGACGAAAGGGACGCTCGTGAGCGACGACAACAACCCCGCCCCGCAGAACGGGAACGACACGCCCACGACCCCCGAGGCGGCCCCCGGCGCAGCGGCGAGCGAGACGTACGCGGCTCCCCCGGTGCCGCCCGCGCCGCCCGCCCCGGCATACGACGCCCCCGCGGCGCCCGCGTACGAGACGCCCGCGCCCGAGGCTCCGCCGGCCCCCGCGTCCGGCGCCCCGGCAGCGCCCGCGTACGGCGCACCCGAGACCCCGGCCGCACCCGCGTACGGCGCACCCGCCTACGGCGCCGCGCCCGCGTACGGTGCACCTTCGCCCTACGGCACCGCTCCGTACGGCGCGGGCTACGGTTCCTCCGTGCGGACGAACGTGCTCGCGATCATCTCGCTCGTGGCATCCATCGCGGGATTGATCGGGGTCGTCCCGGTCATCGGACCGATCACAGGTGTCATCACGGGGCACATCTCGCTCGCGCAGATCAAGCGCACCGGAGAGAACGGCCGCGGAATGGCGCTCGCGGGGACGATCATCGGCTGGGTGGGGATCGGCGTCTCGATCCTCCTCATCATCTTCTTCATCGTCTTCGTGGGGATCGCGGCGAGCCAGTCGTCTCGATACGGCGCCTAATCGCGTCCGGCCCGGGCCGGACGGGCGTACCCTTGAGTTCACCGTGAAGACATCGCCCCGTGCCCAGTCAGCGACGTCGCTCCCGCAGGCCCCGGGGGACGACGCCAGTTCCCGCTTTGCCAAGTACATGGTGATGATGGGGATCCGCGTCG